>NZ_CP054719.1:1043483-1391311 GCF_014896945.1 Candidatus Bodocaedibacter vickermanii
TAATCATCGATCCTAGCGCAACGTTAGATGTTCGAGGTGGTATGCGTATTAATAGCCTGCGCAATCGTGGCACGTTGATATCTACGGGTGGTGATAACTATGTTGCGCAGAAATTCTTGAACCATGGAAAAGCGACACTGGGTACTTTAGATGTATGGAATTTTGAAAGCAGTCAAAAAGAATGGGGTCGGCCTAATTTCAAAATCACCGGTGATTTAAAGATACAACGTTATTTTGCAATGCATGGCAGCAATGGATGGGTTGATGGAAGTATTATATTTCATCAAGGCGATAGTGGAACGGTTTGGTCTGAGTATAGTGGCTTTTTTATATTGTGTCCTGTGCGTCCGCCTGCTGAAACCTCATGGGTAACAACACGTCAAGAGCCCTCTTCGATTGATCGTACAAAAATGAATACTTATTCTGTTCTACGTGGTGATGGTCGTGGGTCACGCTTGATAGTGGGTCGTAATATCCATAGTCCTGAAGGTAGGAGATTAGAGCGTCTAGATATTATCGCATCTGATTTAATTGTTCAAAGCGGTGTCGTAGATTTGGATGTTGGAGATGCAGAAAAGATCATGAATCTTCCTGGTGCTCTTGATGATCCTGCTTTCAAAACACGCGTTAGGGCAGATGATTTCAAACTAAGAGTAAAAAATTCAAGATTTGACCTAAGAGAAAAAAAGCCAGAAGTTTTGGGTGATCCAACACAATCAGACGCATTAGTTCTTTTAGGGGCGCAGGTTGAAGGGTTTAAGATGATAGTTGTTAGAGGAAAGATTCTTGCACAGCTTACCCCGTTAATAATAGATCCCAGGATTGCGTATTCTCAAGATGGTGCTCCACGGATAGAAATACATGTCCTAGAGCTATCTCAGGCATTAGTGGATGGTTTAGGTCGAATGGGCGTGTCGGCTCAAAGTATTGCTGCCACATATGCCGGGGTTCCACGAAATATGGTTACTCTTTTTTCTGCCGGTGCACCTAGTGGATCGCTGGGCGGTCAAGGGGTTTCACCCGCGGCCATGTTACATGTTCAAACCGAAATGTTACATGCTGTTGGGATTCCCTACTTAAATAGAGATGCTAGAAATATGGGTGAGGATTTTGCATTAACTGCGCAAGAAAGTGTATTAGCTACGGTACAGGCCGCAGGAGGTCGTTTAGGCCCCCTAAAAGTCTCCCTGCTTGTTCAGGAGGTTGGACTTGCTCGACAAACCTTAATGGCGATTATGTCGTTGATTCAACAGGGGGATTCTAGACCGCTATTGGTGGATGACTCTAGCCCGGTAGATTTAGCTAAGTTAGAACAGATGCTTGATGAATCAGAATTAATGCGTGAGTTCAAAGCCGATATAAAAGAAATTACAGGGTTACATCATGAGCTGATTTCCGTACCTGAAGCTCAACGTATTGTAAGAGCTCGACAACCTGTTGTAGATCAAATAGCTAGAGAGGGGTTAGAACCTTTAGAACTTAGACCAGAAGAAATGTCGCGGTTTTTAGAGGGCGGGGATCGTTTTTATGCTGAGCGTACCCTAATCGATGGACGATGGGTTGATTTGGCTCGTATTTCAGTTTCTGATGCAACGCGACGCTATTGGGGAAGTGACTTTAAAGGCTTAAAAGTTGGTAATAACTTGCACCTGACCAGTCAAAATGGATCATCTTTATTTGGGGTAATTGAAGCGCAAAACGATTTAATTATTACCGTTCATTCTGGGGTTCTAGAACTTGGTCCTCAAGATGCCAATACGGTTTCAGTGATTGGTGGACGCAGGCGTACTATTTTACATGTTAAAGATGGTGAGTTATTACTCCATCCTGGGGTCAAACTGCTTGGGCAGCAGGTTATTTTGATGGCTGACAAAGGAATAAGATTAAGCCCATTGGTTATTGAAACTTGGCGAAGAAAAACTGAAAGTGCTGGGTTTTTATGGTTGGGGTCAAAAACAACAACGACTAAAGACATCAGTTACAAAGAGCGTCTTACGTTGGATGATGGACACAGGGGTATCATTATTTACAGTAAAGACGGAGATGTTAATGTAAGTGGCGCCCACATTGGCAACCAAGAATCTCCTGTTGTTTTGTTGGCGGGTGGAAATGTTCTAATGGGACCGTTGCTGACAGATACATATCATCAAGTTGATGACCGGGGAGTATTTTCAAGAAATACGACAACGGTGCGAGGTCAAGCTGTAAAAGCAACGAAAATATCAAATATACCGAATGCTGTGACCTTGGAAAAGGTGTTGTCGAATCCCCAAATACTGGAAGCGATTTTAGCCGATGTGTTGGGACGATCCACAGAACAACACCGGCAGTTACTATTGACCCATAAGGATGCAAGAGCCCTTAGGCAAGGCACAGCGATAATACGTGCAATGGGCAATGTGACGGGGAAAGCGATTGATTTAGCCACTGTATTTGCTGAGATTAGTGCGGGTGGAAAAATAGATCTTTCTGCGGTAGACACAATGGAAGAAACAGATTCTGAAGGATGGTCGATCAATTTCTTTGGTGGATTAGGTCAAGCGATTTGTAATCTAATTAATTCTGGTAGCAAAGAAGCCGTTGCAAGCGCTGAGCAGGTCGCAGAAGCCGATCGGAATAAAGCTATTGCTCAAAGTATGGGAGCTTTAACGGCCGTCTTTTCCGCAATCGTTGAATACTGGTTGCAAGAAGAGATTACAAAAGCAATTGAGGATACACCTCTGCGAGAAATGCAATTGTGGGCAACCGCTGTTCAAGAGGAAAGGCCTACTGATTTACCTAAGAAAATATGGGATGTGGTGCGACCCTTTGCGGGTGTGGTTACGGCAAATTTCTCAGGGATGAGTGAGAGTATTGTGAACCTTGCTCGGTTAGGTAATCAAAAACACTCTTTGGTCGGAGTTGGAGCCGCAATGACCATCACACAAGGAGTGCTTGAAGGTTTTAAAATGTATGAGGCAATGAAGTCTATTAAAGAACATGGGTTTTTGAAGTTCTTCCAAAACGGCTTTAATGGGATCAAAGATGAGGCTTACAGCATAGGACTTAGTTTTTATAAAAACTATAGTAAGAAAAAAATACAGGTGCCCGGAGAAATAAAAGCATTATTTAGCTTGAAAATGAGAGCGGGATCCCTATTAAACATAACAGGGACAGCAATGCAGAGCTTTTTGGGGGACTGGAGAGCGAAACAGATCCATGTTGGGGGCGTGAAAGAAGGGACGCAGTCACGGCACGAATCAGGCGGGTTTTCTGTTAATCCCGTAAAGCTGACAGCATCGGTTCATGGAGAATGGGGACGAGAACAATCGGTGGTGTATCGCCCTGTGTATTACCACTTTAATTTCCTGTTTGTGGGAGAAGTGGATGAGCTGCACATGTATGGTGGGGTGATACGTGCAAGCTTTGGACTTGGACGGATACGGAAACTGGTGTTGCATCATAAGGTAGATACAGGAGATCAGAGCGGAGGAGGGGCCGGGATAACGTTCCCCTTGAGCCCATCAGCGATGAGCAGTGGAGTGATGGATAATATCAAATCACTATCTGTGAGTATAAGCATGGGCGGTATGGTACGCTTAAACGGAGGACTTTGTGTGTTTGACGTGCCTGGAATCAAAGTTGATGATTGGATAGATCTGGACATACCGGCGGTTCAATATGACAATCGAACGAATATTACTGCAACGGTGAATAATACAACCTTAGGAGATGCCGCGCCCACAGGAACGACGGCGATAGGAAGTATTGGGATGCAGGTAGGAGATGTTCCCGTTCATATGGACGTCCCCAGTGGAATCGTGCCTGGACACGAAGGACGAACATATGCTTGGCACAAGAGAACGTTTCAAGAGCTTGAAGCAAAAGCATCACAAAGAGAGCTAGACGAAGAAGAACTGAAACAGCTGCTACACAGTAAAGAGGAGTTGGAAAAAGCTGCTGAACGTCGAAAAGCAGAACTGTTAGAGAAGCGGAAAGCCCGAACTCTGACACCGGAGGAAGCGGAAGAGTTGCAACCGATTCTAGATCGAGAAGCAGCAGAACGCCATACCCGACAACAGGCAGAGGTTGATCGAAGGAAGGCGGAAGCTAACCAGCTGGTCGAAGAAAGAATAGCAAAGGAGAAAGTAGAAGAAAAAAGAAAAGAGCTGTTGAGGTCTAAACAGCGAGTGGGAACGTTAACCCCTGATGAGCGAGACGAATTGCAGGACATGTTAGATCGTGACGCCGCACAAAGAGCAGCACAACCCGCAGCAGGAGCAGCCGCAGCTGCTGCAGCAAGTGCCCCACAACATGTGGATCCGTTGGGGGGAGGTGCTTATGAATCCTTTGAGATTGATGAGCAAACCATGCAAGCTATCACAGACTTTGATCGCGTTTTAAATCAAATGACGGATCCTGAAAAAGAGCAGCTTGATAGAGCATTGTCTGTATATGATCCAAATAAGGGTGATGCTGAGAATGCAGCGGCCATGGAGGGGTTGCCCGAGATGAAAAAGCTTCATGAGCGGTATTCAATGTTGGGGGGGTGGACAGATGCAGATAATCTACACCCTGATAAAAGCTTGATTGATAGAGAGATTATAGAATATCATCAAAAAATAAAAGAACTGGAGGCTCTACCTACAACAGACTCTCGTAGAAGTGCTATCGAATTCTACCAAGAGGCATTAGATAGTAAATATGAGATTAAGCATAGTGGTCGTTTTGCGCAGGGAATGGTTGAAGGTGCAAAATTATCAGCAGAATATATGGTTGGAGGATATTTAGGTGGAGTCGTATTGCGAGTGCTAAAACTAGGATATCTTTATAATCTCGGACATCAAGTGTATAAAGCTCAAAATGTGACTAAGAATATTTTCATGATTAATCATGCCACGCGTCAAATAACTAGGGCTGAACGTATTGGTAGTGCACTAGACAAAGAAGATTTATATCATAGAGCGGCGTCTTTCTTATTTGATAGTAAAGGAATGGTTCATTATTTTTTGAATCCTAAAAATGCTGTTGCTGGTCGACACTTGTATCAAAAAATTACCTCTTTAAATGGTAAACATGGCATTGTAGAAGTTTTAGTAAATGATGCGGGGAAAGTTGTTCATCAGAGATTTATTCCAGGAGGGAAGATAATACCCAAAATAAATCAAGAAGTAGCTAAAGAAACCGTCAAGAAAGTATCAAAAAAATGATAGAACTATTTAAAACAAAATTTCTAATATCCAGTACCGACCTTATTGAAAATAATATTGGGTTAGAAAGTGTTATATGTCTGTATGAAAAAGGAATAATTAACTGGACCACTCTACAAAACTATTTTCAGTCGATAGTAAGCGATCAAGCTTTCAAGCTAGAAGCTCTAGAGTCGCTATTTATCAAAGCCTTTCTTATGGATGAGGCACTCGTTGGAAGAACTACCACGCTTGAGTTATGTCGTGAGATTAGATGTAGTGCTGATTTTAAGGGGGGAGTTAGAGGAGCATTTCATTTCTTGCTAAGATGCTTGATCAAATATGATTTTTTCACGTTTGATTTTGATCCATTGAATCCATATTGTTCTTTTGAATTTTATGAATTGATATATACATTGCTTTCAATATTTGAATCGGCAGACAAAGCGGATGAGCTATTTGTGGAATATAAGACGTTAAATGAAATGCGATTTGGTAGAAGTAGAGAAATTCTGGATGCTTTAATGAATATATAGATAATCATTAATAAATAAAAGCATTATTTAGCTTGAAAATGAGAGCGGGATCCCTATTAAACATAACAGGGACAGCAATGCAGAGCTTTTTGGGGGACTGGAGAGCGAAACAGATCCATGTTGGGGGCGTGAAAGAAGGGACGCAGTCACGGCATGAATCTGGGGGAGTTTCAGTTAATATAAAGCTGACAGCATCGGTTCATGGAGAATGGGGACGGGAACAATCGGTGGTGTATCGCCCGGTGTATTACCACTTTAATTTCCTGTTTGTGGGAGAAGTGGATGAACTGCACATGTATGGCGGGGTGATACGAGCAAGCTTTGGGCTTGGGCGGATACGGAAACTGGTGTTGCATCATAAGGTAGATACAGGAGATCAGAGTGGAGGAGGGGCTGGGATAACGTTCCCATTGAGCCCATCAGCGGTGAGCAGTGGAGTGATGGATAACATCAAATCACTTTCTGTGAGTATAAGCATGGGCGGTATGGTACGCTTAAACGGAGGGCGATGTGTGTTTGACGTGCCAGGAATCAAAGTTGATGATTGGATAGATCTGGACATGCCTGCGGTTCAATATGATACGCGGACAACCATTACAGCAACGGTGAACAATACAACCTTAGGAGATGCCGCCCCCACAGGTACAACAGCGATAGGAAGTATTGGGATGCAGGTAGGAGATGTTCCCGTTCATATGGACGTCCCCAGTGGAATCGTGCCTGGACACGAAGGACGAACACATGCTTGGCATGATCATCGATATGCACAGTTAGAGGCAAAGGCATTAAGAGCACAGCGTTTAACAGCGGATGAGCAGAAAGAGCTGGATAGCTATCGAAGGGAAATCGAAGCCCAAAGAGCGGCGGAAGCAGCAGAGAGAGCCGCGCGTCAACAGGCAGAAGTTGATCGAAGGAAGGCAGAGGCTAAACAGCTGGTCGAAGAAGGAATAGCAAAGGAGAAAGCAGAAGAAAAAAGAAAAGAGCTGTTGAGGTCTAAACAGCGTGTTGGAACGTTAACCCTCGATGAGCGAGATGAACTGCAAGACATGTTAGATCGTGACGCCGCACAAAGAGCAGCACAACCCGCCGCCGCCGCAGCTGCTGCAGCAAGTGCCCCACAACATGTGGATCCGTTGGGGGATATTAACACGAACAATCTAACGCCATCTGATCGACAGAAAATCCAAGAGATGTCGGATCGATACATTGGGTTGCCGGGGGAAAAAGCCGCAAAGGTAGAGCAAGCACAGCAGATGTTGGCGTATTTGAAAAGCCAATTACCCACAGATAAAGCAGATCAAGCGTTTCGAGTATTGGCAGAGAAGGGGATCTTCAATCAAGTGCTTTTGGCATCTGCCGGTTCTTTAGCAGGATTAGGAGCTGGAGTTGGAATAACATTAGAAGTAGTAGGTGGAATAGTATTAGCGCCAGAAATAGTGATGGGTGCGTTGATAGCTGGAGGAGTATATGTAACATATGAGATTGCAACGTATCTGATAGATAAGATACGATCTACGTCTGGCGATGCTGCTGCGAGAGACGCTGAGGATACCTTTGAACGGCGGAGACACGAAGGAGATAGATCCCGATCTGCTGCAGTACCAAGAGCAGGTTCTCAGTCAGCTGCTGCAGGTGGTAATCCTGATCCGGATGATGATTTAACGAAGTGTCCAACGGAACCGTTTAATCCGAAGGCTAAAGAAAATTATACAACATCAAAAAATCACAGATCTTTTGGTAAGTTTGTTAAAGGAAAAGACGGGTTTTGGTATACCAGAGATTTGGCAGGGCATGGCGATTCGGCATGGAAACGTTATGTAGAAAAAGCGTCTGGATTGGAACATGATGCTGATCTTGATAAGTGCGGTAAAATAATCCCTAAGCATAAGGGGCCCAAAGGAAAAAATATCCCTTGGAAAGAGTTAAGTTAAAGGAATACACATGAGTAAGATAGAAGAGATAGTTATATTATTACCCAACATATTTAAGTCTGCTTCTTTTTATAAGAACGAATACGCTTTAAGAGTGCTTTTAGAAGACACTAGCTTTAGTCCATATTCCCTTTTTCAATCGATTCACAGGGCAAAAGATATTTTATTGTCTATGTTTTTAAATGACTCAGATATTTATTACATCAAGGTTCGTAGAATGAATGATATAAGTAGGTTAGAAGTATTCAATGATGATGTAAATGACTCTGAATATTTAGAAAAAATCGTAAAACCTTATGAAAAGTTTGAAGAGGATTTTGAAGATTTTGGGTGTGTTTATGCACAATATTCAATGTACAAAGCAAAAAAAACTGAAAAAATAATAATAGATCTATTGTGGGACCCACTAGCAACAACATTTCATGAATCCCTTTCTTTTACTACAGAAAATGACTATGAGATCTATTTCATTAGTCCTGATAATGTCTGGTCTTTTTATCCTTATGATAATCGAGGAGCAGATATAATATGTAAAGATTTAACTACCTACAGAGAAACTTATAAGAAGTTAGAACCCTATCTGTTTGAACATGATATTGAGCTTATGAAAAAACGCCTTCAGTATTAGTCATCAAATTGATACTGTGGAGCGTCCTTATATTTGGGAGTCAGGTTCAGATTTTGCTAAAAGATTGCTGGATGCCGAATATGGAAAAGGTAATTATAAAACGGGAACAAACTCAGATTTCAATAAACTAAAAAAATGGGGTAATCGTGGATTTGAACTCCCTAAATGTAGTAAAAAATCGAAGAAATAGAAAGGATAGAAATAATGGAATATGTTTATCGATTGACGCATGAGATTGATATTACAGAGGAACCCGAAAAAGATGATTGGGTTGACATTGGTGTGTATTCTACCCAAGAGAAAGCCGAAAAAGCGTTAGAAAAATATAAAAAGTTAGCGCGTTTTACCGATTATCAAGATGGCTTTAATATCGATAAATATAAAATCAATGAAGATAATTGGACTTCAGGTTACGCAACAGTTTGGTATTAAAGGGTGAAACTATGAAAACAGTATTACAATTATTTCATTACAGTCGAAAAGATGATAGGGATAGCGCAAAGCTAATAGGTTTTTACGATTCAAAAGAGGAGGCTGAAAAAGCAATTGGACGGGCTGTAAAATTAGATGGATTTTGCGATTGTCCAGAAGGCTTTGTAATTCAAGAAATTGAAATTGATAAAGATCTGATTCCTTGTGAAGATTAGATGTAATAATCAGAACTGTTAGAGAAGCGGAAAGCCAGAACTCTGACACCAGAGGAAGCGGAAGAGTTGCAACCGATTCTAGACCGCGAAGCAGCAGAGAGAGCCGCGCGTCAACAAGCAGAGGTTGATCGAAGGAAGGCGGAAGCTAACCAGCTGGTCGAAGAAAGAATAGCAAAGGAGAAAGCAGAAGAAAAAAGAAAAGAACTGCTGAGATCTAAACAGCGTGTTGGAACGTTAACCCCCGATGAGCGAGACGAACTGCAAGACATGTTAGATCGTGACGCCGCACAAAGAGCAGCACAACCCGCCGCCGCCGCAGCTGCTGCAGCAAGTGCCCCACAACATGTGGATCCTGTTGATACTGTAGATAAAGCAAGATACTCTGATGAACATAAAGGCACAGCACGTGTATTTCTAACAGAGCAGCAATGGAGTGGTCTACTTTACGAGCTTGAAAATGGTGAGGTTAAGTTTCATGTAGAAAAAGACGGTTTTATACGGGTAGAAAGTAAGACAGCTGGAGAATTTTATACAACGGTACAAGATTTAGAAATAATGCAAGTTGGTCGTGCGCAAGGGTTACAGCACATTGATTTTGAAGTATTAGCATTAGGAGATCTTGGCAGACAAGCCGTTATGAAAGTTACGCAAAAAGCTTTGGAACGGATAGCTGCGAATAAGGCAAAGAGGATTGGTTCAAGACTTGGTACCAAAGCTCAACCGGCCGGCACAACCCCATTAGGGGTTGCAACCGCAGGCGAAGCCCGTGCTGCTGCTGCACCCGTAGTAGAAGCGGCTCCAGCTATAGAATCGACGGTGAGTGTAGGTGATGCGACGTTAAGAGCACCCTATAATCCACATAGGGCTAATAGCGCCAATGCACAAGCAGCTTTGAATCAAAAGATGAGTGCGCTAGAAAAAGCCGCCAATCTAGCAGAAAGAACAGAAACATTGCCCGATGGAAGGATTCGTTATTATGCGCAAGAACGGCTTTCTAGCACTCCTGGTGCTACTAGAGGAGCCTCTTTTGTAACAGAGTTTAATCCAAAGACGGGTCAAGTGCGTAGTTGGAATGAATGCTATGATCATTCTGGGAATGTTAATAGAGTACATCCAAAAGGAATAGATGGACAGACTCTAAAAGCGCCACATTATCCGATGACAAAATCAGAGTTAGAAAAGTTTCTAAAATTGGGGGAAAAGTAAAAATGAGCAATCAAAGAGTGCAGTTTGCTTTAGAATTGAAGAAGCGGGTATTACGTAAAGATAATTTGGACACCATAGCTCAGTTAGCTTATAAAACATACTTGATGTGGCCAGATTCCAAAGATGTAAAGTTTTTAAACTTATTATTGCATTTAAATAAAATGGAACTGGGAGAAGGTTTTCTTTACACTTACACAGAGTTAGAAAATATAGCTAATCAACTTATAGAAAATAAAGAAGTTGTTTTATAAAAGCTTTACGGAGAAATAAAAGCATTATTTAGCTTGAAATTAAAAACAAAGGACTTATTAAGTATAATATAAACAAATGGGTCCAGGGATCATCCCTGGTGGAACAATACGACGTTAGGAGAGTCTGCGCCCACGGGAACGACGGCGATAGGAAGTATTGGGATGCAGGTAGGAGATGTTCACGTGCATACGGATATCCCTAGTGGAATAGGTGGACACGAAGGACGAACACATGCTTGGCACAAGAGAACGTTTCAGGAGCTTGCAGCAAAAGCATCACAAAGAGAGCTAGACGAAGAAGAACTGAAACAGCTGCTACACAGTAAAGGGGAGTTGGAAAAAGCTGCTGAACGTCGAAAAGCAGAACTGTTAGAGAAGAGGAAAGCCCGAACTCTGACAACAGAGGAAGCGGAAGAGTTGCAACCGATTCTAGACCGCGAAGCTGCAGAACGCCATGCCCGACAACAAGCAGAGGTTGATCGAAGGAAGGCGGAAGAAGCGGAATTGCGTGCGAAAGCACGAGCTGAGGAAGAGGCACGACAACGAGAAGCCGCAGCAGAAAAAAGAAAAGAACTGCTGAGATCTAAACAGCGTGTTGGAACGTTAACCCCCGATGAGCGAGACGAACTGCAGGACATGTTGGATCGAGACGCCGCACAAAGAGCAGCACAACCCGCCGCCGCCGCAGCTGCTGCAGCAAGTGCTGGAGATGAAATGGAGGTTGTGCACGATTCATTGGACTATGTATTGGGATCACTTCACACACCTGAACAAAAGTTTAAAGTAGTTTGTGACATCTTGGGCGTAAAGACAGATGGATTTTCATTAGACGAGCTAATGGTGACGCATCCTGCTCTTCAAGACAAAGGAATATTGCGAAACGCAATCCATACTGCCGATAACTTTATGGCGGATAGTGCGAACTTTGTAGGGGATAAGTATCAAGACTTTAAAACAGCACATCCCGAGGCAGCTGCGGTCGTTGAGTGGTTTGCGACAAAGGGTATGACGGTGTTATACGCTGCGAGTCTGTGTACTCCCGGAGGTCGTATAGCTGCAGGTATCGTAGGGCTTTCGGATCTTACAGGGCTTACGGGCTATGCGAAAGAAAACTTAACAACATGGTTAAAGTCAGCTGGGTTTGAACGTTCCGCAGAGGGGATATCAGCGCTAACTATAGGAATGCTGCAATCCAAAGGGGGTAAAAAAATTGGTGCTAATTCCAAACTTCTGAATGATTTGGTCGGCAAGGTCAAACATGAAGTTGTTGAGAAATTCAAACACATAAGATACGTAGTACCCCGTGATTTTAAATTCCCAGAATTACTAACCGTGGGTAAGTTTAAAGGTCCAGAGTTCCCAACATTGAAAGAGCACTTTGGAAAGCATGGGTTAACAATGGAAACGTATTATGGTAATACTCTTAAAAACATTAGAGAATGTTGGACAGGAAAAGGGCTTAAAGTGAATTTTAGACATGATGGAGTTGATAAATTGGCGCATATAAAAAGAACAGGGACAGATAGTTTTACCTTAACAGTAACTACTCACACTCTTACACGAATCTATACCCATTTTGAGGGGGCTAAAGAAATCTATTTGTTAAGAAAAGGTATTACGTTGCCTAAGGGATTTTAAAAATGAAACAAAAAATAGATTTAGAAGTTCACTGGGAGCTACATACTCGTTTTAATAAACTTGGGCTTTACTATAGTTCTTTTGTTCATTTAAGCAATTTGTATCATTACTATAAATACTATGATAAAAAATTACCTGATAATATTCTTTCGAGTTTCTGTATGCCAATTTCCGAAGAAATGATTAATGATATTCATAAATCAATTAATGTTGATTATAAAAAAACACAACGAATAATTTCTATAGGACAGTTCTGGTTAGATGATGAATGGTTATTGATGTTTAGTTTGAGATTTGATATTGAGTTCATCAAAGATTTTCTACTGGACAAAGGGTTACCGTTCCCAGACTTGGATTTACATGGGTTATGTGAAGAGATGAAAGCAGCTTCATTAGTTGGCAAGAAGAATAAACAACAATTTCAAAGTGCCGTAAATGCCATAACAAAAAACTCATCGCTGCCATTTCTGGATATTTGGTTTGAAGCAGACCAACATCCCAGGCAGTCGATTCCAAACGATGAGGAGGTTAAATAAAGACAGTGTTTAAGTTGAAATTAAAAACAAAGGACTTATTAAGTATAATATAAACAAATGGGTCCAGGGATCATCCCTGGTGGAACAATACGACGTTAGGAGAGTCTGCGCCCACAGGAACGACGGCGATAGGAAGTATTGGGATGCAGGTAGGAGATGTTCCCGTGCATATGGATATCCCTAGTGGAATAGGTGGACACGAAGGACGAACACATGCTTGGCATGATCATCGATATGCACAGTTAGAGGCAAAGGCATTAAGAGCACAGCGTTTAACAGCGGATGAGCAGAAAGAGCTGGATAGCTATCGAAGGGAAATCGAAGCCCAAAGAGCGGCGGAAGCAGCAGAACGCCATGCCCGACAACAGGCTGAGGTTGATCGACGGAAGGCGGAAGAAGCGGAATTGCGTGCGAAAGCACGAGCTGAGGAAGAGGCACGGCAACGAGAAGCAGCAGCAGAAAAAAGAAAAGAACTGCTGAGATCTAAACAGCGTGTGGGAACGTTAACCCCCGATGAGCGAGACGAACTGCAAGACATGTTAGATCGTGACTAGGGACACTTCCAGGGATTTTTAGCACTGTGCTTTTATATCATTCCTATAAAATCACTTGAATCTTTGATTCGTTTTTGTTCTGATGCAATTTAGTATAAAAGGTAAATTTAATGATTAATATTACAACGCTTTCTAATGGATTTCGTATTGCAACAGATTATATTCCCCATGTAGAAACTGCCTCAATTGGCATATGGGTTAAATGTGGTGCACGCAAAGAAACAGTTGAAACAAACGGGATTGCTCACTTTTTAGAGCATATGGCATTCAAAGGAACAGCCACCCGAACCGCAAAAGAAATTGCAGAATCAATTGAGTCTGTGGGTGGATATTTAAATGCGTATACATCACGCGAAGCAACGGCATATTATGCCCATGTGATGAAGGAAGATGCTCCATTGGCATTGGATATTTTGCAAGACATTTTAAACAACTCAACCTTTGATCCAGAAGAAATGGAAAAAGAACGCGAAGTAATTTTACAAGAATTGGGGCAATCTTACGATACCCCCGATGATATTATTTTTGATTACTTTCAAGAAACGGCGTTCCCCAATCAGTCGATGGGGCGCCCAATTTTAGGACCAGCGTCTAATATTAAATCTTTTGATCGAAACATGATTGCAAAATTCATGGCAGATCATTATTGCCCCAGTCGCATGGTTTTGGCGGCTGCAGGAAACATTGACCATGATGCATTGTGCAAATTAGCAGAAGGGTATTTTGGAACTCGCAAAGTGTTAACCCATGAAGATCCAGCTCCATCAGTATATACGGGGGGGCATTTTTACGAAAACCGTACATTAGAGCAGGCTCATGTTGTGATTGGTATGGGGGGTGTTAGTTCCCACAATTCTGACTATTACACCATGAATATTTATTCGGGGATATTGGGTGACGGTATGTCGTCGCGTCTATTCCAAGAGATCCGTGAAAAGCGTGGCTTGGTGTATTCCATTTATAGTTTTCATTCATCCTATTCAGACACGGGAACATTTGGAGTATATGCAGGATGCGACCCACAAAGGGTTCCTGAATTAATTCCGGCTGCTTTAAATGAATTAAAACAGTTTCCACACACATTAACGGCTGATGAAATTAGAAAAGCTAAAAATCAGTCGAAAGCACGCTTGACTATGTCAATGGAAAGCACGTCTGGACGGTGTCAACGTCTGGCCAATCAACTGTTAATTTTTGATCGTGCGATTCCACTGAATGAAATTGCTGCAAAAATTGAATCCGTAACACAGGCTGATATTGCAGAGTTGTCTTCAAAAATACTGCATACACCGGCTATATTAACGGCACTTGGAAAAGATTTAAGCCTTCCGTCAGTTGATGACATTAGTGTGATGTTGAGAGGCTAACTTAACATGACCTATTGCGTAACAGGAGCCTGCATTAATTGTAAATACACCGACTGCGTTGTTGTGTGTCCGGTGGATTGCTTTTACGAAGGTGAAAATATGTTGGTCATCAAGCCAGAAGAATGTATCGATTGCGGGGTGTGTGTTTCAGAATGCCCCGCAAACGCAATTATTGCAGATACCGAACCTGGTGCGGAAAAGTGGGTTGAAATTAATGCACAATACGCCAATCAATGGCCAAATATTCGCAAATTAAAACCCGCCCCTGCTGATGCTGATGAATGGTTAAATGTGCCCAACAAATTCGAAGATCACTTTAACCCCAATCCTGCTAAACAGTCATGAGCCCAATTAAGCCCCATCAAAATCATTCTGTTTTATATGTGTGGGCAACCCCCGGCGCTGCAAAAGATCGCCTTGGGGAAATTGTCCTGGATGCTGATCAACACCCAAACCTTAAAGTATATGTGACCGCCATTGCTGAAAAGGGGCTTGCGAACAAAGCAATTATTGCGCTGTTATCTAAAAAGCTTGGTATTGCAAAATCATTGTTTGAAATTATTGTGGGTGAAAAAGATCGCCATAAACGCATTTTAATTCAGGTTCCAGTCGATGAGTTAGAACGTTCGTTAAAAGCAGCGACCGGGTCTTTGTTTTAAAAAATCAATCGATGTATTCATTAATTCATCGAATGATTTCAATGTTACCCACTTAAGGCACATATAACCACTTTATGTGAATCTAGCTATATAATGCGTGTTAATCTAAATCTAACCTAACGAATGCAAGGGTACGTTGCCGTTGTGGTGGTGGCGGGGATGATCACCAAGACTTCCGGCATCAGGAGGATCCAGACACGGGCGCGGAACTTATCCCACACTTCAAAATTCAACATCAAATCACGTTAATCCCAATTTTCTTGAATTCTTATTGTTCAGGAGCAGCTTTAAGTTCTCAAATAACACTTGATCTTTATGCATAACATTATATTCTAAAAAAGAGATTTACGCACGCATTTGAGATGAAACCGCTTATTATTTTATTATTAAGCACCTTACCCATATCCTATGGAAGCTCCTTGGAGGCTACGGTGAAGGATGCTTCCTTTATGCTAGGACTCGTTCCGCCAGGGCAGGGGGTCTCTGCAAGTAATTCATCTCTCTCAAAAACGTCTTACCTTTCGCCTCCCTTTAAAGCTGTTGAAAATAATGGCACTCATTCAATACTGCAGATATTTGCGATTCCAGACTCACCTGAGGACTGTCTTGATGGAGTTTGGTACGATCCAAGCAAACAGCAGTCGTATCTTCGTGTGAAAATTATGACATCAGCCAAAAAGGGCGGAGCAAATAATGCAATCATCAGGTTGCTTTCTGAAAAATTAAAGATCGATCAAACAAAAATTTATATCTCTGGAGGTGAAAAGATTCCCTACAAAGAAATTATTGTGCCGTTATCAATAGGTGAGTTAGAGCGTTTTCTGAGAATGACCAACAACGGTAAGTGATATACTATCGATTAGAGTAACGATACGTTGCTTGTGTATCGTGCTTGATCGTGATCGTTTTATCTATGGCGCGCTTTGACGGGCAGTAGAATTGTCTCCGAAGCATCGCGAAAAATTCATTTTTCTTCTTTCGAGCTCCTGTGCACACTTTATCTGCTATTCAGCCACCTCAGATATGAGGTTCAAGAGCCCAATTTACCCGATCTGCGTAGAGAGACTCTTTGCAATCTGATTAACAAATTATCCTGATCAGTACCCCGGAGTGCTTAGCCTCACATTTTTCTGTAAATGCCACGTTACAAAAATCTTCCAGTTATTCATAAACTGTTAAGCTTTGTACGTTATAGTATTTTTAGTGCACTCTTACATTGTTATTTTAGCCCACCGTTTCGTGAAGAAATGACGGATCGCTTCGTCTATTATTTTCTCGATTCAGGAGGTGGGTGTTGTCCCCCCACCCTGAGGTCACGAAGGGTGATAGGGTGGGGGGTGGCGCGAAAAAAAATTAAACATGTGTTAACCTTTATTAATTTTGCATTAATTACCCAGTAATCAGCTAAAATGACGCTCGTTGCCTAATAATTATAGGATGCTGAAATCATCACCTCTACATCATGATCCCCCTTTAACGCGTGGGGAATGTTTCTTTCGCCAACATATGTATTTGCATTGTGATGAATCAATTTTGCGTGCAGGGTTATGGGGTTTACAGGATCAGTCCATTCAACACCTGCGTGCCCAGAAAAATGCCCATAGTGGTTGATTACAACACCAACATCAAATTCAAACATGCCGTATATGCTGGTGGGCAGAGCGTATCGAATGCTTGGAGTAATTTCCACAGACTTAGAGGGGTAATAGACAGTTTCCACCCCCAAATTAACCCACAGGTTTGGATTGATTTGATATCCGGAAATAACTTCTAGGGACAAACCATTACGAGTGAAATAAAAATTCACATCGGGTAATCGAACACCGTTCCACGTAAATGTTCGTACGGTTGGGTCGCCTGTTTTAATAAAATCGTAATATCCCTTTAAAAAAGAATATGTCGTGCTGCTGCACAATAGGGAGACAAGCCCACCATATTGAATGTTATCCATATTAAATCCTGGATGATACGATTTATAATGTTGGGTGATTTCGTAAATATCTCCAGTTTCATTATCGATAGCTCCGGATTTTGTTTTTGCTGTATAGGATGCTGGGGCAACTCTTCCTCTAAGGTACGCTCCAAAATAAGCGATGTGTCCATTAAAACGATATGTCCAATCGGCAATTTCGGAAGAAAGCCTGGATTCGTTATTCAGCCCCCCAGCACAAATGGGGAGTTTTTGCACATATTTTTGAGTGTTAAACGATCCGTGTGTTACGGCCCCTTGGTTAAACGCCATATAGTTTAGCGAATGAAAATAGCACCATAAAACAGAATCATCTCTCGTTTTTTGACCGGCGACAGTAATGTCATATCCATCAAAGGATGTTTTACAGAAAGCTCTCATCGCGCGGGCATGTCCAAATTCATGGTATGCGGGTAAATATGGCCACCACTTTTCTTCTAATAACCAGTTGCTTGTCGCTGTATTAAAGTCTTTTCCAAGATAGGGTATATGTAAAATGATATCGGCTATAGCTAATGCCGTTCTAGAAGTTTCACCAGTTGTCATTTTTGTGGCTTGGTCGAACACCCAGCTATACCCCTGTATAGTTGTTAAGGGTAAATGCTTCATACCCTCGTTAGAGTTAAAGTTTTCATCATATCCCAAAGATAAGGTGATGCGTCGTTTAGGTGATGGTGCAGGTTCTGCTGTGAGTGTTGACAGGCTAGTGAGTAGTAAAAGCCCCCAATATAGTTTCTTCCAACTGTTCATTTTTATTCCTTTTGTTAACAGCAGGATATGAGAGTTTCTGTATGTTTTCAATACTTTTCGCACAGCCAAATTGAACGGAGAGAAAACCAGTCTTTGGATCTGTTGTTGTATAGATGCACTGAGCACAAACCTGTTTCATCATGCATTGCAAATGTGTGTGGACAAAGGTATAGCACGGTATGTGGAGTGTTTTAAAAGTGTGTTTAAATAGCTCAACAAAATCAAGACTACCTGTGATAAAAACAGCATTAAACCCATCAAAATCGGCAAGCGTGATATCGCGTATTTCAGCAACAATTTGATGATAAGAATTACAGATGTGATTCATAATAGGGGATATTACATCGACAGTAGCGTTGGGATCAGTGATAAACAATACGCGATGATCTGATGGAAATTTCAATGCGGAGCCTGCGGGTCCCATTAAAAATACTCGTTCATTCAATTGTAGTTCATACAATTTGCGGGTTGTTGCTCCAACGATTTGAATGTTAAATTCTATATTGCCCGTGATGACATCTACATTTATTGGAGATAGTGGGATAGCCTCTGTAAACTCAGTCCCATAAGGTTGAAATTTAAAGAATTGCCCGGATTGATATGCACGTGCAGCAGCCGGTGAGTATATCGTTAAATGAACCCATTGAGAGTCCACACGCATATCCGTTATTGTGCTAACAAAATCATTCGCGATAAAATTTTTGAGATGCGGCGATGTTTGCATTAATTGCGCATGAATTTTTGGCGCAGCCATCTTTGCGCTGGCCAACGCTTTAACCACGCTGCCAGAATAGTTAGGGTGTAAATCACCAAGGTACGATACATATCGACCGTCTTCTGTTGCAGATACAAAAAAAGAATCTGATGAGATCGCCTTGAAAAAGTGTCCGTCTAATTTCAAATCTGGAAATTCCTGTGCCAGAACGGTATTGGGCTTTGTTCCCGCTGCTACTAATAGTGTTTTTAATGCAATACTCTGTGATTGTCCGTCGACATTAAATTCTACCGACGTTAAACGACCAGTGTCGTCTGCGATAATCTTAAGAGGGGTTGCGTTCTCCACCAGTCGAACTCCTTCCATCAGTGCGCTTTTTAGTTCATGCGGGTTTAATCGATACGATGGAGCATCTTGAATACGTTTTCGATAATAGACCGTAACTCCGCCCCATTCATTCAGAAAGGGCAGATAATTGGGTTGCCGATTCTCATGTTTAGCTAACAACGTTTCATCGAACAAAATCTTTCCATGACTTAAAAAAGTTTCTGCAACAGCGGGGTCGGCCTTTAACAGTTCGTTAGCTTTCTCAATTCCATCTCGATCGACGATTGCTTGATAGCGTTGATAGAAATTCATCACTTTGTGGGGATAATAGGCTAGGGCTTCAGTTGCTGTATCAACGGCGGTTAATCCTGCGCCAATTACAGCCAAAGGCAATTGGATGCGAAGTGTAGTTTTTGAATCAAATTTTGCAGCATCCCCTAGATGAAGCGCCATTAAGAAATCGGAGGCTAAGCGTACCCCTGGGATTGTCATGTTTTCTAGCGACAATAAAGTGGGTGAACCTGCGCCTAAACACAGTGCAACATGATCAAACCCATGTTCGTAAAAAGCACCCTTCAACGTCATGTTGCTGCCCAAACGCACGCCATCCAAACATTGATACAAAGATCGGCGTTCTAGCAACAACCGTATCACGAATAAAAAGTTCTTTTCCCAACGTGCCGTGATGCCATATTCAGCAACGCCGCCAAAGCCTTTTGCATACCGTTCTGACAATCGTTCATAATGATCTGTAATATATTGAATCGGAATGGCTGGATCGTTTAAGTCGCGTGATAACGGTTCAATTTTTAACCCATCAATAGCAGTGACACGGTGACCTAACTGCATCATTAAATGAGCCAACGCAAAACCGGAGGGGCCTTGCCCAACGACCAGTACATGATATCCAGAATCTGGCGCGGGATAAGGTGCGTTTAGATTTAAAGGATTCCACCTGGTCAACAAGCTATAAATCTCAAATCCATAGGGCAGGGCTAATACCTGTTTTAATAATCGAGTTTCAATGGATGGAATATCCACAGGATCTTGTTTTTGGAAAATACAGCTGCGCGCGCAATCATAACAAATGCGATGTCCTGTTGCAGCAACCATAGGATTATCCAAGGTTACAACAGCCAATGCGGCAATCACTTGTCCATGCTCAAACAAGACATTCATTTCTGATATTTTTTGATCCAGCGGACACCCTGATAGCGGTTGACCTAGATCGTCATTTTTGAAGGTGCCTTCGGTTGATTTAAATCCAGTTCTGCAGGTGTCTTTTCCGCGGTCATGACATTTGATGCAATAAAATGCTTCATCCACAGCATGGGGCGAGCTGATGCCATTATCGGTGACATCAAATCCTGTTCGAGGTTTTATCGTTGGCGATGTGATACCATGCTGTAAATCCCGCTGTATTGGAAATCGCTGTTGTGGATTTATCGGTTGAGGTTTCTTAAATAAAAAACCATGCTCATGACGCTGTTGTCCTTCCTTCGAATAGTATGCCCACGCTGCATATTGACGAAATAACAGTATTGCTTCTTCGTCTTGGCGGCTTAACGCGGCCAAACCTAAGCGTGCAAAGTAAACTTCATTCGTTGGATCAATCGATTGCCCTAAACGCGTTGAAAGCTGCAGCAATATTGCATTGCCATCAATTGACGCTGCGGATGAATAGGCATGCAATACCTCGCGTTGAATAAAATTACGCTTAAACTGACTGGCTAATCGAAACTGATGGTGATCATCATAATAGTCTTGTACGGCGTCGTGCAAATCAAACAGATCCACGATAAAGGATTCAATTGCCAGGGCTAACGGAATTAAGACATCGTTGTTATGGGGAGTCGTTTCATAAACCTCAGCATATAATTGCGGATCCGAACGGTTAAGATGCTGCAAGAAATGCTGGTGCAATACCGATAGCTTTTCACTATCGTATAAATCCTGCCACTGAAAGCCAAACTTTAACGTCATCGGATAATCTCGAGATATAACTGGTCTGATGCAGTGTTACCATATTCAGGGGGAATAATGCCAGAAGTATGAGTTTTTTACTCAGAACTCTGCTGTTGGCAACGTGCCGTTGCATCCATTAAGTTGGATCCGATGTGATTGGACGCGGTTTGCAAACAAAAACGTTAAGACAGTTCAAAAATTTGAATGGTTATAAACGTATTATCTAATGGATGCAGTGTCACGCTACTGGCATGTTGCCGCGTTGCGCATTAATAAAGGTTAAGATTAAGTTAACGCGATTTTTTTACCACCCCCCGCCCCAGTCACCCTCAGTGACCTTCGGGTGGGGGGACAAAACCCACTCCCTAAATCGAGACTAAATAGACGAAGCAATCCGTCATTTCTTCGCGAAACGGTGGGCTAAAATAAACTATGTAAGTGCACTAAAATTACTATATCGTATAAACGTTAACAAAGAATTGACAAAAAACTTTTTTGCATCGGGGATGATCCCTGGATCCAATAGATTGAATTTTGAAACCTTGTGTCTGTGTGAATCGGATCTGACCTAATGGATGCAACGGCACGTTGCCTATCTCCAGGGGAATTTAGATTTATCTTCTGTTTCTTGTAGAATTTTTACAGAGCCATCGCTGTCTTTCCATAAGGCACAGCCGCCTTTGATGATTGTTCCGTCGTGCATGATAACGCTCTTAACTTTAGGAAACCCTATCACGCTAACAATGGCATCTTTTTCTGCGGGGTGATTGATGTCGGTAATTACAGCGACGTTAAACTGTTTGTTTTTCACAAACGGCTGAATCATCCAGCCCCAATTCGTTGGCGTAATCCATTGAGAGTGTGCTTTTGATAATTTTATTAAATCGGGCAGTCCGGCTATACCTTTCCAATCTTGGCTGACAAAGTTGGGTCGCCCTGTTGGGGTTAGCAATACCGATTCGCCCGCCATGATTCCGATGCGGGATTGATCGTTAGATGCCATTAGAAAGATATCTTTTTTGGGTAAGAAAAATGCAAAGATAACTGCGGGTATGCCTAACCAGCGCCAGCGATGTGTCCAGATCAACCACCAGAATGATCCTGCAAGAATCAGCGTCATAAACCATCCGCTGCGAACACCTACGGGAACATACGTTCCTGGCCAACTGTTGATGGTGTTTGCCAGTTGCATTAAGACTTGGCAACCCCAGCTCATAACCAACAGGGGAATACCATGCAGTCCAAATGGCATGCCGATCACAACTAGAATCGCTAAAGGCATAATCCAAAATGACATCAGCGGAATGGCGATTAAGTTGGCTTCAATGCTGTGCCATGAAAAGCGATGAAATGTATGCATAATAAACGGTAATGTCGCCATGCTTGCAATTAATGAGCTTAGTGCAGAGCCCGCAATGTAGACAGCAAACTTTTTATACCAGGGTGTATCTTTTTTTGCATACATGTTCCAAGAGCGTTCTCTGAAATATTCATAGGTTCCAATCAGCCAAATGACCGCTGCAAATGACATTTGAAAACTGGGGCTGTACATGGATTCAGGTCTGAGCACCAATACGACCAAGGCTGCCCAAGCCACTGATCGTAATGAAATGGGGTCGCGATCCCAAATGATGCCGCCCATAATTAAGCTAAACATAATAAATGATCGTATCGTTGGGATTCCTTCACCGGAAATCTTTAAATAAAAATAACTGCATAAAATAGCTAACGCGGCTGCGATTTTCTTTAATGGCCAATGCAGGGCGATTTTTGTTGAAAATCCTAAACCCCGCCTGAATATTAAAAACATCATGCCGCCAATCAAGCTTAAATGTAGTCCTGAGATAGCTAAAATATGGGCAATCCCCGATCCCGCAAAGTCATCGCGGATAGATTTGCTAATCCCGCTAACGTAACCAGTGGTAAGTGCGATGGCGATTTCACCAGGCTGACCAAGACCTTCGTCGCGCATTTTTTTTGTAATGGTGTATCTCAATTGTTCAAACACTCCAAACTCTTCCTTAGGTTCGTATACCCAAATGGATGATGTGCCGCCAAATCCTGTGGCCTCAACACCTTGAAAAAATGACCAAAATTGAAAATCATAGTTTAATGGAGTTTCCCTGGGAGGGATAGGTGTAAGTCTAACATAGGCTCTGATTTGAACGCCTGGACGCAGTTTAGACATCATCGTTTCATTAAGTCGATCTTTCTTGTGTCTAAAGTTAACACGAATTCTGTTAAATGATCGATCTTTGCCTTTTACGTCATCTAACAATAGCCTGATTTGTCCGTCCATAACATCAATGTTTTTAACGGTGGCTCTAATGCGTCCACCCCATTCTGAATCCAGTTTTGTATAGTGCGAAGCTATGTCTGTTGTTTTGTAACTTGATGCAAAGATGCCAAGCCCAATGCAGATAATCCCAAGTCCTGCGTATGCCCAAAGGCTTTTTCTCCCTATCGCAAAGATAGCAATGCCCAACCCAATAATCCAGTAAATTTGGGCAGAGTTCATGATAAGACCGGAAAAATAGCAATGAATCCCCAAACCAAACAGTATGGGTGACCATAAAAACCATCGATCGCGATCGTGAAGCCAAACGGACATTTTTAATTTTAGCATAACATGAGGCGGTTTGGCCGGGTAGAAAAGAAATCAAACGTGTGAAAATTATCCAAAAGTTTTAGATTGCGTTGTTCGCGTGAGAGGTTTATCTCAAGTTTTGAATGCGTGGGGTCAGCCTTACATCTGTGCAATTTAAGCAAATCGCGCTCCGATTTTTAGCAGTTGCGGTAGCTTTTTCGCGTAAAACGCTTTTGAACCAGCAATGCAAAATGCCCAAAATATTTTCAACAATCTTTCCGTTGTTCATAAACTGTTAATGAATGTCTGGTATGTTGAAAATAGGTAGGTAAGTTACATCGACAGCCAGGTCGGTGCGTAATAACCAACGACGAAATTATTGCAGAGTACTATGCAGTAGTATAGTCGAGATGGATTGAGGTTGGAATCTTAATTTGTTCATTAATCGAAAAAACTCAGTTTTTTTAGATTACCTTGGTTATTATGTTGAGGTGGTGGCGGGGTGGGCCGTGTGGAGTTTCATCGATGTTCAGGTGGGCCCCACTGTTAAGTGGGGCAGACAAAACTCTCTCAGTCTTAAAACTAAACACATATAAAGACGATTGCTCAACTCTTTCTTCTAATGGATCCCAACATAACGTCTCCACTCTCGAAACAAACCTCCATAAAAAATCTCAGTGCTGGATTTTATAACAGTAAAAAACCTGGGTTAATTTCATTTTCCATTCTCAAGTTATTAAGTTAAATATAAAAAAATATAAATAAAAAAATCTTTATGTTGAAATATGTTTAAAAATCTTATAAAACAAAAGGGATCACACTTGCGGGCGTGGTGAAATTGGTAGACACACTAGATTTAGGTTCTAGCGGCGCAAGCTGTGGGGGTTCAAGTCCCTTCGCCCGCACCAATCAGCAAGATTGTAATCTGTAACGTCAATAACATACTGAAAAATAAACAGGTAAACACATGAAATTAAGCACAGTAAAGTCAGAAGGTTTAAGCAAAGAATTTAAGGTTGTAATTCCAGTCAGCGATATTCAGCCGGTATTTGAGTCAAAGCTTGCAGCCTATGCAAAGAATTTTTCGATGCCAGGCTTTAGAAAAGGCAAAGTGCCAGCTCAACATGTGAAAGCACGTTATGGATACCGAGCTTTTCAAGAAGCTGCAGAATCGCTGATTGATACAACACAACGTCAGGCGTTAGAACAGGAAAAAATTAAAGCGCTAACTGCGCCTAAGGTTTCTGTATCTAAGCTTGAAAACGAAACGACAGAAATTGAATATACTCTGTCTGTGGATGTGATGCCAGAATTGCCAACATTAGATTTGAAAAATTTTAAGGCAGAAAAATTAGTTCCGGAAATTTCTGATAAAGATGTTCAATCGATGATCGAAGAACAATTTAAAGATTTTCCGATGTATAAAGACGCTGCAGCTAAAACAAAGGCTGCTTTAGGAAACGCTGTGCGTGCTGATGTTGTCTTTAAGGTTGATGGTAAATCTCAAAAACCAACAAAGGGTGCTCGCATTGAATTGGTTGAAGCACAAAAAGATGACAAGATTGTATCTGCCTTGATTGGTGCTGCTGCTGGCGATGAAAAGAACATCGCGTTTGACCCAATCGAAGAAAAAGGCAAAAAGAAAAACGTAGAATGCATCATCACTGTTTTGGCTGTTCTTGAAAAAACAGAGGTAAAGTTTGATGATGATTTTGCAAAAGAATTGGGTTTTGAAGGCTTCGCAGCCTTAAAAGAACATACGTTAAAAAGCATGACTGGCAGTGCCGATGCTAAATCTCGCGCATGTTTAAAGCGTGAATTGTTAGATTATATCGATTTACAAGCAACTTTCGAAGTTCCGTTTTCTATGGTTGAGGCAGAACTTGAAAGTATCGTTCGTCAAGTAAAGTCTGAATTGACTGAAACTGAAAAGAAAGAAACTAATGACGAAGCGTTGCGTACAGAATATATGGAAATTGCTAATCGCCGCGTGCGTTTAGGGTTGTTGTTATCTGATATTGGTAACAGCAAAAACGTTACAATTTCTAACCAAGAGCTTAGCCAAGAATTGTACAGAATTTCTGCTCAAACAGGAACAGATGTAAAAAAACTAGTGGATTATATTAAACAAAATCCAGCAGCATTAAACAGTATTCAGGCACCATTGTTTGAAGAAAAAGTAGTAGATGCTCTATTGTCAGAAATGAAATTGGCAGAAAAGAAAGTTTCACTGAAAGATTTAGACAAATACTACGATGATGTTTTATCATCAGATATGCCAGAAAAAGATAAAAAAGAAAGCGTATAGGCTTAGATTTTAATTATGGGTGTTTTTATAATGGACGATAAAATAATAAATCAATTGGTTCCAATGGTGATCGAACAAACATCTCGTGGGGAACGTTCGTTTGATATTTATTCACGTCTTTTAAAAGAGCGTATTATTTTTTGCGTGGGTGAAGTTGAAGACCACATGGCAAATCTTATTTGCGCACAATTATTATTTTTAGAATCTGAAAACCCTAAAAAAGACATTTTCTTATACATTAACTCACCGGGTGGAGCTGTAACGGCTGGATTGTCTATTTTAGACACTATGCGGTATATCCGCCCAGATGTGGCAACGGTGTGTCTAGGTCAAGCTTGTTCTATGGGATCCTTATTATTAACAGCGGGAGCCAAAGGAAAACGCTTTGCATTGCCGAATGCTCGTATTATGATTCACCAACCTCATGGTGGAGCCCGTGGTCAAGCAACAGATATCCAAATTCAAGCAGAAGAAATTTTGCGCATGCGCAAGATGTTAACGGATATTTATGTTGAGACTACAGGTCAAAAAATTGATGTAGTAGAAAAAGCATTAGAACGTGATACATTTATGGGACCAGAGCAAGCTAAGGCTTTTGGTCTAATCGATGATGTTATTCTTCAACGCCCTATTACAGCCGAAGCATAGAAACTTTTGACAAATTAACTTTTTGTTTGATAATTTGAGCGATTATGTGCTTAGTAATAGTTATAAAGCAAAATTTATTCTGGAATTAATATGGTAAAATCAAGCAAACCCGAAACAAAAAACGATCTGCATTGTTCATTTTGCGGTAAGGGGCAACGCGAAGTAAAAAAACTTATTGCGGGACCAAATGTATTCATTTGTGATGAATGTGTCGATTTATGCACTAACATTATTCGGGAAGAATTTTCATCGAAATTATTTTCCAAAAAGAATGAAGACTTAACTCCGTCAGAAATCAAACGTATTTTAGATGATTATGTCGTTGGACAAGAACGAGCAAAACGCGTAATGGCTGTTGCTGTATACAATCACTACAAACGTATTGCGCAAATGGATAAAGGCGTTCATGCTGATATCGAGTTATCAAAATCAAACATCCTGTTAATTGGACCGACTGGGTCTGGTAAAACATTGATGGCTCAAACGTTGGCACGCATTCTTGATGTTCCGTTTACAATGGCCGATGCGACGACGCTAACCGAAGCAGGTTATGTTGGTGAAGACGTTGAAAATATTATCGTAAAGCTTCTTCAGGCAGCCGACTATGATGTTGAACGCGCTCAACGTGGAATTGTATATATTGATGAAATCGATAAAATAAGCCGTAAGTCAGAAAACCCATCAATCACTCGGGACGTTTCGGGTGAAGGCGTGCAGCAAGCCTTGTTAAAAATTATCGAAGGTACTGTTGCTTCTGTTCCACCGCAAGGGGGGCGCAAGCATCCACAGCAAGAATTCTTACAGGTAGACACGTCTAATATTTTGTTTATTTGTGGTGGGGCATTCGAAGGTTTAGATAAGATTATTAGCAACCGTGGAAAAGAATCGTCCATTGGATTTGGTGCAAAAGTCAAAAGCCCAGATGAACGAAACATTGGTGAGTTGTTTGAAAAGTTAGAACCCGAAGATTTAATTAAATTTGGTCTTATTCCAGAGTTTGTTGGACGGTTGCCCGTTATTGCAACGTTAAGCGATTTAGATAAAGAGGCCTTGATTAAAATTCTAACTGAACCGAAAAATGCGATTTCAAAGCAATATCAAGCCTTGTTCCAAATGGAAGACGTTAAGCTAACCTTTGATGAAGGTGCGCTGCAAGCTGTTGCTAAAAAAGCCCTTGAACGTAAAACGGGCGCTCGTGGATTAAGATCTATTTTGGAAGAATCATTGTTGGAAACGATGTATGATTTACCAGATTATGAAAATGTTAACGAAGTTGTGGTAAACAAAGAAGTAATCGAAAATCAAGCACTTCCATACTTGATATATGCGGATTCAAAAAATAAGAAAAAAGGACAGCCAGTAACTTAGTGCGAAGGAGATTGCCATGGCACAGGAAATTATGCGACTGCCTTTATTGCCTTTAAGAGATGTTGTTGTTTTCCCAAAGGTGATCATCCCATTGTTTGTGGGGCGGGATCACTCTGTTAAAGCGATTGAAAAGGCTCTTGAAAATCAACGCCAAATTATTTTGGTGACACAAAAAGATTCGGAAACGATATCTCCAAAATTTTCAGATATCTACACTACCGGTATTTTAGCGACTGTATTGCAAATGCTAAAATTGCCCGATGGTACCGTTAAGGTATTGGTCGAAGGTGGTGAACGATTCAAAATTACGAACATGTTTATTGACGACGCTGGTTATGTGGGTGAAGGTATTCCTTTGCTGCAAGTATTGGAAAATACAACAGAACTAGAAGCGCTCAAACGCTCTGTTTTGGCATCGTTTCATAATTATGCTCAGTTTAATGAAAAAATCACGCCTGAAATACTGGCAACATTAGATACGATTGAAAACGCAGCGCAATTAGCAGACACCATAACGACATATTTAGAAATTCGCTTGCCTGACAAACAAAGAGTGCTAGAAATTCTTGACGTTCAAAAACGATTAGAACATCTGTTTGTTTTGTTAGAAGCAGAAATTACGTTGTCTCAGGTTGAAGACAAAATTCGTAATCGCGTTAAAGGGCAGATGGAAAAAAATCAGCGCGAATACTATCTAAACGAACAGTTAAAAGCGATTCATAAAGAACTGGGTGAAGAAGAGGAAGACGACGAGTTTACTCAAATTACCAAGCGCATTAACAAAGCAAAACTATCACCAGAGGCTAAGAAAAAAGCAGAGCATGAGCTTAAGAAATTAAAGTCTATGAGCCCGATGTCTTCTGAAGCTTCCGGGATTCGCAACTATTTAGATTGGTTATTGTCGTTACCGTGGAATGCTCCCAAAAAGCTTAAAATTGATTTGAACAAAGCTCAAAAAGCATTGGATGAAGATCATGAGGCTTTAGGAAAAGTCAAAGAGCGTATCTTGGAACATTTGGCAGTGCAATCGCGTTTAAAAAGTCAAAAGGGTCAGATCTTATGTTTGGTGGGTCCTCCTGGTGTTGGTAAAACATCGTTAGCTACATCTATTGCAAAAGCAGCGGGGCGTGATTTCGTGCGTGCTGCATTGGGTGGCGTCAGGGACGAATCTGAAATTCGCGGTCATCGCAGAACTTATATTGGATCGATGCCAGGTCGCATTATTCAAAGTTTGAAAAAGGTTAATTCATCAAATCCAGTTTTCTTACTGGACGAAATTGATAAGCTTGGGGCTGATTGGAAAGGTGACCCAACCTCTGCACTATTAGAGGTTTTAGATCCAGAACAGAACCATACGTTTAATGATCATTATTTAGAGGTTGATTTTGATTTATCAAAGGTGATGTTTATCGCAACAGCGAACACCTTAAACATGCCTCAACCACTGATTGATCGTATGGAAATTATACGGTTGTCAGGATATACAGAGCTTGAAAAAATTGATATCGCACAAAAGCATTTATTTAAACGCGCTGTGGAGTCCAATGGTCTAAAAAAAGGTGAGTTTGTTTTAGAAGATTCAGCCTTAACAGACATTGTTCGTTATTACACTCGCGAAGCCGGGGTGCGAAATTTGCAACGTGACTTGAATAAGATTGCCCGCAAAGCTGTGCGAATGATTCTAGAAAAGCAGACGGACAAAGTTGTTGTTACGTCTGATAATTTAAAAGACTTTTTAGGGGTTCATAAGTTCAAATATGGTGAACTTGAATCAAACGATCAAGTTGGTGTTACCACAGGGCTTGCCTGGACAGAAGTGGGTGGAGAGATTTTACAGATTGAAGCTGTCGTGACACCGGGTAAGGGTAAAATTACAATGACGGGTAAGCTGGGTGATGTCATGCAAGAATCTGTGCAAGCAGCCCATAGCTTTATTAAATTCAGGGCCGCTGAATTCGGCATTGATATTGCTCGATTTGAAAATTCAGATATTCACGTACATGTTCCAGAAGGGGCAACTCCCAAAGATGGACCGTCTGCAGGTATTACCATGTGTGTATCAATTGTTTCTGCGTTTACAGGAATTTCTGTACGTAAAGATATTGCAATGACAGGTGAGGTTACCTTGCGTGGTCGGGTTTTGCCAATCGGTGGGTTGAAGGAAAAACTATTAGCAGCCTTACGTTCGGGAATAAAGACAGTTTTGATTCCAGAAGAAAACGTAAAGGATTTGGAAGAAATTCCAGATACAATCAAGGGCGGCTTAGAAATTATTCCTGTCAGCCATGTCGATCAAGTTATTCAGCAGGCGTTAATTGAACAACCAAAATCCCTTGTAACACAGGATATTGTCATTGATAAAAAGCAAGGTGAAACGGTTTCAGTTGAGTCGTCATCAAAAAAAAGAGATAATGTCATTCGACATTAACCAAGTTGATTTTTATGATGAATAAAAGATATTTACTATTAATTACGGCGTTGTTTTTAACGGGCTGTGGCGACGTTCAAGTGTATGATGTGGATACAAAGTTTTCTAACGTTATACGTGTTGAACCTGTTTCAAAAGGGCGTCGCTCCGTGTTTTTGCGTATCAAAGACGTAACGGGGCACGCCTCTGAATTGGCGACATCGATTGAACAACACTTAAAAACAAAAGGGTATTCTGTCGTTGCTGATCCTGGGATTGCTACCTATAAATTAATGGTAACTATCATAAAATTTGGTGATGATACGTCGAATGGTCAAGTCGTTGAAGAAAGTTCTATCAGATCCTTTGCAGATCGCGTTGGAATTGCCGAAGTTGAAATTACTAACTTAAGCGGTAAAAGTATAAAAACTCGCTTAATGGTGGGCGTTAATATGCGCGGCGGTTTGTTTAAGACGCCTACACCGCAGGTTGAGCAATTTGCGTGGACGCGGTTAATTCACCGATTATCCCAAGCAGTTTCCAGGATGTTCTAAAATTAAGGAGGGCGTTCCCTCCTTTTATCAAATATTAGATATTCAAAAAATATGCCTTAATTATCTTTAATAAAGCATATAGAATATATCCAACTAAAAAAATATAAGGGATTATTATTTCCCGTTGTACTACAAAGTTTTTTCCTTCTGAGAACGAATCAAGTTTGGACAGGTCTTGGTTAAATGATGTATATACTAGTGCCGGAAAATCCTGCTCAAACTCTTTAATGATTGCATGGTTTTTATTGTTCATCGTCTTATAAACATGGATTGCTGATATCCATGACAATGTTGATGCAATTCCAATCAATATTAAAATGCCCAACAGTAAAAAATGCTTATCTTTGATATGTCCGCTGGTTGCCAACGTTCCAATTGCCGACATAACCAACGTATTCACCGTAAGGTAAAACATATTAAGATTACGACGCTGATCGGCAGATCTTCCCGTGGTATCTATGAATAATTTATATTGATCAAAAAATAGCCCTAAGTTTTGAGGAGTATCTAATTTGACGTCTGGATTAATAATGGATGTGTATGGGCTCATAATGAAATCTCCTTAATATACGGCGTTTAGTGTTTAACGTTTCGGCCGAATCTCAATTTCATCTTAATTACTTTTTTCATTAATAAGAATAAAAAAAGATATTTCCGTTAAAAAATTTACCTATTTTTAATCTTATGGCGCTTTAATAAAGCATAAGATGAGTAAAAAGGATAAAGAAATGGACAGTATTCAACACGTGTTAGATCGAGTTCGCAAGCCTCGCGTACATATTACGTATGACGTTGAGATTGGTGATGCGGTCGAAATGAAAGAACTTCCCTTCGTTATGGGAATTATGGCAGACCTAGCAGGAAATCGTACTAGTGAGCTTCCAAAACTAAAAGACAGAAAATTTGTAGAATTAGATCCAGATACGTTTGGTGAAATTATGGCGTCTGTTGCGCCACGCATTGCATTCGAAGTTCCAAGCCGTATGCCTGGTGCTGCAGAAACCGATACCGTTAGTCTGGCCTTAAACTTTAAGAGTATGGATGATTTCGGTCCGTTAGAAATTGCAAAACAAATGAATGGTTTGGTCGGGTATTGTGATGCTCGTGTAAAATTGTCAGATTTGCTTGCAAAGCTAGATGGAAATGATGTGCTTCATGCCATTTTAAAAGATGTAATGACCAGTCCAGATAAACTTGCTCAGATGAAAACAGATTTAGCTGCGGCTGCTCCAGCGGCCTAAATAATATAAAGGATAATCAAAATGGCTGATACTCAAGAAAATTTATCACTCGTAGATCAGTGCTTAATCAGCGCAAAAATGGCGTTAGATGACAGCCAAAAAGATCATGCGATTGAATTACTGAAAGAGTTTGTAGCGCAAGTAGAAAAAGGCGGAGCTGCAGGGTTACCTAATGCTGCCGTGTTTATTCACAAGCGCATTCAAGAAATTGACGATGTTGTTTCAGGTCAAGTGAATGAAGTGCTGCATCACCCAGACTTCCAAAAATTGGAGGCTTCTTGGCGTGGGTTACAGTTCTTAGTTGCAAATACAGAATGTGGTGCGCGTCTAAAACTACGTTTATTGAACGCAACAAAGAAAGAATTGTTAGAAGATTTAGAAAAAGCGTTAGAGTTCGACCAAAGCTCACTCTTCAAAAAAATCTATGAAGAAGAATATGGTACATTCGGTGGACATCCTTATTCATGCTTGATGGGTGATTACGAATTTAGCCGTGCGCCTCAAGATCAAGAATTGCTTCGCAAAATATCTGGCGTTGCAGCAGCTGCGCATGCACCCTTTATTTCTGCGGCGGATCCAAAGTTATTTCACATGGAAACGTTTGAAAGCTTATCAACACCGCGTGATCTATCTAAACTGTTTGAAAGTTCAGATATGGCGGCGTGGCGTTCTTTCCGTCAATCAGAAGATGCTCGTTATGTAACGTTGGTATTACCACACGTATTAATGCGCTTACCCTATGGACCAGAAACTGTTCCTGTAGAAGGCTTAATTTTTGTTGAAAAAGTTGATGGCGTTGACAACAGTAAATTCTGTTGGGGTAATGCGGCATATGCGTTAGCTCAACGTATTACACATGCATTCGCGACGTATGGATGGACTGCAGCAATTCGTGGTGTAGAAGGTGGTGGTTTGGTTGAAGCATTGCCAGCATATACATTTAAAAGTGCGGATGGCGACATTCTCTTAAAATGCCCAACCGAAGTTACGATTACAGACCGTCGTGAAAAAGAATTGTCTGATTTAGGCTTTATCGCGTTGTGTCATTGTAAGGGTACGGATTATGCTGCGTTCTTTGGTGGTCAAACATCACAAGAACCAAAGGTATACAATCTTGCAGATGCAACGGCAAATGCCAATCTTTCTGCACGTTTACCGTATATTTTGGCATCGTCTCGTTTTGCGCACTATGTGAAATCAATCATGCGCGACAAGATTGGCAGCTTTATGACAAAGAATGAAGTTTCAACATATTTAAATGATTGGATTGCTAACTATGTTCTTTTAAATGATGGGGCTCCACAAACAATTAAAGCGCAATATCCACTGCGTGAAGCGCGTGTAGATGTAGAAGATATTCCCGGTAAGCCAGGTTCTTACCGCGCGATTATTTACTTACGTCCGCATTTCCAATTAGAAGAGTTTACAGCATCAATCCGTTTGGTGGCTACTTTGCCAAAACCAGCGGGTGCGTAATTTAAAAAGATAGGAATAAAAAATGGCAGAAAATAATACTAGAACTCCTAATTTGCTAGTAAAATTCGATGGAATTGAGCTGGGATCTGAAGTTAAAGGGTACGAAAAAACATGGGGTATTTTGTATAACTATACCTTTAGTGAAAAAAGAAAAGTTTCTGGAGATGTTTCCGGTCCTTTAGAGTCAAAGGCAGAAATACAATTAAGCAATATTATGTTGGAATTAAAACATGGTTTGCAAGATCCCGTATTCGCTACACATTTAAGAAGCGGAGATCCTTTCAAAAACATTCAAATTATTACATTAATAAATGCGAAAGGTGCAAACAAAGTGCTTAGCACGATTACGTGTGAAAATGTTAAAATTGTGGGTCGAGATGTAATGCAAATAATTAAGTGTGATGGACAAGATATAGATAATATTCTGAGGTTGTATATTACATGCGACTCTATGCAAGAAGAATTTTCGAAGTTTGGTCAAGATGCTTCTGCTCAAGGAAAAAATGCAGCTGGTTGGAACTATCGCACTGCTTCTGCAAATGGCTAAGCACACTTCGCTTTTTATAGTCCCCTTTATGGTTAAAACCTTCGCCTTCCAGGCGAAAAAGACTTCAGTCCTTGGTAAAGGAAAAGAGGCGAGGTATTGAAAAAAAGGAGTAAATATGATACCCTAGCTTAGTCTTCAAGCGCTAGCGCTTGAGAAACGCGACGGGTATCATATGACAGATTATAGCAAAACCAGCCACACCGTATTTTACCATAGATATCACTTAGTATGGATCACCAAGTATCGTAAACGAGTTCTAAGTGGTGAATTAAGATTACGAGTGCGTGAGGTGATCGCACAGGTTGCTGATGAACTGGGTGTTAAGGTTTGCAATGGCGTGTTGTCAGCAGATCATGTGCATATTTTTGTAGAAATATCTCCCCACGTATCGGTCAGTGAATTTGTAAAAATAGCAAAGGGACGATTGTCAAGAAAGATTCAGCAGGAGTTTCCTAATATCAAGAAAGAATATTGGGGAAGACACTTCTGGGGGCGAGGGTTCTTTAGTTCAACGAGCGGCAATGTTACTGATGACATCATTAATGCCTACATCAACAATCATACGGACTCTTTCCAGTCAAATAACCTTTCTAATATCTCTTTAGAGTAGTCAGAGACTTCCAGTCTGTAATTACAACCTACCAGCTTCAGCTGGTAGTGGTTGAGTTAAAACCCGCTTTGGCGGGTTTTTTTATTACGCTTCTCGCAAAATTTGGGAGCTTGCTCTTGAGATGGAAAGCGGTAAATAAAATCTACAAATATTAAGCAGCGCTGTCCGAAAGCAGGGATGATCCCTGCACCCTATAAATTAGATTCGATGTGGTCTGACACGGATTATAAAGCTCCAAATCTAACCTAATGGATGCAACGGCACGTTGCCGTTGTGGTGGCGGGGGGAGGACACGCTCTAAGAATTGATGATGGGAGGGCCCCATCGGGGGCGCGAGACCAGCAGTTAGAAAACCTCATTTTTTCAATTTTTTTAAATCCAATTGAGTGCAATGGAGCGTTGCCAGAGTAACGCTGCGCCCAATAGGTTAATACGTTTGGAAAAATTACAATCCGTGTCAGATCACATCGGATCTGACCTAATGGATGCAAACTCAGTTTGCTCTTGACAATCCAAACTTTTTATGTATACTAATAAGTAGAATTGCGAAAAGGCTACCCAAAAACCTGGGTAGCCTTTTTTCGTTCTACGTCTTTGAAACTTTCAGAAAGAGTATCTAAACTTTTGTTGAAATACATAGACGTGCCGAATCGAATCTCCAGTACAGGAACTCACCTACCCGATCAGTAGATACAGCCCTGTAAACAACCCCTAGAGCCGACGGGCTCGTAAAACACCGACTTTGTATAGTATACTAAAGTCCGCCTTTCCCCATTCGTGTAAGAAATGGGGTTCTTTTTGCACGTGCGGGTTACTGGGGATTCACTCGGTTTTGCAACCTGAGGTTGCATCCAATAAGATAGATCCGATCTGGTCTGACACGGATTTTATATAATTTAACACTGAAAGCTGCATACACAGTGCTTTCAAACAAACACAAGGAACTAAAACACACTCTTCAATAAAACATCTCGAATTGATTTTTCACCCTCAATGATCCTGCGCCGAAGGTGGGTCAAAAATATCTCTCATCCCAAACTATTTTTAACAGTCCCTCATTCTCTCATATCTCAAATCACACTCAATCTAACCCAATGGATGCAACGGCACGTTGCCTGCACCGAAGGTGGGTTCAAAACCAACCTAATGGGTGCATCGTCACGCTGCCCTGCGCCCGAAATGGGTTCAAATTCTCTCATCCCAAACTGTTTTTAACAGTCCCTCATTTATTACCTATGTCCAAATCATACTCAATCTAACCTGATGGATGCAACGGCACGTTGCCGTGTCACAACGCATCGGATCTAATCTATTGGGTCCAGAGATCATCCCTGGTGCAACCGCAGGTTGCAACTATTTATCCCAAAAAACAGCCTTTAATAAGCGAACGTTTTTCATAATATTATCTGGACTTGGGGCGTATTCTTTAGCACCCTTTGTGACGGATTTTAAATTATCTAATCGATCATCAAAAAACTGCATTACGCCATCAATGGGTGCGCTTGATGTATGCCAATACACTAACGTTGCAACATAAACTGTCCCCAGGCTTATTCGTTTTGTGTAATAATTCATATCGGTGGATTCATCACCCGCTGCACGCCACATCACATCAGTTAGTTGACCTACGTATGCTGGGGCGGTTATAGCAATTGACGGATGATACAGTTCAGATAGGGCGGCGCGTTCTGCTTCTGAATGACGAAGTATATGTTCAAAATGTGTATGCATCATCCAGCGTATTTTTGCAGTAGTCCCAAGATCGATGGAGAGCTCTAATATTGATTCGGATAATAACGTCACAAGGTATGCGTGATACGCAGAAATCAAACTTTCAGTGCCATTTGGAAACAGTAAATCAAATTCTAATCTTGAAATAGAGTCGGATAAGGCTGCATGTAACGCAGCTGCATTCCAACCTGGAAACGGTGACATTTGTAGTATGCTTTTCAAAATCGATTCAGACGTATGCATGCTAGTTTCTCCAAAACGATCTGGATGCTAAGGCTAAAATGGTCACAAACTCTAAGCGTCCCAACAGCATGCCACCTATATATGTCCACTTAACGCCAAGCGGTAATGCTGCAAATGAACCCGTTGGTCCCAGGGTATCTCCGATTCCGGCGCCCACGTTTGATGTCGTGGCTATGGCGCCTGATATGGCGGTGATTGAATCTAACCCACAGGCTGAGCCGATCAAGATAATTACCGCAATCGTTAGCAACCACATAACTAAAAACGTAATGACGGATGATGTAATTTTATTGTCGATTACCTTGCCGTGATATGTGGGGTAGAAAATTCCATGGGGAGTTCTTAGAGTTTTGATTTGAGCATTCGCAATGCGAAATAAAATTTCAAACCGAAAGAATTTAATGCCCCCTGATGTTGATCCTGTGCAGGCTCCGACAATACTGATCATCAGGATAATTTGTGCAGCAAAACTGCCCCACAGTCCATAGTTTATCGTTGTAAACCCTGTGGTTGTGATAATGCTGACAATGGTAAAGGCTGCGTTTCTAAGTCCAGTACCCCAGGTATCAGCAAAGCCATGCCCCATAATCCACAACCATACTATAATAATAACTACAGCCACCGTGATTAAATACGTAATAATCTGAGAATCAACCAAAGCAGCATACTTTTTGTGCATAAGCTTTACGAATGTAATTAAGGGTAAGCTGCCCATTAACATAAATATAATCATGATCCATTCGGCAGCGGGAAGTTTAAAATAAGCGATTGAGGTATCATAATTGGATAACCCGCCTGTCGATATGGTGGCGCATCCGTGACATATAGCATCAAAGGGGCTCATGCCTACCCACCACAGCATTAAGATACACGCGACTGTTAAGCCAAGGTATATTTGCAAAATTGCTCTAGCCAGTTGAGATACTTGGGGTAATATTTTATCGGATCTATCTGAAAACTCACTTTGAAATAACTGCATGCCGCCAACTTTTAAAGCAGGCAATACAGTCATGGCCATGATAACAATCCCGATGCCGCCAAACCATTGCAATAAGGCTCGCCACAATAATATTGTTTTAGGATACGTGTCCAGGTTGGTTAAGACAGTGGCGCCTGTGGTTGTAATGGCCGATGCCGTTTCAAATAAAGCATCTGTAAATGATAAGTCTAAATTTGAAAATATAAAGGGAAGGCTAGCAAATACTGAAGTGAGCAACCACGCTAAGAATGTTAATAGAAATATTTCGCGAGTTCGCAGATTGTTAAGCTCTGCAGAATTAAAGCCTAAAATAAAGCCAATTCCTATAAACAGCGAAAGTGCTGCTGACATAAAAAATGGAATCCATTGAGTGATTTCACCAATGATAAAATAAGATATCGCTGACATACATAAGGTCATGCCGCCGATTAGTGTTAGCAAATAACCTATGATATGTAACAGCCCCGAAAACATCAGTTCAGCATTTTTGTGTGATAAGGGCTATCAAGAGAAAATGGGGGGATATCTACTTCAAGCATTTCACCGCTATCGTTTACCAGAAAATAGGTGCCCATCATCATTCCAGAGGGGGTGGATAGTGGAGTGCCACTCAAATATTTATAACCTTCGCCGGGCTTAATAACGGGCTGTTCGCCAATAACGCCATCGCCCTCAATTACAAACGACATGCCTTGCTCATCTGTAATCAGCCACTTTCGACGCAGCAATTGTACAGAGTGTGAATTGAAGTTCTCAATCGTAATTGTATATAACCACAAGAACTTTCCTTCATCTGGAGAAGAGTCTTTCTTCAGGTATTCAGGCTTGGCTGTAACTTTAATACCATGCGTCGTTTTGCTATACATAAGTACCTTATGCTAGTTGTTCAGTTAACCAATCTGCAAGGGCAGATTTTGTATGATGTCCACCGCTAATCGACCCGATTACTTTGCCGTCTTTGTATAAGATTAATGTTGGAATGCCGCGCACTTGATATATAGTTGGGGTTTCTGGATTGTCATCTACGTCCAGTTTTACGATATTAACTTTTCCAACCACATCTTTAGCAAGGTCTTCTAATTTTGGTGCAATATACTGGCAAGGACCACACCAAGACGCCCAAAAATCCACCAATACAGGCGTAGAAGAGCCTAGAACTTCTTTTTCAAAGGTTGAATCAGAAACCGAATGCAGAGCCATAAAAAACCTCATAATTAATATGAATGAAGCATATCATTTTTTGCCAACGGTGAAAACAAAATGTTGTGGGTGCTGAAAGAAGAAAATAGGCTACGTCTTTGTGCCTTGGAGATAGTGCTACAGGTCTCACTATGCGCGGCGCCCTTTGCTCCACAATTTCTTCTGTTGGGTGCAACTGTGCGTTGCCAGGAGCAAACCTGCGCCTTGTACTTAGAACATGGTCTCACTGTGAAGAAATGTTCTAAAATTGCAAATAAGTATTTCAATTGAAGTCTCCTTAATAGGTTAAATTAAAGAGCGTTGAGGGCATGCGTTTTTCAATGCGTCAAACTGTTAATAGACCCACGCCTATATAATTGCCATTCAGTTTTGATGTCAGTTTCCAGGTGCGGGCTAACACCGACCAGCTGATACCAGCGATATCGATTGGGGTTATGCCTAAATTCTGCAGGGGCATAATAATTTCGCTGGGTTTCAGAAACTTTGACCATTGATGGGTTCCCTTGGGTGCCCACTTTAAAACATTCTCAGCCACCAAGATTCCTGCTGCATATGAAAACACGGTGCGGTTTAAGGTTGAAAAGAAAATCACCCCTCCAGGTGCTAAACGACCAACTGCAGATTTTAACAGGTATTCTGGATGCGCAACATGCTCTAATACCTCCAGCAGGGTAATGATGTCGTATTGTTCTTGAATGTCATTAATATCGTTACAGTGATAATTAACATTTAATCCTTGTTCAGCGGCATGATGACGGGCAACTTCGATGGCTTCCGCGGATTGATCAATGCCCGTGACTGTATATCCTAAACGAGCAAGTGGTTCACAAACAAGACCTCCACCACAGCCAACGTCTAATATTTTAATATCAGCATTGTTCGGAGTGTCCTTAAAGTGCTTGCGGATGTGTGACAAAATATACTGCAAACGAACAGGGTTCATTTCGTGTAAGGCTTTAAACGGTCCTGTTTCATCCCACCATTTATTTGCCAGTTGTGAGAAAATTTGCGTTTCTTTCGTTGTTTCTGTGATCGCATTCATGGTAAAGTCCAGTCAGTATCAGTTTAATCATACTTTAGCATTTATGTCGATCATTGTACAAAAATATGGTGGAACCTCTGTCGGCAGCGTTGAGCGTATGCGTCATGTTGCAGATTTAATTATTGCAGAACGCAACGCGGGGCATCAGGTCGTCGTCGTGGCTAGTGCCATGGCGGGAGCCACAAATCAGCTAGTAAAGTCAGCTCAGCAGTTTAACAACGCAGTTGGAACGCCCGCTTATGACTTTGTGGTATCCACGGGCGAAAACGTTAGTTGTGGTATGTTGGCATTAGCGCTAGCTGAAAAAGACGTTCATGCGATGCCCATGGCAGGGTGGCAAGTGCCTATACGAACCAATGAATTACACTCTAAAGCCAGAATTATAGACATTGATCCCACCTATTTACATCAGGTGTTGCAAAATGGAATCGTTCCTATCATTACAGGGTTTCAGGGCATGGGGTCTGATCAGCGATTGACCACATTGGGGCGCGGGGGCTCTGATACGTCTGCTGTTGCAATCGCAGCGGCTTTAAGGGCAATACGGTGTGACATCTACACAGATATTGATGGTATGTATACAGCCGACCCTCGCGTAGTTGCAAAGGCTCAATTCATTTCGGAAGTGCCATATACCGTTGCTTATCATATGGCAGAATTAGGTGCAAAAGTAATTCACCCTCGTGCAGTAGAGTGCTGCATGCAGGCGAATATTCCGTTGCGCATACTTTCAAGTTTTGGCTCTGATAAATTTACCACATTAATCAATCAACCTGCAGAACCAAGAATAAGTGGAATTGCTCATACACATAATAACGTCCTATATAAAGTGCAAACACATGATCCTGAAACAGGCGGAGATATTCTTGATAGATTAAATGGTTTAGATATCCCTTTTGATATGATGCTGCGCAACGACACGAGCTTACAGTTTTGTGGTGAATCTGCGGATGATGAGGTGATAAAAGATGTGCTAGCCTCTTATAAACTGGTGGTATCCAGAGAAGTCTGCGCGAAGATATCCGCTGTTGGTGCGGTATCTACGCAATATTTTGAGCAAATTCTACAACAGTTTAAGGCTCAGAATATTCATGTTGTTTGTTGCTGGTCAGATGATGTGCGGGTCTCTGTATTAGTTTCAATGGATCAAATGGAACAAGCGGTTAATATTTTGCATGCAATCTTTTTTAATTTTTAAGCAAAAAAGATTGATTTTCAATCCGAAATGCAGTAAAAACAAATCAGTTTATGTCTGACACATAATGTTGGGGTGTAGCCAAGCGGTAAGGCAGCGGGTTTTGGTCCCGCCATTCCGAGGGTTCGAATCCTTCCACCCCAGCCATTTTTAATTCCCCTTTTAGCCCATCCGGTAATTTTTTCCTGCTGTTGCGGCAAAAATTTCTTATTAGACGTCTTTTTCCTATAGCATCAATCTTTTAGAGTTCAAAAAACATGAGACTTGACAGGGTTTTGACAGGTTGGCACAAAAATTGCAACCAGTAGTAGTGTAATATTTGACACTATGAAAGGATAAGAAAAATGTCAGTAAGAATTCAAAACAACGCAATGAACCAAGCGAAACGTCACGATGAAGCAAAACGAGCTTCGTCAGCCCGATTGGCAAGTGGTCAACAAATTAACCGTGCTTCAGAAGGTGCGGCGGACTTGGCGGCAGCATCTAAATTAAAATCTACAGCAAGAGCAACAGCTGCAGCACTATCTAACGCAAATCGTGGTTTGGCACTAGGACAAATCGCAGACGGAGCTATGTCTCAGATTCAAGAGTTGAGTTTCCGTTTGAAAGAATTGGCCGTGTCAGCTGCGTCTGATACATTTAGTGATGCTGACAGAGCTTTGGCGAATACAGAGTATCAAGAAGTAATCAAGGCAATTGATGGTATCGCAGACCGCACGCGCTATTCAGGCACAGCGTTATTAAATGCTGTAACCACATTTGATATTCAAACGGGTGAAGATGGGGCGACGGATACAACAACCTTTATTACGGATGATGTGACGTCAGCTACATTAGGTATTGTTGGTGATATTACGTCTAAGGCTAACGCAGTGGCGCAGCAAACTTTGATTGATACTGCTTTAGACACACTTGCTACGGCACGTTCAAAAGCGGGTTCGTTCATGGTCGGGTTGGAATCAACAATTTCGGTAAACCAAGTAAAAATTGAAAACCTTGAGGGTGCGATATCTGTATTTACAGAAGCTGACCTTGCTAAAGAAGCAACTAATTTAGCAATGGCAGACATTAAATCACAAATGGCGCAAGCAATGATCACTAAAGAAAACCAAGCAGCATCTAACGTTACTGGTTTGGTGCGTTAATTTATCGTTCTCTAGAAAAAACACCGGAATTTTTTTCGGTGTTTTTTTATTTCAGTCGTCCCCCTTACAGCGAGACTAATTTAATTTGAGTGTAGGAGCGAGGCAAGACATGTATCAAACTGTACATTAGTGACCGAGTGATGCATGCTCAGATTACAAGGAGTCAGCTATATATAAATCTTTAACTGATTTTCTCTCGTATAAAAGACCAGTTCAATCTTTGTTCTTGTCAATTTACGCATAAGGGATTAATCTGCCATCAGTTTAATGGTAAAATAGGACACTTATGTCAGTCGTCGTTCGATTTGCGCCCAGTCCCACGGGCTTTATACATGTTGGGAATCTGCGGGCTGCGTTATTAAATTATCTGTTTGCGCTAAAACATCAGGGCCGCTTTATGTTGCGGATTGATGATACCGATTTGGAACGTTCTGAATCTCGGTTTGAAGCTGCTATTAAACAAGATTTACAGTGGTTGGGTTTAACGTATAATGTAACATTTAACCAGTCTCATCGATTTGATCGGTATGTACAGGCAGCTGAATATTTAAAAGCAGCGGGACGTTTATACCCGTGCTATGAAACTCAGGAAGAGCTTGATTTTTTGCGCAAACGACAATTATCTCAAGGAAAGCCTCCTATCTACAATCGTCAGGCGTTAGCATTAACTGATGTTGAAAAATCAAAATTCGAAACCGAAGGTCGGAAACCTCATTGGCGCTTTAAGTTAGTTGAAGATGAAACTAGCTGGGATGATATGATCCGCGGGCGCGTGACCTTTCAGGGCTTATTTGCATCAGACCCCGTACTAATCCGCGAAGATGGTGTTCCATTATATACCTTGCCATCGGTTGTGGATGACATGGATTATGGAGTGACTCATATCATTCGTGGAGAAGATCATGTCACCAATACAGCTGTTCAGATTCAATTACTGAAAGCCCTAAAAGGGCTGGAGGGTATTAAACGAGATCATATGGATTACGCACACTTCTCACTGATTGTGGATGCTTCTGGTGAAGGTTTTTCAAAACGCACCGGCAGTTTATCGATTGGTTCGCTGCGTGAGGAGGGCATTGAACCTATGGCAATACATTCCTTGCTGGCAAAACTTGGAACGTCTGAACCTATGGAGCCGCGACATTCACTTAAAGAATTATCGGATGGCTTAGATTTCTCAAAATTTAGTCGATCTGCACCAAAGTTTTCAGTCGAAGACTTGCATAAAATGAACGCAAAATATTTACATTCACTACCGTTTGATGAAATTGCACCTAGGCTGCAAGTGATACTACCCGAAGTCACTGCAGAATTCTGGCAGGTAGTTGGAGGAAACGTTGATCATTTATCGGAAATTACCTATTGGTGGGCAGTATGTCATGGAACAATAGAATCGATAGTTGAGGATAAATCTTTTATTGCTCAAGCTTTATCCCTGTTACCGAATGGTGGTTGGAATGAAGACACGTGGTCTACATGGACAGCTGCGTTGAAAGAAGCAACGGGTCGAAAAGGTAAAGAGTTATTTATGCCGTTGCGTCTGGCATTAACGGGGCGTCCTCATGGACCAGAAATGAAGCAATTTTTGCCGTTAATGAATCGTGACGGTATTCGTCAGCGTTTGTCAGTAGGAGCTCAGTAATCAAGAATGACGGTACAACTTTATAATACAAGGACTCGAACAAAGACAGCGTTTTCTCCAATTGATCCAGCACATATTCAAATGTACGTGTGTGGACCGACAGTATATGCTCCACCCCATATTGGGAATGGTCGACCTGTTGTAGTATTTGATCTATTATTTCGATTGTTACAGGCTGTGTACCCAAAAGTAACCTATGTTCGCAACATCACAGATGTTGATGATAAGATCAATCAACGAGCTTTAGAAACTGGGCGTTCTATTCAAGATATTACCACTGAAACCACGGAGTATTTTCATGAGACGTGTGTGTATTTAGGTGCGGTGTCTCCAACAGTTGAGCCTCGCGTTACGGGGCATATTCCTGAAATTATCCAGATGATTCAAACGTTGGTTGATAAAGGTTTTGCTTATGAAAAAGAAGGGCATGTGCTGTATCGCGTTCATAGATTCGCAGACTATGGTCAGTTGTCGCGTAAAAATCAGGATGAACTTTTAGCAGGTGCTCGCGTTGAAGTTGCTCCGTATAAAGAAAATGCCGAAGATTTTGTGTTGTGGAAACCGTCAACCGCACCAACTCCAGGGTGGGAAAGTCCCTTTGGATATGGTCGCCCAGGGTGGCATATTGAATGTTCGGCGATGAGCTCAAAGCATTTGGGTGAAACCTTTGATATCCACGGTGGAGGGATTGATTTAGTGTTCCCGCATCATGAAAATGAAATCGCTCAAAGCACAGCATGTCATGATGCGCCCATGGCAAATGTATGGATGCACAATGGACATCTTAGCGTGAATGGGCAAAAGATGTCGAAATCTGTGGGTAATGTAATCATTATTCAGGATTTGATGCATACGTTGAATGGCCAGATTGTGCGCTGGGGTTTGCTCAGCAGTCAGTACCGCCAACCCTTAGATTGGACGCAAGAGCTGGTTCAAAATTCCCACGCAGCATTAAATCGCTTATACACTGCGTTAGAGACATTGTCGGATGAACTATGGACGCCGCTGTCAATTGATTACCAGAACATTGATACAGTTGTGTTAAGTGCCTTGCAAGATGATCTTAATACACCGGCTGCTTTTGCCAGGCTGCATGAACTTGTGCATGCTATCAATACGGCAGTTAATGCGCAGGATAAATTTCAGTTGCAAACGATATTGTTAAACACGGCTAGATTCATGGGGTTTTTAACTGTCTCAGCCAATGAATGGTTTCGTGGTGCATTGTCTATTGATGCGATCAGTGAGTCTGAAATTCAAGACTATCTGGATCAGCGTCAAGCTGCAAAATTAGCCAAAGATTTTAAGACAGCAGATGATATTCGAGACACTTTAAGATCAAAAGGAGTGATCATAAAGGATACTCCAACAGGGCAAGAATGGCAGCGCGCGAATTAATGGAAATAGTTTATGTTGATACCCTTGAAGGTTTAGAGTATGCCATTCAGGTTATGGAACAGGAAACGACGTATCTGGCTGTAGATACAGAATTTCGTAGGGAAGATACATACTTCCCTCAACTGTGTTTAATTCAAGTTGCAACGCAAAATCATGTCTTTTTAATTGATGCGATAAAAATTACGAATGTAAGCCCTTTTTTTCGGATCCTTACCAATAAAGATATACTTAAGGTTTTTCACTCTGGGCGTCAGGATCTTGAAATATTTTGTCACCTAATGCAGGGGGACGTCGCCATCTCAATTTTTGATACTCAAATCGCTGCGATGCTTGCAGGATACGGGGAATCTGCGGGGTTTGAGTCATTGGTGTATAAGCTATTAAAGGTTTCCTTGGATAAATCATCCAGGCATACCAATTGGACGCAGCGTCCTTTGAAAGAAGAGCAGAAATCTTATGCCGTTAACGACGTATTGTATCTACGCCCCTTGTATGAATTGATGGTTAAAAAGCTTGCTCACTCAGGGCGATTGGATTGGATGAAGGAAGAAGTAATTCCTTTAGAAACTGCGGGTTTTTTGATTGTGCCTCCATCAGAAGCCTGGAGGAGATTAAGCCTCAGCCACCCAACAGCTCGACATTTTGCGGTGTTAAAAGCCCTAACAGAGTGGCGTGAAGCAACAGCCCAAAAGACTGATACACCACGTTCATGGCTATTAAAAGATGAAGTGATTTTAGATATCATCGCCCGCAGGCCAAGCACACCTGAGCAGTTGCGCAAAATTCCTCATTTTCCTTGGGATGATACACTTCTTCGCGACGAAGTATTTTCCATTGTGCAAGCAGTGATGGAGATTCCAGAAGATGAATTGTCAGCTCCAGAAGCATTGCCTGCGTTATCAAAATCCAAGCAAAACATTTTAGAGATGCTAAAGCTATTGCTGAAAATGGTTGCCGATCAACTGGATGTAAATCCAAAGCTAATTGCTGATAAAGAAGATCTGGTTGTGTGGCTATCGGCTGATAATCCATCTGAACGTCAAGTGCATACTGCCCAAGGTTGGCGATATGATATGTTTTGGAAACTGGCGCAAGAATTGCTAGGTGGAAACATCGCCTTACGCATTCAGGATGATCATATCATCATCGAATCCACTTCATAATTTGACATTATGTCAACATAAAAGTATTTTTATTTGCTTTGACAGATAGAGAGATATATACCTTTGAGTATGTAAAATCGTTTAATTTCCAGATTGTTAATCAGGAGGCTGAGATGACAGCATATATACCCCCAAAACATCCTGGGGCAATATTGTTAGAAAAATTTCTAATCCCCCTTGGTATTACTCAATTGGTATTATCCAAAGATGTGAATATTCCGTTGCGCAGAATCAATGAGATATGCCGAGGAAAGCGAAGTATGACACCTGAAACCGCCTTTAGATTGGCTATATATTTCCAAATGTCCCCAGAAGTCTGGTTGGTGATGCAGCATCGGTATGAATTAGAACTGATCAAACAAAAAGATGCAGTGCGATTAAAGCGAGAGGTTCGCCCCTTTTCTGGTGTTATTGGTGATATTGCTGCATGCTACCAATAGTCTGTCTTAAATAATCTGTTCATAAACTATAAATGCTGATATGACTTTTAGTTTTTTGGTTTCTTAAACCAAGCGGTGTTGATTATTAATTCCGTAATAAAATTCCCTCCAAAGTCTCTGAAAGCCTCAGTGTTTATTACCAGCATTTTTATATCAAAAATATTTTAGAAAAAAACTTTACAAATTAGCAATTTTTTAACCATTGAAGGAGTAACATATAGAAGTAATACAACAAAAAGGAATAAGAAATGACGAATAAATTAAAAATGTTATTAAAGACCACAGCTGCTGTGGCGACATTGATGGTTGGATCGCAAAGTTGGGCAGCAACGCTACATGATGCTGCTGGCGTTGACCAAAAAGCAGCAGACATTTCTGTAACAGCAAACTCTTTTGCTACATACACAGCCGAAGGTGGTGTGACAGTTGCTTATGTGGGTGCCGGTGGTGGTATGACAGTTGGCGCTGGTGGGTCTTTAGTGCTATTTTTATCGCCAGACGTTACCACATCATTGACTTATGCTGATCCACTAATCCTAAACAGCAACGCCTCTCTATATTTAATGAAAGGTTCTCCGGTAGGTATATTTGATTTATCAAGCGCTGTTGTTAGCAATCCAATCAACGCTGCAGCTACTGGTGTAGGGATTTATTTAACAAGTGCGACGACGTTGCCAGATATGTCAGCCATGGTAGGTACCACAATTTATGTGCTTAACTCGCTTGCATTAACGGGTGTTCTTGCTGGATTTGGTGGCCCGATTGACATTAAAGAAGGCAGAAGTTTAACACCTGTTACATGGACTGCCTGTGGTGGGTTGTTGGGTGCGGGAACATTAACTGCGGCAAACACGAACCTTACAGTTAATGGAGATGTTGCCGGAGATTTGACATTGAACCTAACAGGAATGACAACAGCTGCACGTGCTCTTGTTGTTACAGGAAGTTTTGCAACAACTAAAGCCTTTACTTCTGTACCGGGTGCTGGTACCGATGGAATCACTACTGTTCACGGAAACATGGTTTTGGGTGCTGCATTCACAACGGCTGGTGCTGGTGTGACTGTTACGGCTGGAAATCTTTCAGCGGCTGGACTAACAACGGTTGCTGCCCTTGCTCCATTAGTAGTTACGGCTGGAAATGCATCGTTTAATGCCCTTACTGCAAACGCTGCGGTAACTGTTACGGCTGGAGATGCAACATTTGCAGGAGCTGTGTCTGCTGCTCATGCTAACGCTGATATCACAGTTGGCAGGGATGCAACATTCTCTGGAACATTTGGTTCTGTTACAGGTGCTAACTTAGCAGTTGCTAGAAATGCAGTATTTACAGGAGTCGTTACTTCTTCTGGTGCTATAGCCGTTACTGGGGACGCAACATTTTCAGCAGCTCTTACAGCAAACAGCACGGTAAGTGTTGGTGGAAATGCTGCGTTTTCTGGAAACGTTACAGCTAACGCGACAGCTGCAATGAGTGTTGCGGGGGATGCAGAATTTTCAGGAACTCTAACGACTAACGCGACTGCGCCAGTAACTGTTGACGGAAATGCGATATTTAACGGACTTGTTACCGCCGGCGGTGCATTAACTGTTGAAGGAAATGCAATGTTTGACGGAAATGTTGTTGCAACGGGGGCCTTAAGCGTTGACGGAGATATAAAATTCGCAGGAGACGTTACTGCAAATGGTGGACTAACGGTTGTGGGTGGCGTAGTCTTTGAAGGCGATCTTGCAGTTGGTGCAGCTGAAGTGTTGTCCATTGCGGGATCTGTAAACTTAAAAGGCGATCTAACAACGGGTGCATCATCTCAAATCATCTTGCCAGGTGCTATAAGCGGAGCTGGATCTATCAACCTGAGCCCTATTACAGCGGGTATTCCCTCATTTGGTGATGCTTCTGCGTTTACGGGTGCTGTAGTGCTTGGGTCACAACCAGTGGTATTTGCAAAAGCTCCAGCATCTGTGTTTACCGGTCATCAAAATAACGTAACATTTACAAATGGTGGAACTGTAGCAAGAATGGTATCTGCGGGTACAAATGCAAAAGTTACTGGTGGCACAACAGGTAGCGATGTCGTTATTACAGAATATGAATTGCCAAATGCCTTTGCTGCTACGTTTATTCCTGGTGCGGGAAAGAAAATGACAGTTACAACGTTAAGTCAGCACAGCGTTGCTGATGAAGCTATTACTGTAAGTGGCGCTGGTACAATGATATTCAAAAGCAATATCAATGCAGGTGGTTCAGCTGTTCACACATTCAATGCGCCAACATCTATTGCAAAATACACATTGTTGGCAGGGGCTACACCAGTAATTACAATCAATGAAAACGTAACAATGGATGAGTTGGTTATTTCAGCTGCTGGAGTTACGTTTGTAGTTGCTGACGGAAAAACATTAACAGTAAAGAAAGTTACGGGTAATGGTAACGTTACTGTAAATGGTGCTGGTACATTGGCTGCGAAATTGCCAGCAAGCTATACTGGTAACGTTGTTACTGGAGGTACTGCTAAGTTAAAATAACTAAGCAACCCGAGTTAATAACGAACAAAATAAACACCCACATTTGTGGGTGTTTATTTATTTGTACGACAAATAAAACCAGGGTTATCCATCGTGGATTGCGTATAGGCCAGCAACTGATCCAGCTTGTGATACAGCATGACGCTGTACCCATGCAGCAGGTCCGATGTGGTCGAGGATTTTATGTCGCAATCGCAGAAGTGATCCCAACGTTCTGATGGTTAATCACGCACAAAGTGAGCACAAGGCGCAGGTTTGCTCCTGGTAACGTGCCGTTGCATTTAATAGAAGAACTTGTGGAGCAAAGGGCGCCGTAATCGTTTTGGTCTTAGTGTTAAGCTCAGTGTGGATTGTGTTGTTTCACGCCAACTTAAGTTGGTGAAGCTCTTAATTTTTATAGCAAGTGTTACTTCTTTCTAGCCTTTTGGTAGAGAATCCCGTAAACTGCGCCCTATGGATCATAACGAATTTGCAGACGGAGTATTAGAGCTTTTAAACCCCAAACAACGGGAAGCCGTTGATTATTTTGGTGGTCCTTTATTGATTCTTGCTGGGGCGGGAACAGGAAAAACAAAAGTTTTAACAACTCGAATTGGACACATTATCCAAACATATCGGGCTGCTCCCCATGAAATTTTAGCCGTCACATTCACCAATAAGGCCGCCAGTGAAATGCGCGACAGAGTCTTAAAATTTGTTGCAGGCGCCCATGCTATGTGGTTGGGAACGTTTCATTCTATTGGTTTAAGAATTATTCGGAATCATGCAGAGGCCATTGGCTTGCAGCCCAATTTCACCGTGTTGGATCCTGATGATCAGTTGCGATTAATCAAGCAAGTTATTAAAGCAGCTGGACTTGACGAAAAACGGCACCCGCCTAAAATTGCAATGCAAGTGATCAACTTATTGAAAGATAGAGCTGTATCGCCACTAACAACGGATGTTCGTAAGTACAGAGATCCAAAAACCAATCGATTTGTATCAGGTTGGATTGTCGATACGTATTTGACGTATCAAGAGCGATTAAAAATATTAAACGCCGCTGATTTCGGTGATTTGTTGCTGCATTGTGTTTCCTTGTTTCAGTTGTTTCCGGATGTATTAAGCCGATATCACCAACAGTTTAAATTCATCTTAATTGATGAGTATCAAGATACTAACGTTGCGCAATACTTGTGGCTGCGATTGATGGCTCAAGGTGGCGCGCAAGTATGTTGTGTTGGCGATGATGACCAATCCATCTATGGATGGCGTGGTGCAGAAGTTGATAACATATTGCGATTTGAACATGATTTCCAAGGCGCAAAAGTTGTTCGCCTGGAACAAAACTATCGATCCACCACCCATATTTTGGGAGCCGCCGCTGGGCTTATTGCGCACAACAAAGGGCGATTAGGCAAAGAGTTGTGGACAGACCTTGATGGTGGCGAAAAAGTCGATATCCATTGTGTCTATGATTCCGAAGAAGAAGCCATTGTTACTGTCAATGCGTTGGAACGTCTGTATAAAAGTGGTTACCCCTTAAATGAAACCGCAATATTAGTGCGTGCCAGCCATCAAACCCGTGAGTTTGAAGAACGACTCATGGTGTGTGGTTTGCCCTATCGCGTTGTGGGCGGAATGCGATTTTATGAGCGACAAGAAATTCGCGATGCCTTAGCATATCTGCGGTTAGTCCACCAAACCAGCGATAGCCTTGCCTACGAACGTATTGTAAACATGCCCCGTCGTGGGATTGGTGAAAGCACGCTGAACATCATGCACAGCGTTGCCCGTGATCAGGGAATTAGCATGTTTGATGCGACGGCTCAGTTAATTGAAACTGATGAATTTCGCCCTCAAACAACGACCGTATTGCGGGGGTTTGTAGAAGATGTGCGTAGGTGGCAGTTGATGTCTCAAGAAATGCCACCTTCAGAGTTAGCAAAGATTATATTGGATGAATCTGGATATACTGCGTATTGGCGCAATGAAACAACACCAGATGCGCCAACTCGGTTAGAAAACTTAAAAGAATTAGTTGTTGCCCTTGAAGAATTTTCGACCCTTGACGGATTCTTAGAACACGTATCCTTAGTAATGGAAGTAACCCAGAAAGATTCGGGCCCCCAGATTACAATCATGACATTACACAGTGCTAAAGGATTAGAGTTTGGTACAGTATTCTTGCCCGGATGGGAAGAGGGGTTGTTTCCCCATCAGCGTGCTTTGGAAGATTCAGGCGCAGATGGTTTAGAAGAAGAGCGTCGCCTAGCCTATGTAGGGATTACTCGCGCTAAAGAAAAAGCAGTCATTACCTATGCAACCATGCGTCGTATTTACAATCAGATGCAACATAATTTACCCTCTCGGTTCTTATCAGAATTGCCATCGGAACATGTGGTTTGGCACAACCGAATGGGGCGCAATCAACCTATGCAAAAGGGGAGAAGACCTGGTAGAGATTATGACAATAGGAACAGGCAGCCCCAACGATACGTGCAGCAAAAGTCAACGTTTTCAGACTTTGAGTTTAATCAGGATTCTTCTAATGTACCCAAAGCAAGTACTCGTCTGGTGTACCATAAAAAGTTTGGTATGGGCAAAGTTGTACGCTTAGAAGGCGACAAAGCCGATGTTAATTTCGAAGAGTTCGGGCTGAAAAAAGTATTGGTGAGTTTTTTAACTGAAGTCTAAATTGGCAACCTGAGGCTGCACTCAATAGGTTAGATCCGATGTGATTTGAGAAGTGTAATAAAATACAATGCGGGAGGATGAGGGGCACAACTGTTGAAAGTGATCAGAAGAGGTGTTTAACGATATTAAAATCACCCACTTAAACACCAAGCTATGAATGTTATAAAAAACTTCATATTGTGTAAAATAGTCGCATATCTATTACTTAATTCATACATATCTGTATGATTGACACAATTAATCGGTTTATCAATGATTTTCCCTGTTCTATTGATTTGTTGTCAAAAATATTCTTTTTCTAATCACTTTCAACAGTTGTGGGATGAGGGGGGGTTGAACCTACCTTCGGCGCAGGGCAGCGTGACGTTGCATCCGTTAGGTTGTTTTGATCCACCTTCGGCGCAGGAGGGCACAACTGTTGAAAGTGATTAGAAGAAGTGTTTAACGATATTAAAATCACCCACTTAAACACCAAGCTATGAATGTTATAAAAAACTTCATATTGTGTAAAATAGTCGCATATCTATTACTTAATTCATACATATCTGTATGATTGACACAATTAATCGGTTTATCAATGATTTTCCCTGTTCTATTGATTTGTTGTCAAAAATATTCTTTTTCTAATCACTTTCAACAGTTGTGCGCAGGAGGGGTAAGGGTGAAAAATGATTTTGAGATGTTTTTGAGTTTAGTAGTGTTTTCGTTCCTTTGTTTTGTTTGAAAGTGCTGTGTTTGTAGCTTTCAGAGTTAAGTTATATAAAATCCGTGTCCAATCACACCCGATCTAACTATCGGATGCAACGTCACGTTGCCAGCGTCACGCTGGCGTTGTTTAAAACCGAGTGAATCCCCAGTAACCCGCACGTGCAGAAAGAACCCCATTTCTTACACGAATGGGGAAAGGCGGACTTTAGTATAATATACAAAGTCGGTGTTTTACGAGCCCGTCGGCTCTAGGGGTTGTTTACAGGGCTGTGTCTACTGATCGGGTAGTTTGAGCGCCTGTACTGGGGATTCAGTTCGGCATGTCTTTGAGTGGTTCAAAGACGTAGAACGAAAAAAGGCTACCCAGGTTTTTGGGTAGCCTTTTCGCAATTCTAGTTATTAGTATACACAGTGAGTTTGAATTGTCAATATATTTCTGAGAGATTGGGTTGTTTTTGTAATCCGTGTCAGATCAGATCTAAGCTAATGGATTCAACCGCAGGTTGGCAGCGTCAGGCTGCCAAAAAAGTGAATTCCGTCAATCTTTTGTTAACATTTGTCTGATAGTTTGAAGATGGACGGATTATAGTAAACTCAGATCTCACTTCGGTGAGTGCATCTGATACGTAATGACGATTCTGAATATACATTAGCGCAGCGCTGCGTGACCTATGTTCTAGTTTGAACGGGGATGGTATCCCTGGGAAGACGTGTAACTTTTCAAAAACGATTTTTTTGAAAGATACCAATTGTATTACGTAGTGGTGGCGGGGGGAGGACACGCACTGAGTAAATGATGATGGGAGGGCCCCATCGGGGGCGCGAGACCAGCAGCTAGAAAAATTCAATTTTTTTAAAAAATTCCAAAGGAGTCCAGTGTGACGCTGCCAACGTGCCGTTGGATCCTATAGGTTGTATCGGGTGTGTGCTGACACGGAATATAATTTTTTCAAATTGTATTTATAACTAAACGCACATAGTGTGAGAAGATCGTAGGGATCCAACGTGACGATGTCGGCTTACGGCATTGCTTTTATAATCCGCGCTTGTGCGAATTGGATCTATCCATAGGATGCAACCTCAGGTTGCCACTGTCACGCTGCCTAATGGGTCCAGGGATCATCCCTGGCGGTACGTTGCCACTGTCACGCTGAAGAGTAAGAACTTTTCAGTTTAGGGATTAAGCAATCGAATTAAAAATACTCGTCAATCGACATGACTCTGATTTAATTCAAAGTCATGTCGCTGATGGAGAAAGTACATTTGGAACACGGTAGTTTTGAGTTCGCTTCATCAAAGGATGTGTGCCCTTTCAAAACCATTGATTTTCCTTACATTTCCATATCGAAGGATAGGTTAAAAGAGAGAGAGTATCCCAACGAGATGTCTTTTGTTAGACCGCACCCTGCAGTAAGGCGTCCGCAATCATAGGTAAATGCTGTTTGAAACTGCATACCATAAGTTAAAGGCAAGATCTCTGAGGGTATTGATAGATTGGCATTGTTAAGGGTTGCCATGTAAGACGATCTAGCTGCATATATTTCTGTGAAAACTTGCGCTGAAATATCAACGTTTGCAGTGCGCTTTTTAAGGGTTGCAGTACACAAAACGTGAGTTTCATTAACTGTATTGACATCTAATTGTCCAAAGACGGTATTGCTGGCACCATGCCGTGCATGGTGCAGTGTTGAGACATTGAGTGCCGCATATCCGTCAGATATATTACCATGGTGAACTCCCAAGCTTGCTCCGTTTAGGGTTCCATCGACGCTGGAAAACCCATCAATCCCAACCTGTTTATATTGACCATGCATGGCGCCTATATTGGAGTGTGGCAGGCTGATGGTTGGTTGTGTAACGCTGACACTCACTCGCGCATTTTGCGTTACATTCAGACCTGCTGTGTTTTGGGTTTCAAGGCCTGTGTGATACGTGCCTTGGAAAATTCCTGTTTCGGTTCTGTATTGATCACCATCGCGCAACCCATCAAAAGTTAACGGAACGGATCGAATGGCCGATAAGTGTGATCCTTGTGTTATATCATGCAAAGCTTTTTGAGCTGTTGTTGTATCTAGTAGAGCCGTACGCAATGTCCCCGTTGCTTCATCCTGGCTAAGCAGTTGATGCGCAATCTGAGTTTCTGTATGGGAAAGTCCCGTTGCTTTTAATCCTTTGCCTGTTAGTGTCAGCGTAAGACGGTTAGCCTTTGTAGTGTCGTCGGTGCTGTTCGTCAAATCAAACGAAGCTGCAAATGTTTGCATTCCCTGTATAAATTGTGTCGGTTTGCTGCGTTTGCTTTCAATTAATACAACTTTGTCACCGATTTTGATCGATCCATCCAATTCAGTCAACGTTACTGAAACTGGTGATTTAATATCAGTATATTCAGCTTGCATTAACGGTGTTGTTGAAGGCGTGTCCCACACAACATTTAAGGTTCCACCTGCCTGGCTAACCATATACGTGCTGACATTAAACGGGGCGCTGCTGGTTAATTCAACGGTACCGCCTTGTTGATCCACAAGATCAATACGTGCTGTTCTATCTTGGGTGTATAGTTTTACGCCAGGCGTTAATATTAAGTGATCGACGCGTCCTGCCACCATAAACTCTCCCTCGGTTGCCCAGGGAAATCGTCTGTGTTTATTGGCGTTTAACTGCTGCATTGTCATCCCAAACTGTGACAGTGCATCTGGGACATATCTAATATTATTGCCGTTAGTTACCACAGAGTTTGTATCCACATATAGCGCATGCGTGGTTATGTTACCAGTTTGGCTGATGGATACCTGTGCGTTTTCAAAACGTAACGCAAGTGCTGTAAGATTGCCGGAACCAGTTACTTTTAAATCAGCATCTTTTAAGTCCATAACACTGAATGTTGCCGCAGTATTCAGTTGAAAGTGTCCCTTGTTTTTGGCAGAATCGCCCCACACGTCCATGATAACGCCGTTAGATGAATCTGAGTCGGGCACTTTGTTCAGGTTTTGTGTTGCATTTATAGAGTGAGGCGCGGACCCTGCGATGTTTAGAGCCTTTTGGTTTTCAACCCAGTGCAGGTATGAATCCAGTGTCATGAAATAGGCGCCGTCGGTTAATTCAACTGGCGTTTTTGGTTTTTCCATTAGGCTGTTGTAGATATATACAGCTGCGTTTAAGGGTCTTTGTTCAGGCTGTCCCTGGGGTTGCACAACAGGTTCGGGCGTCAACAATTCGGTTAAATTTGATGGCGCCGCAGATTGAGACGGCTGTTCCCCAGTTGGAGTGTTGGATCCAGATTTCGAGGTATCACCACAGCCCGACATCAGTGCCATGCTGCACACAGTTAAACATAAAGTTGTGCGAATGTTCATGGTTATTTCTTTCTTGTTGTTATTTCGTTGTTTCATGATCTATCACCGTGTCCATGTTGTGCCAGACGAATTTGTCCAGCCTCCTGTGTTAGATTGCGTGACTCCACTAGGCAAGATAAGCGTCTTAATTTCAGCATTCGTAATCGTTGCAAAATTTAACGGTGAAAGTAACCCGGTCATTGTCGACAGATCCAGTGTTGCACCAGTGTCTTTTGTCATTGAGTTGTTATTCACCCATGCTGGCAATGATGTTGCATTTCCGGTAAGGTTGATGCGGGTGAGCTTATTGGCATTTGACGTTGTAATGGCAGTTACAGTTGCTGGTGATAGCGTTCCATTTGCTCCCGTATTTGCCTTTGCGGTTAAAATAACAAAAATGGGTGTGTTGTAGAAGAACCAATTACCAATCGTTTGAACATTTGTTAATGCACTTAGGTCAACGCTGATTAATCCGGTGGATCCATCAAAGAACATAGAACCAATTGTTGTAACATTCGTTAATGTACTGAGGTTGATACTGGTTAATCCGGTACAGCCACGGAAGAACCCATCACCAATCGTTTGAACATTTGTTAATGCGCTTAGGTCAACGCTGATTAATCCGGTACATCCATAGAAGAACCAATTACCAATCGTTTGAACATTTGCTAATGCGCTTAAGTCAACGCTAGTTAATCCGGTACATCCATAGAAAAAATCGGTACTAATTGATGTTACCGCGGTTAATCCACTTAGGTTGACGCTAGTTAAGCCTGTACATCTTAAGAAGAAGTATTGACCAATCCTTTTCACTGAGGTTAATGCGCTGAGATTGATGCTGGTTAATCCGGTACATCCATAGAAAAAACCATTACCAATCGTTTGAACAGCGGTTAATCCAGTGAGATTGACGCTGGTTAGTCCGATACATTTTTGAAAGAACCAGCCGCCAATCGATGTCACGGAGGTTAATGCGCTGAGGTCAACGCTAGTTAATCCGGAACATCCATAGAAGAAGTATTGATCAATCGTTTGAACAGCGGTTAATCCACTGAGGTTAACGCTAGTTAATCCGGTACATTCATAGAAGAACCAAATGCCAATCGTTTGAACATTTGTTAATGCACTGAGGTCAACGCTGGTTAATCCGATACATCTTAAGAAGAATCCATCACCAATCGATGTAACCTTTGTTAATGCACTTAGGTCAACGCTGCTTAATCCGGAACATCCATAGAAGAAGTATTGACCAATCGTTTGAACAGCAGTTAATCCACTGAGGTCAACGCTAGCTAATCCGTTACATCTGTAGAAGAACCCATCACCAATCGTTTGAGCATTTGTTAATGCACTTAGGTTAACGCGTGTTAATCCGGAGCATTCTTGAAGAAAACAATCTCCGATAGTTGTAACATGTGTTAGACCGCTTAAATCAATGTTTTGAAGTGTGGAATCATATGTGGAAATGAACTCTTTACCAATTGATGTCACATTTGTAAGTTGATGCAGATTTATGCTTACAAGATGAATACATCTATTTAAAAAGTTATCCCCAATAGACGTTGTGATTGAATCCACCACTGTTACATGTGTAATGTGTGTTGGGAATGTGCTGGTTGCATCGGGAGCAGTATTATAAGCCCCAATGGATGCAAAGGCTGAAACATTCGCTGTCAAGTGCGTTACGGTGGTAGGTAGGTTTTGAATCGTAGTTACCGTTTCTGGAAGGATAAGGTTTGTAACATCTGCACTAATCGTTGATAGATCTAGTACTGCTGGTAACCCCGTCATTGCAGACAGATCGAGTATTGCGCCGGCATCTTTTGTCAATGCGCCATTTGTTGCCCATGTAGGAACTGTGTTTGCATTACCGGTAAGGGTGATGCGGGTCAATCCAGTATGCCCACTGGCAAGTTGAATAGTTACTGTTGAGGATCCGTCTGTAGTTATTTCCGTCACATTCGCAGGTAATATTACTGTTGTAATCTCTGAATTCAGTCCTGTTAGATTTAACGGTGAAAGTAACCCGGTCATTGTCGACAGATCCAGTGTTGCACCAGTGTCTTTTGTCATTGAGTTGTTATTCACCCATGCAGGCAATGATGTTGCATTGCCGGTAAGGTTAATGCGGGTGAGCTTATTGGCTGTTGACGTTGTAATAGCAGTTACAGTTGCTGGTGATAGCGTTCCATTGGCTCCCGTATTTGCCTTTGCGGTTAAAGTGACAAAAATGGGTGTGTTGTAGAAGAACCCACTACCAATAGATGTTATAGCGATTAATGCACTCAAATCAGCGCTGGTTAATGCTGTACATCCATCAAAAAACCCGGTCCCAATCGATGTAACAGCTGTTAGTTTACCAAGATTAATGCTGGTTAAATTTGTATTATTACGTAAGAAATTATCACCGATTGATGTTGTGGTTGAATCCGAAACTGTTACATGAGTGATGTGTGTTGGGAATGTGCTGGTGGCATTCCAAGCAGTATTATAAGCCCCAATGGATGCAAAAGATGGAACATTTGCTGTCAGATGCGTTACGGTGGTGGGTAGGTTTTGAATCGCAGTTACCGTCTGTGGAAGGATAATGTTTGTAATCTTAGAATCTAATCCCGATAGATTTAATGTTGCTGGTAACCCCGTCATTTCTGACAGATCCAGAGTTGCATTCGCTGCAGTTAATGACCCGTCTGTTGCCCATGTTGGTGCAGATGCACCACTGCCGGTAAGTTTTAAGCTGATGAGTCTGTTTGATATATCTGTAGGTTGTACGCCTATATTAATGGTCAGTCCTGTAATATCGGTATTTAATCCTGTTAGATCTAGTCTTGCGGGTAGATTTGTCATCGCTGATAAATCCAGAGTTGCATTTGCGGCAGTTAATGACCCATCTGTTGCCCAGGTGGGGAGTGTGTTTGCATTTCCTTCAAGGTTGATGTGGGTCAATCCGAGATGCCCAACTGCAAGCTGAACAGTTACTGTTGAAGATGCGGACATGGTTATTGTGGTCACATTCGCGGGCACAATTATTCTTGTAATTTCTGCGCTAAATCCCGTCATTGCAGATAGATCTAATGTTGCAGGTAACCCTGTCACTGCTGACAGATCCAATGTTGCATTCGTGTTTGTTAATGATCCATTTATTGCCCAAGCTGGGATAGTATTTAAATTGCCGGTAAGGTTGAGTGTGGTAAGTCCGGTTATACCGCTTATGCTTGTTACAGTAGACGGGATAGTTAAGTTTGTTACTGTGTTAGACAAGATTATCGTTGTGATATCAGCATTTATACCTGTTAAATCAACAGTAGTTCCAGTCATTGCAGACAGATCCAGAGTTGCATTTACTGCAGTTAATGTTCCGTTGATTGCCCATGTTGGAATTGTGGCTGCATTTCCTGTAAGGTTTATACGGGTTAATCCAGAAACTCCGCTTATCGTTGTTACCGTAGACGGGATAGTTAGGGTTGTCATATTGGTACGCAAGGTTACTGTTGTAATATCAGAGTTTAATCCTGTTAGAGCTAACGTAGGAGGTAAGTTTGTCAGTGCAGACAGATTTAATGTTGCACCAGTTGCGGTCAATGATCCATTTGTTGCCCATGTTGGAACTGTGGTTGCATTGCCCGTAAGCTTGAGTATGGTTAGTCGGTCTGTTATCCCCGTAGGTTGTATGCTTGCGTTAATGACCAGTTTCGTAATATCTGAACTAATAGTCGACAGATTTAATGTTGTGGGTAACCCAGTCATTGCGGACAGATCCAGTATTGCATCTGCTGCAGTTATCAAAGTGTTATTCACCCATGTTGGTAATGACGTTGCATTTCCGTTAAGGTTGATTCTGGTAAATTTATTGGCTAGCTGTGTTGCAATAGCACTTATTGTTGCCGGTGATAGTGTTGCTCCAGTATCTTCCTGCATGTTTAAGGTGACTAATTTGTCGCAATCCTTAAAGAAGTCTTGATCAATCGTTTGAACATTTGTTAATCCAGTGAGGTTGATGCTGGTTAAGGCGGTACAGTTAGAAAAGAACCCATTGCCAATTGTTTGAACATAAAATAGTTGATGAAGGAAGACGCTGGGTAATTTGATACATTCAGCGAAAAACGATTGACCAATTGTTTGAGTAGCTGTTAATCCAGTAGGGTTAGCGTAGGTTAATCCAGTACAGCTATAGCAGAAATAATTGCCAACCGATGTAACTGCAGTTAATCTAGCAAGAGTGATAGACATAAGTGTATTGCAATTACATAAGAAAAAATCAGAAATCGACGTTGTGGTTGAATCCGAAACTGTTACATGAGTGATGTGTGTTGGGAATGTGCTGGTGGCATTCCAAGCAGTATTATAAGCCCCAATGGATGCAAAAGATGGAACATTTGCTGTCAGATGCGTTACGGTGGTGGGTAGGTTTTGAATCGCAGTTACCGTCTGTGGAAGGATAATGTTTGTAATCTTAGAATCTAATCCCGATAGATTTAATGTTGCTGGTAACCCCGTCATTTCTGACAGATCCAGAGTTGCATTTGCTGCAGTTAATGAACCGTCTGTTGCCCATGTTGGTAATGATGTTCCATTTCCAGTAAGTGTGAGTGTTTTCAGAATGCTTTTTCCGTTTACCGTTTTTATAGCAGACGGGACAATTAAGAGTTTTACTGTGGCGGGAAGAACGACCGCTGTAATATTAGCATTTAACCCTGTTAGATCTAATCTGATACCTAGTCCAGTAACTGCAGACAGATCAATTTTTGCGTTTGGCACTGCAAGTCGTTGAGTGTTTAGTGGAGCACCAGTTGCATCTCCTGTAACGATAATGTTTAAAGGTTTTGTTGAGATAATGTCTTTACTCCCGCGCAGCTGATCCACCGTAATACTGATGCTGATTAAACTTGGGTACTGACTTAAATCCTGACCCGTATACACCAGATGTGTAATAGGGGTTGCGGGCGCAGCAACTTGTTTAGCCGGAGGCGTATCCACGTGTTCTTTTTTTTCGGCAAAAGGTTTTAGAGTCAAGCTGCTGTTAAATTTTAAAGGTTTCACCAAACTTTTATATAATAAATTATCGATAGATGCGGTTTGAGAGACAGAATCGTTCCAAATTTTATCTGCTTTGGGCGACGTTAATACCTGTGTTAAAGCCTTGGTCAGAGCAGCACTGACTGTCGGTTCCAATTTCGGAGTGTCTTCGTCGTTTGTGAAGCTCAGAGTCTTGCTGGCTTCAGGTGCGCTTAACACAATGGCTGTGTATAATGCAGCAAATTTGTCTTTTTCAGATTGTTTTTTATTCTTGTAGGTTGGCAACGCATTTAAAATTTCTGTTATAGAATTAAGAGTTGCTTGACGTTGTAATATAGCTTGTTTGTGTATTGTTTCGTAGGCTGCCTCACCCTGTGTGTGAGAACGCAACACAGACAGATCTCCGTAAACATTAGAGGAAGAAAACCAAGCAGAGCCCAATAAAAGGGCTAGAATCTTTTTATCATTTTCCATAATCAACCGTTTGTTTTGTATTTATTTTTATTTAGTTTAGCGGGGCTTTCTTAAATTTTTATTAAGATCAGTAGGATGTGTAATTACGAATATGGTTAGCAGGAGCCAGCGGTGGCAACCAAGATATTGGGCATGAGGTTTTTAAGCAGGTTTTACGGCGAAAGGTCTCCAGCAAAGTGGGTCATTCGCGGAGAGCCCCATCGGAGCATGAGACCAAAAACGTAGTGTGACAAGACCTTGCGGGGTGTAGAAACTATTTTTAAAATACATCTTTTTGTTAACCTTTTGTTAATTCTTGATCGATACTATGAATACATTAGCCAGCTGCCCCTGGCTAGTCACAGACCCCTTCAGTTCCCTCCAACCTACTGGAAGGGGTCATCCTTAATTCGGCACCTTAAGTGTTCTAGGTAGGCTTTATTGGAATCGATAATGCTTTCAGGGGTATTGATTGTGCCGTTGTCGTATTTTCAGATTGCTATGATGGATAAATAGTGGTGGTGTTTTCATAACGTTTGTTATAGGTTTATGACTGAAATTCAACAAATGAAAGGAAGCCCTTATGTCTTGGAAACCAAAAGAATTTGCACAATGTTTGCCCTGTGTTGTTGCTAAAAACTGTAAAGACTCGATTGAGTTTTATACAGCTGCATTTGGATTTACAGAGTTAGACAATACATCTGTGGATGAAAACGGCGATGTTCAGCATGCAATGTTGCAACTGGGTGAAGTGACCATTATGTTAACACCAGAAGGTGCATTTGGTATGCCGCATTTAACACCCACATCGTCTGGTGTTATGTCGCCAATGGGATTGTATATTTATGTTGAAAACGTCGATAAGTTCTATGAACAAGCCGTTGCTGCAGGTGCCAAAAGCTTAAATAAACCTGAGGATAGTTTTTGGGGTGACCGCTATGCTAGGCTTATGGACTTAGATGGTTACGAATGGTCATTTGCCACATATACAGGCAAGATTGTGCATCAACATACTCATACAGGCGATTGCTGTTAAGGCGTGTCGAAGTTTCCCCCCATTTAGGTGGGGGATCTTATCTGCTAATATATAAAAGTATTTTTGACGCGTTTAGAGTTTAAAAGATAGGCAATGATTATTGCTGAGGGTAGGATTTTAAAAAACAAGACAGCAATCAGCATTTTTGTTTCTATGTGATTAAAATAATGTAACCGCATAAAATGCATTAATACTTCATTTGTTATGTTTAAACTGCTTACAGTGATTTGACACCAAGGGTAGTATGTTTTTTTCTTCAGCAAAGATACAATTAAAAAAACGTTAAAAACGATGGGGGTTAATGTAAGGGGGAAGAAAGAATTGCCGAACAGTTCTCTATGTATCTCGGCTATGGTTGAGGTCGCTAAAAATAATATTAATGCTATCAATAAGCCGCTTAGTCCTAAGGGGTGAGAGCTAACGGCTCTTGGCGTTGCTTTTATAATTGAAATGACGAAACCAGTAATGGTTAGTACGATGAAAAGCAATTAGGTCAATAATGACATGGTGTTTTTTCCATAAAAAAGCAACTGTATTGAGGGATAAGATTTGTGTCAATCTTTGATTGTTGTATTCAAAGATTGACACATTAATATTGTGATTATTAGTTATTCGCTTGCTCCCTCTAAAAACCGCGGAGGGCTAGTTCTTCCTTCATCTCAAGAAATGTCTTGTGGAAACGATACAAACTTTCTAGTTGGCGCGCATCCATCTGCTTCCATTCTGGATCGTCAGGTATTCCTAACGAGCACAGTTTGTACATCCACTCAAACCAGCTATTTCCCTAACGACTTCTAAGTGATCAATCGTTGAATTTTCAGGGTTGGTGGCTGTTTCAGGTTTAGCTTGTGCCACAACTATTTTGAATGGTCGTGTTTCTGTGTTTGCCAGATTTTCAAATGAGGTGAGATTACGTGCTGTCGTTTGTGAAGTATTGAGTCTTGCTGGTGGAATGTCTATAATCATAGCGGATATGGCAGGGATCAAAGTTACAAATGTGGTTAGGGCAATTTTTAAAATCATGTTTTTTCCTTTGTTGATTAAGCATCTTCAATTATAGCGTTTAGGATTGCTTGAGCGCGTTCTTGCGAAAATACAAAGCCTAGTACCTTCATCATTTCCTCCATACCGTTGGGTGCAATCTGAGTAAGTGCAATACCTACTCCACGCTCAAAATCGGTAAACTCTGCGCCTGTTCTGCCGGGGTCTAAATTAAGAGTTGCTTGAATTGCTAATATACTATCAATTTGTTTTTCGGATAAAATAAACTTATTTGGACTGGGTAGGGGGGGATGATGCAGTTTCTTGATTTGAATTTGAAGATACTGCTGATTGTCCTGTTTGAAAGTAATGGCGCAATTCTAGGGGGATTTGAGCTGGATCTAAATTGCGCAAGAGGGCGCGTAGTCTATTAGCCGCCGCTAATTGTTCCGTTTGTTCTTCCCAGAACCGTGCTTCTCTTAACTGTGCTTCTATTGGAGCGTCATGTGATTCACGAGAGATGTGAGCTGAATTAGCTAAAATTCGATTGATAGCGTTCATTCTACTCGTGTCAGTTGCGGTGATCCCTGAATTTTGTATAACACCAGAATAAGGGTCGCGTTCTCTCCAGCTGGTAACATTCTCCACCAAAAGACCCCTTGCTGTTTGTGCAACTCTAACACCGGCAACAGCTGTTGCAATGGAAGCTGATACATTAGGGGCTAAACCTAGGCATAAGATTAAGGCAATTTTAAGCATTGTTTTTTCTGTCGTGTGTTTCTTTTTAAAAAATATAGCGCTCAAGGATTAACTTTTTCTTAATTTTGATTCTAAGAACTCGTCTTCACAAAAGAGATAGCAAAATATAGCTTGTCTCAAAAAATAGAGACGAAATGGGATGTTTGCGCAAACTAAGTGAAACACAATGACTATTACTTAATAAAGAATACTTTAATGCCGAAAACTCTTAAAAAGCTCAGAAATACTATCATCGTAGCGTGGGTTTGTTTGCTAATAAGGATGCTGCCTATAAAGTTCGATAAGCTCTCTCATAACGCCTATGCTAGATATATCATCTCCGTTAGAGGTATTTGAGTGTCCTGATATGTCGGACAGTACACAATCTTCACTCATGATTGCCTCAATATTTTCCATCAATACTTGTATAAATTCGTAATTTGAAAGGTCAACATACTGAATGTGTTTAATAATTTTTTCGAACTCTTTTAGTGCTTCAGGGGTTAGGAGAATCGTGTCAACATACTGAATGTGTTTAATGATTTTTCTGAACTCTTTTAGTGTGTCGGGGGTTCGTAGGATTGCGTCAACTATGGTTCTAGTTATGCTTGGGGCGTGTGTTTCATTAGATTGCGGAGTTGCGCTCCAAAGCCGAGAATTATGCTCTTTTTCCAATAGTTCAAGATGTTCAAGTTTGAATCGATGTAACGTTTCATATGCGGCAAGTTCTTCCTTAGGGTCTACGCTTAAATATCTAACTTGCATTTTGCTTAAGGTGGAGTGTACGCGAGATAAGAAGCTTTTTAACGGAATTAAGTTCTTAGACTTAGGGTTGAAGGTAGTTAAAAAAGAAACGCTATTGCGTTGTTCTTCTAAAGTTGTGAGGGGTTCAGAGTAAGGAGGGTAATCTATGTTCGGTTGTATTGATCTTGACATAGCTGTTAATGTAGGCATAAAAAATGTGCTAATTATTAATAAAGATTTAAACAACATGTGAGATTTTCCCTGGGAAAATAAATATTTTATTGAAGTATACTTGATAAGGATTAACCTTTTCTTAATTTTGATTCTAAGAACTCGTCTTCACAAAAGAGATAGCAAAATATAGCTTGTCTCAAAAAATAGAAACGAAATGAGATGTCTATCCAAATTAAGTGAAACACAATCCGTATTACTTAAGGAATACTTTAATGCCGAGAACTCTTAAAAAGCTCTAAAATACTACCATCGTAGCGTGGGTTTGTTTGCTAATAAGGAGCGCTGCCTATAGAGTTCGATAAGCTCTATCGTAACATTTATGCTAGATATATCATCCCCGTTAAGGGTGTTTAAGTTTCCTGGTGCAATTGAGTTTCCTGCTATAGTTGGGTATCTTGATAGAGTTGAGTTTCCTGATGCATTTGAGTTTCCTGCTATAGTTGGGTATCTTGATAGAGTTGAGTTTCCTGCTGTAATTGAGCCTCCATATTGTTCTTGAATTGAGCCTCCTAATATAGTTCTTGATATCGGCGTCGTGTGTGTTGCGCGGGATATGGGTTTGTCTGCTAAGTTTGCGTTTGCAGCTGCGAATTCTTGTAATGCAATTTGAACGCCTTGATTTTCAACTCCCCCGGAGTACACAGCATGCGTTTGTTGAGATGCGCCCGCGCCTATGATAATAATCGCTCGTATTAAATTTAACATCACTCTTCCTTCTTTTTTAGATTAGTTTAGCAAAGTAAGATTAACTTTTTTTTAATTTTTGTATTTTAAGTTAGCACTCTATATAAAAGAGTGCTATTGACATTCATATTAAAGTGAATATAATGAAGGATAGCTAAAATTAACATCAATGGAGATAACCATGACATTTAAACCATTACACGATCGTGTGCTTGTACAACGCCAAGAATCCAGCGAGAAAACTTCCGGTGGAATTTTTATTCCAGATGCTGCAAAAGAAAAACCAGTAGAAGGTAACGTGATTGCTGTGGGCGATGGTATCCGCAAAGAAGACGGTACTGTTTTGCCTCTTAACGTAAAAGTTGGCGACAAGGTTTTGTTTGCTAAATGGGGCGGAAACGAAGTGACGATTGATGGTAAAGATTTCATCATCATGAAAGAATCAGATATTTTAGGAATTTTAAACTAATTAAATAGGGGATATATATTATGGCTAAGAAAATTCTATTTGCAGAAAAAGGGCGCGAAAAGATCCTTCGTGGAGCACAAATTTTGGCAGACGCGGTAAAGGTGACGTATGGTCCAAAAGGACGTAACGTGATTATCGAAAAATCATATGGTGCGCCAAAAATTTCCAAAGACGGTGTGACGGTTGCTCGTGAAATCGATTTAGAAGACAAGTTTGAGAACTTGGGTGCGCGTACGGTTCGTGAAGCAGCAATTCGATCTGCTGATATCGCGGGTGATGGTACGACGACTGCAACGGTGTTGGCTCAGGCAATATTGACTGAGGGTCACAAGGTTATTGCAGCGGGAATGAACCCAATGGACATTAAACGTGGTATTGACCATGCTGTTGAAGTTGTGGTTGAGCATTTAAAGAACAGTGCAAAGAAAGTTAGCACCAATGAAGAGATTGCTCAGGTTGGTACGATTTCAGCAAACGGCGAGCGTGAAATTGGCGATATGCTGGCTAAAGCAATGGAAAAAGTTGGTAAAGATGGTGTGATTACTGTTGAAGAAGCAAAATCATTGGCAACGGAATTGGAAGTTGTTGAAGGTATGCGTTTTGATCGTGGATATTTATCGCCATACTTTGCAACAAACACTGAAAAAATGATGTGTGAGTTGGACAATCCATTGGTGTTGATCCATGACAAGAAAATCACGTCATTGCAACCATTGGTTCCAGTATTGGAAAGCGTTTTGCAATCTAGCCGTTCATTGTTGATTATCGCAGAAGATGTTGAAGGCGAGGCATTAGCTGCCCTTGTATTAAACAGATTGCGCGGTGGTTTGCGTGTTGCTGCGGTTAAGGCTCCTGGATTTGGTGATCGTCGTAAAGCAATGTTGGAAGACATCGCTGCATTAACAGGCGGTCAGATGATCTCTGAAGAGTTGGGCGTTAAGTTAGATGGAATTACGGTTGATATGTTGGGAACAGCAAAGCGTATCGTTGTATCAAAAGATGATACAGTAATCGTTGATGGTGCTGGAAAATCTGATGATATTAAAGCGCGTTGCAACCAAATTCGCCAACAAATCGAAAACAGCGATTCGGAATATGATCGTGAAAAATTACAAGAACGCTTAGCTAAATTAGCAGGTGGTGTTGCAATTATTCGTGTGGGTGGCGCAACAGAAGTTGAAGTAAAAGAAAAGAAAGATCGCGTTGAAGATGCGATGCATGCGACGCGTGCTGCTGTTGCCGAAGGTATCGTGCCTGGTGGTGGTGTTGCTTTGTTGCGCGCAATTAAAGCGTTAGAAACAATAAAATTAGACCACCAAGAGCAACGAGTGGGTGTGGATATTATCCGCAAAGCATTAGAGGCACCGGTGCGTCAAATCTTAATTAATGCGGGGATTGACCCATCTGTGATTGTGAATAAAATTACAGAAAATAAAGATGTTAACTTTGGATTTGATGCTCAAAACAATGAATATGTTGACATGTTAAAAGCTGGAATCATTGACCCTGTAAAGGTTGTGCGTTCTGCGCTTCAAAACGCAGCATCAGTATCTGGATTGTTGATCACAACAGAAGCAATGATTGTTGAGAAAGAAGAACCAAAGGCTGCGGCTGGGGCTCCGCACATGGATCCAAGCATGATGGGGATGTAATCCTTTTTAGCACCTAAGAGAACCTCCCTTCTGGGAGGTTTTTTTTATTGCGATTGACTTTTGGAGTAAGATCTTTTTATAAAAAGAGAAGGCATGGTTGATTGGAGGTCGAAATGTTTAAAAAATCAGTGTTAATAGCAGCGTTAGCAATTTCAAGTGCGTTGGGTAGTGAGATTGTCTGGGACGAGCAGGAAAAACTAGCATGGGTATGGCTGCAAATTAAAGCCAGCGATCCTGAGGGTAGCGTCCTTAATGAATACCAAAGAGCGCAAGCGGCAGAGCGTATGAGCGGTGTCGTTAGAGTATTAATTAGTGATCCAAAGAGTATTGAGGCGAGCCCTATTCAAGTTATCACTAGTGGGCGGGTGCTGATGAATCTTGGCTGTCCAAACGAAGCTGTTATTGTGTTAAGGTTCTTGTTGCAGCTTAATAGCCCAACGATTTCTGCAGAGAAAATTATGGCAGCTTCAATGCTGTATGAATTGGGGCAGGCAGAATTGGCGACTCCTGTAATACGATTGTTTATTAATGATAAAGCCTCGACACCAGAAATTCGCCAGGCTGCGATACGTGCGTTTTATAGTCCCCTTTATGGTTAAAACCTTCGCCTTCCAGGCGAAAAAGACTTCAGTCCTTGGTAAAGGAAAAGAGGCGAGGTATTGAAAAAAAGGAGTAAATATGATACCCTAGCTTAGTCTTCAAGCGCTAGCGCTTGAGAAACGCGACGGGTATCATATGACAGATTATAGCAAAACCAGCCACACCGTATTTTACCATAGATATCACTTAGTATGGATCACCAAGTATCGTAAACGAGTTCTAAGTGGTGAATTAAGATTACGAGTGCGTGAGGTGATCGCACAGGTTGCTGATGAACTGGGTGTTAAGGTTTGCAATGGCGTGTTGTCAGCAGATCATGTGCATATTTTTGTAGAAATACCTCCCCACGTATCGGTCAGTGAATTTGTAAAAATAGCAAAGGGACGATCGTCAAGAAAGATTCAGCAGGAGTTTCCTAATATCAAGAAAGAATATTGGGGAAGACACTTCTGGGGGCGAGGGTTCTTTAGTTCAACGAGCGGCAATGTTACTGATGACATCATTAATGCCTACATCAACAATCATACGGACTCTTTCCAGTCAAATAACCTTTCTAATATCTCTTTAGAGTAGTCAGAGACTTCCAGTCTGTAATTACAACCTACCAGCTTCAGCTGGTAGTGGTTGAGTCTATGAACCCAACGGTGCATCGCAATGAAGCGCGTGAAATGATGGCACAAGTGTGTGTAGAATCTGGAGAAATTGCAACGCTTGAACACGCTCGTCAATCAGCAAACGTAATTTTTTCAACCCCTGAAGAGCGAGAGGCTAATCGGTTGGAGAGGGAGAGGGCTAGACAAGCAAAAATAGCGCAAGATATAAATGATAAAGAAGAATCCCTTAGAAAGGCTGAGGAGTTTGTGAATCATAGGGCAAATAGACTAGGCTAGTTTTAGTGGGCGGATACTATGCTCAAGGGGATAACCTTTTAATTGGAAGGGTTTTTATTGGCTTAACCTCGCAGCATGCGTTGAAAAACAATCGAGGTCTGTTGGTGAAAAATCATCGCAATCAATTCTTGCTAGCAGAGAATAAAAGGTTGATAAAACAGGAACAATTTCTGCATCGGTACGATTCGATAGGTTCAGAAACGGTTTCAAGTTTTGGGGCAAAAAGTCTGCAAATAAAACTTCCGCAATTTTGTAAGCAACTTTGTAATAGCCGTTATATACGGCTGTCCAAAAATGTAGGGCTAGAGCCTGATGGGTATAACTTCTTAACTCTTGAGGTTTGTTTTGATTTCTGTAGCAAAAAAATAAATATTTTTCAACGTGTAAAAAAAACTTGCAAGATTTTTACTTACAGATTATGAGTGCTTTATTAACGGAGACACACATATGGATGTAATTACGATTGATGGACCCTCGGCCGCGGGCAAGGGAACAATAGGTTCAAAACTATCACAACGTTTAGGGTGTTATTACTTAGATTCTGGATTGTTGTATCGACAGCTGGCGGCTTGGGCTTTAGAAGCTGGGGTTGATTTGACTAATGAAGCTGCGGTGTGCGACGTTATTACTGTTAAGCTATCTAATGTAGAGTTTAAGTTAGAGCCGTCTGATAAGCTTAGATCGTCTGAGGTTTCTGATGCGGCATCAAAGATTGGTGTGCTGCGATCCGTTCGAGAAAGAGCGAATCAATACCAACGTGATTATGTTGAGGCTGCTGAAAAAAGTATCATCATTGATGGGCGTGATGCTGGAACTGTTGTGTTTCCTGATGCTAAATTTAAACTATTTATCACGGCCACCCCAGATGTAAGGGCAAAGCGCCGATATGATCAATTGGTAGAGCGAGGATATGCTCCCGCAGATTTAAAGTCATTAGAAGAAGAAATCGTTCAACGTGATTTGAGAGATCAAAAGCGAGAGATTGCGCCGTTGAAGGCGGCACCAGATGCGTACATTATTGATACGACGGAAGAAACTGCGGATGAAAGTGTGCAGCGTATATTAAAGTATCTTGAAAAATATCTTGTGACGTGTTAGCATCCCGAATGATTTTTTAATCATTAACCGGATCTATGGCAAACTCTATAAATCAAGTAATAGGGTGAAATTTAGCAAGTCTAAGTTTTGAGCGCGGTAGATCTTTATTTTCGTGAACTGCAACAGCAGTGGAAGGGACAACTAACATAATGACAAATATGGCAAAAGAAGAGCACATCGAGAATTTCGCTGAGCTTCTTGAACAATCCTTTGCTAAGGGAAAACTATCTCAAGGTAGCGTTATAACAGGACGTGTTGTACGTCTTGAGAATGAATTTGCAATCGTAGACGTAGGTTTAAAATCCGAAGGTCGAATTTCTCGTAGAGAATTCACAATGGACGGATCTGCTGACCCACGTATCGGCGATGAAATTGATGTATACGTAGAACGGATGGAAGACAAGAACGGGGAAATCGTTCTGAGTCGTGAACGCGCACTGCGCGAAGCTCTTTGGATTGAGCTTGAAAAAAGCCATCAAAAGAACGAGCAAGTTGTTGGTCAAATTACTCAACGTGTTAAAGGTGGTTTCACCGTTAGCGTTAAAGGTATCGTTGCGTTTTTACCAGGCAGCCAATTAGATATTAGACCTATCCGTGATATCGATCATTTAATGTACATTGATCAGCCATTCATTATCGTTAAGATGGACCGCCCACGCGGAAATATCGTTGTATCTCGTCGTGCTATTTTAGAACAATCTGCAAATCATGGTCAACGTGCTGAATTGTTAGAGACGTTAGAAGAAGGTCACAAAGTGACTGGTATCGTTAAAAACATCACTGATTATGGTGCGTTTATCGATCTAGGTGGCATTGATGGTCTATTGCACGTGACAGATTTGTCATGGCGTCGTGTGGATCACCCATCTGATATTCTTACAATCGGATCTAAAATTGAAGCTGTTGTGACGCGTTACAACAAAGAAACAGGTCGTGTTTCTTTGGGATTAAAGCAGTTGCAAAACGATCCATGGCATGGAGTAGCTGAAAACTTTAAAGTTGGCGAAAAGGTTAAGGGTAAAGTAACAAATATCGCAGACTTTGGTGCATTCGTTGAAATCGCATCAGGTTTAGAAGGTTTAATTTATTATACAGAATTAACGTGGACAAAAAAGAACGTACATCCTTCAAAGATTTTGAATGTTGGTGACGAAGTTGAAACGTTAGTTTTGGATATCGACACTGAAAAACGTCGTATTAGCCTGGGCTTAAAGCAATGTTCAGACAATCCATGGGAGATTTTTGCAAAGAATCATCCAGTTGGAACTGAAATTGAAGGCGCAGTACGCAGCATTACAGAGTTCGGTTTGTTTGTTGGCGTTGGCGATACGATCGACGGTATGGTTCACAAAGATGACATCAGCTGGGAAAAATCAGGCGACGAGGCTATTGCTGAATTCAAAAAAGGCGATAGCGTAAAAGCTGTGATTCGTGAAGTTGATGTTGAACGTGGCCGTGTTAGCCTAAGCATGAAGCACTTGGAAAAAGATCCATTTGAATCAACTGCTCGTGAAGTAAAGAAGGGTGCTGTTGTTACATGTACCGTTACTGCTTTACAAGAAGGTGGTATTGATGTGGTGACATCTACAGGGGCTCAAGGCTTTATTCGTAAGGCTGATTTATCACGTGATCGTGGTGAACAACGTGTGGATCGTTTCGCTGAAGGTGAAAAGATTGATGCGATTGTTTTGAACGTAGATAAGAACTCACGTAAAGTGATCTTGTCGATCAAAGCACGTGAACTTGAAGAAGAAAAGAAAGCAATCGCAGAGTACGGCGGAACAGGATCAGGCGCGAGCCTTGGTGATATCTTGGGTGCTGCAATGCGTGATGCAGACTTAGACGTTAAAGGTAAAAAGTAGTTTTCGGGGGAGGGGTTTCTCTCCCTTGGTTAATGTGATTAATTGGAGTAAATGCTATGAAACGTACATTTCAGCCCAGCGAATTAGTTCGCAAGCGCCGCCACGGTTTCCGTGCGCGTATGGCAACAAAAAACGGTCGTTTAGTATTGGCGCGTCGCCGCGCTAAAGGACGTCATCGTTTGTGCGCTTAGTTTTTTAGTATTTCGGTACTATTAAATTCAAAAACAGGCTTAGAGTTTTACTCTAGGTCTGTTTTTGTTTTGAGTGTGAGAAATGTTTATTTTATTCAGCGTTAACCATCATCTGATATATAGCCAAACACGGATAAAGTTGACACATTGCGCCGAAAGAAAAAAATGAATTTTGCGATACTTTGGAGACAATTTTACCATCTGTAAATCGTGGAGAACCTCGTTATCAAGGAGATACCTAGGACCTTTTTACCCTATAGCTAGTTGCTTATAAAACGACCATGTTATTTTTTAAATATTCGAATGATTTCGCGGATATCTCTGAAGAGATCTATAACCATTTTATGTGAATCAAGCTATATCATACACGGCGCAGGTTTGCTCCCTCTTGCCCCTTTGGGGATTGTGGATCAAAAGGCTCTGCGTAATCGTTTTATGCGTGTTTAGCTATATAGTCAGGCTAGTTTAATTTTGATGTTGATTGTTAGAAAAATAACTTTGCAGCAGTTCGGGAATTTCATTTCTTACAACGTGTCTCAAATCACAGCAGTCTAATCTATCGGATCTTACCTAGTGGGTGTAGCATCATGCCTCACTCGCGGGTTTCGTTATTTAAAATTCGTGCCTAAACACACCGGATCTTACCTAAGGAGTCCGGGGATCATCCCTGGCAACTGCAGGTTGGCACGCTGCGAATTAATAAAGGTTAACACTTTTTTAATTTTTCTGATTTTTGCGCACCCCCCGCCCTAGACACCACAACTGTTGAAAGTGATTAGAAAAAGAATATTTTTGACAACAAATCAATAGAACAGGGAAAATCATTGATAAACCGATTAATTGTGTCAATCATACAGATATGTATGAATTAAGTAATAGATATGCGACTATTTTACACAATATGAAGTTTTTTATAACATTCATAGCTTGGTGTTTAAGTGGGTGATTTTAATATCGTTAAACACCTCTTCTGATCACTTTCAACAGTTGTGCCCTAGACACCCTCAGTGACCTTCGGGTGGGGGGACAAAACCCACTCCCTAAATCGAGACTAAATAGACGAAGCGATCCGTCATTTCTTCACGAAACGGTGGGCTAAATAAACTATGTAAGTGCACTAAAGATACGATACCGCACAAAAGTTAACAAAAGATTGACGAACTGAAGATTTGTACAACATGCCGTTGCATCCAATAGGTTGTAACGTTTTCGCTATTTTCCATAACGAATAAAAATATAGCCTATGCAAGGCGCTATGGTTAAAGATGCTGGTTAGTTCATTAGCTGAGTGCGGCTTGGCGTAGAACTTACCTTGGGTTGAGAGATTCACGACGTATAGGCGTGACGTAGTCGAAGGGGCGTGTAACATGTGTCGAAGCGAATCGGATCTAGCTTAGTGGGCAAAGAAGGTTATCTCTGGTGCAACGACACGTTGCGGTTACGTCCTTCTTGACAGAGCTGGCTCCTTCGACTAAGGTTCATCTTACGAAAAATGTTTATTTGAGGCGATGTATGAGTAAAAGATTTTGCACCTTGCAGAAGCGTAGAGAGTTCCTGAGGGTTTCGGGGGCTGGAAAACGGTTTTATGGAGAACATTTTTTGGTACAAGCGTTGCCAAACCAGGAAAATTCAGGTATATTCCGTGTAGGGTATGTTGCCACTCGTAAAACTGGCAACGCAGTTAAACGGAATAAAGCAAAACGACGCTTAAGATCTTTGGTCTATGAATTGAGAGATCAATTCGATTTGGGCTGTGATTACGTCTTTGTTGCTCGAAGCTCATTATGGTCAGTTAAGTTTGAAACACTCCAGCACGATTTTGAAACTGTACTTAAGAAAGTTGCTAAAATGGATAAGCCTGCCGATCAATCTTGTGTTGATGGGGATGGTGCGTCTGTATCAACTGGGGATTAGCCCATTTCTAGGCAAACGGTGCAGGTTTCATCCGTCGTGTTCTCATTATGCCTTAGAGTCGTTACAGGTTCACGGTGCATTTAAAGGGAGTTGGCTTACGTTTCTGCGTTTAATAAAATGTCACCCATGTCACCCTGGAGGGGTTGATTTAGTTCCACATCAAAGGATTAAAGAATGAACGAACAGCGTAATTTTTTTATAATATTTTTCTTAGTATTTGCAGCGTTTTGGGGATACGAATATTTCTTTCCTCATCCTGCACCCATAGAACATGCGCAAGCTGCAGTTACAGCACCAGCAGTGCCTGTGGCACCTGTATTGGATGAAAAGGCAATTGCTGTGCCTAAAGATGTTGCGTTACGCGAAGGTAGCAGAGTTGCTATTGATACGCCATCGTTTGCTGGATCAATCAATTTAAAGGGAGCCAGGTTTGACGATATTGTATTGAAAAAGTACAAAGAATCTGTTGAGCCGCGCAGTTCAAACGTTGACTTATTAAATCCTGAAAATACTGAAAAGCCTTTTTATGTTGAATTTACATGGGTCTCTGTATCCAATGATCAGAAAAGCTTTGTTACGTTTCCATCTGAAAAGACAGAGTGGACGGCTGATCGTGAAACGTTAACCGCCGAGCATCCCTTGAAATTGACTTGGAAAAGTCCTGAGGGCGTTATTTTCGAGCGTCATATTTCTGTAGATCAAGATCAGATGTTTACGGTAAAAGAGATTATTCGAAACACTAAAACTCAAGAGATTCAAACCTTTCCAAAGGGGCGAATTATCCGAGTGGGAGATATGGCAGCCGCAGACAGTAAGATTTTACACGAAGGCGTTGTTGGATACTTAGGTGGTAAACTTCAAGAAATTAACTATGCTGATATCGAAGACGTTCCAGCGTTTGATATTGCCAGCAAAGGTGGATGGTTAGGGATTACCGATAAATATTGGATGGCGGCGTTGGCCGTAACAGATAACACACCTGTAACAGCAAAAGTCCAGCATTTCAAGACGCCCAGAAAAACATACATGACAGAGCTTTCTGGTGCAAATATGACGGTGGCTAGTGGATCTGAGGCTTCGTTCACATATCAGTTTATCGCAGGGGCAAAAGTTGTAAATTTGCTGGATAAGTATGAAAACGAATATCAAATTTCTAACTTAGATATCGCAGTAGATTTCGGATGGTTATATTTCTTAACAAAGCCTATGTATCACGTGTTGACGTTCTTAAAGAACCTGATTGGGAATTTTGCTTTGGCGATTTTAGCGTTAACAGTCATCGTAAAGGCCGTTATGTTCCCATTGGTGCGAAAGTCGTCATCATCCATGTCGGGTATGAAGAAATTGCAACCTGAATTGGAGCGAATTAAAGCCTTGTATCCTGATGATGCCGCTAAGCGTAACCAAGCCATCATGGAAGTATATAAACAGCATAAAATTAACCCAGCAGGTGGTTGTTTGCCTCTGTTGATTCAAATGCCGGTGTTCTTTGCTCTGTATAAAGTTTTATTCATTTCTATTGAAATGCGTCATGCACCGTTTTGGGGGTGGATTAGCGATATGTCTGCACCCGACCCAACAACAGTATTTAACCTGTTTGGTTTGATTCCGTGGGATCCCCCCACATTTTTGATGATTGGAATTTGGCCAATGATTATGGGATTCACAATGTGGTTACAACAACGAATGACACCTCAGCCGACTGCGGATCCAGCGATGGGGAAAATGATGGCGTTTTTGCCGGTGTTTTTAACATACTTTATGTCCTCATTCCCGGCGGGGTTGGTTATTTATTGGGCGTGGAGCAACATGTTAACAATTATTCAACAGTTGGTGTTGAGTCGTACTAAGAAAGCTTAAAAGACTATACGTATAAAAAGGACTGGTATTAACCAGTCCTTTTTTGTTGCAGCATGATGCTGCACCCATAGATCGGATCCGCCAACGTGACGTTGCATCCATAAATTAAATCCGATCTGATCTGACACGGATTATAAAAAAATAACGTTGCAACAATTCGGGCATTTATTCGAGTACCCCCATTGAGTCCTGCATCACGCTAATGGATGCAACGGCACGTTGCTTAGATCCGATTCGCTCTGACACGGATTGTAAAAAACGACGTTGCAACAGCTTAGAAATTTATTCAAGCCCTCCATTGAGTCCCGCACCCAGTAAGCTTACCTGTTTGAAACTATTGAATTTCTGAACACATGTAATGTTGCTTACTAGAACATGTGTCCAACCACATCGGATCTAACCTAACGGATGCAACCGCAGGTTGCGAATTAATAAAGGTTAAGATTTAGTTAACGCGATTTTTTTACCACCCCCCGCCCCAGACACCCTCAGTGACCTTCGGGTGGGGGGACAAAACCCACTCCCTAAATCGAGACTAAATAGACGAAGCAATCCGTCATTTCTTCACGAAACGGTGGGAAAAAATAATAATGTATGAGCGCTCTAAATTTACAATACCACGCAAACGTTAAAAAAAGATTGACAAACCAGCGTGACGCTGGACTCAATAGATTAGATCCGATTCGCACAAACACGGATTACAAAAACAACGATATAAGCCGAAATCGTCACGTTGGATCCATTAGAAGAAAGTCTGGGGAGCAAAGGCCACTGGATAATTGTTTTATGTGGTTAAATTATAAATACGATTTGAAAAAATTACAATCCGTATCAGACCTAACCTAACGAGTGCAGCAACGTGCTGCTGCAAACAATCTTTGTTCTGTTCATAATTTGTTAATCAGTCTCTGATACTTTAAAGATGGTAGGCTTTTAGTAAACTCAGATCTCACTTCGGTGAGTGCATCTGATACGCAATGGCGATTTTGGACATAGAGTAGCACAGCGCTGTGCGAAAGCAGGGATGATCCCTGCACCCATAAGTTGGATTCGATGTGATTTGACACAGTTTATAATCCCCCCCAATCTAACCTAATGGATGCAACGGCACGTTGCCGTTGTGGTGGCGGGGGGGGTGGACACGCTCTGAGTAATTTTTTGTGGGTGGGCCCCACTTCAGGGGCGCGCGCCCCCCCAACACGAAAAAGAATAATTTTCTTGACAATCCAAATTCCTTATGTATACTAATAAGTAGAATTGCGAAAAGGCTATCCACTAAACAGGTGGGTAGCCTTTTTTCGTTCTACGTCTTTGAAACTTTCAGCCAAAGGATCCCTAACCAGATCCGCGACGAAGCTTTGGTTGAACCACTCAAGGACGACATGCCGAACCGAATCCCCAGTACAGGTGCTCAACTACCCGATCAGTAGACACAGCCCTGTAAACAACCCCTAGAGCCGACGGGCTCGTAAAACCCGACTTTGTAATATTACTAAAGTCCGCCTTTCCCCATTCGTGTAAGAAATGGGGTTCTTTTTGCACGTGCGGGTTACTGGGGATTCACTCGGTTTTAAAACTAAATAACGACAGCGTGACGCTGCCAACCTGCGGTTGGATCCGCTAAGTTAGCTCCGATCTGGTCTGACACGGATTCTATATAATTTAACTTTGAAAGCTACACAAATATTGCGCTTTCATAACTTAACAAGGAACTAAAACACTACTCACTCAAAAACATCTCAAATTCATTTTTCACCTTTACCCCTCCTGCGCCGAAGGTGGATCAAAAATCTCTCTCATTCAAAACTGTTTTTAACAGTTCCTCATTTATTATCTATATCCAAACCACACTCAATCAACCTTCCCTCCACAGTGTCTCTTATTACATACCTCAAACTACGTTCACTCTAGATCTAGCCCATTGGGTCCAGGGATCATCCCTGGTGCAACCTCATGTTGCTTAATCTCTCTCATTTGTGCTGAACTTATACATAGTATTTGCAACGCATGCCTGGATTAGGGTATATGTAAAGAATATATCCACATCAATATAAAGACAATTTTTATGACTCCTTCATTTTCTTCTATTAAAAGTGCCGACATATTATTTCGTCAAGAGTGTGAATTCCGATTTGGAGTTGATACGCTTGACAGGCTTCCTCCGATGACTGTGCCTGAGTTTGGTTTTATTGGACGGTCGAACGTTGGAAAATCCAGCTTGATCAATGCGTTGGTGAATCGAACAATTGCTAGAACGTCGAATACTCCTGGGCGGACACAACAACTGAACTTTTTTTCATTGGCTGAAGCTTGTTATATTGTTGATATGCCTGGATACGGTTATGCCAAGGTGAGTAAGACTAAGATTGCTGCATGGAATGGTCTGATGAAGGACTATTTAGTTGGGCGATCAGTACTGCAACATGTCTTCTTGTTATTAGATAGCCGCCATGAGATTAAACCTGCGGACGATGAAATGATGACGATGCTGGATGAAAGTGCCGTGCCGTATCAGTTGGTTTTGACGAAAGTCGATAAGTTAAAGCCCAATGAATTGACCAGGGCAGTTGAGAGCATGAAAGCTGTAATCCAACGTCATGTAGCAGCGCATCCAGAGCTAATTGTTACAAGTGCAGTTGATAAAGAAGGCATTATAGAATTGCGACGCAGGGTTTATAAACTATTGCTAGAAAGCCGAGATAGATAATTTCATGGATCGTACGATTTCTGCAGAAGAATTGGATGAAGATAAATTTGATGTGTCGTTGCGACCTCAAACACTGAATGAGTTTATTGGTCAGAAACATCTGAAGGATAATTTATCGATCTTTATTCAAGCGGCACGAACGCGTCAGGAGCCTTTGGATCATGTCTTGTTTACGGGACCTCCCGGTCTTGGGAAAACAACGTTGTCTCAAATTATTGCACGGGAATTGGGCGTCGGGTTTCGTTCGACGTCAGGGCCAGTGATTTCAAAAGCCGGTGATTTAGCCGCAATTCTAACAAATTTGCAACCGCGAGATGTTTTGTTTATTGATGAGATTCATCGATTGAACCCATCGGTTGAAGAAATTTTATATCCAGCTATGGAAGATTTTAAGTTGGATATCATGATCGGTGAAGGGCCAGCGGCGCGGGCGATAACAATCGATCTGCCACCGTTTACATTGGTGGGGGCAACGACGCGTGCAGGATTGATCACTCGACCCCTGCGAGAACGATTTGGCATTCCGCTGCAATTAAATTTTTATGAGGTGGATGAATTAACATCTATCGTGAACCGCATGTCCAGTTTGATTGATTTGCCTATGCAGGCGGATGGTGCTGTTGAGGTTGCAAAGCGATCACGAGGAACGCCACGAATAGCAAAGCGTCTAACAAAGCGATTGCGTGATTTTATGGATATTTATCATAGCAGTATTGCCGTGGATGAGTTGAAAGCTGCTGCCGGTATGGATCGATTGGGCGTTGATCAAAATGGTTTAGATGCCATGGATCGTAAATACTTGTCTCAAATCGCAGAGTTTTATGGCGGTGGACCTGTGGGGATTGAAACCATTGCCGCCAGTCTTGCAGAACAACGTGATGTTGTTGAAGATGTCATCGAACCCTATTTGATTCAACAAGGGTATATTCAACGGTCTCCTAGAGGGCGAATCCTGACAGGAAAAGCGTATGAGTTCTTGGGCATTTCGCCCCCACCAATTGGTTAGATAATTTTGAATTGTAAATAAGGTATATTCCCCCATTTCTGGGGGGAAGATCTAAAGAAAATTAGCGATCTAGAGATAGATTGAATGCAGCCTTAGATTCAAGCGCTGAACCTAGAGTTAGGTTTGTGGTAAACGCAACGCCGCTGTTGAGGTTTAACGCTGCTGTCCAATCGACGGAGCCGGTTGCGCCATGAACAGAATGGTGCCCCACCTTGGTTAATAGCGATGTGCTAAATGAGTACGTATCTGCTTTGAATTCAGTATTAGCTATTTCAAGTCCAACATATCCAGCGGTGTCAGATGTGTGTCCAAAGTTCCTGTGAGTTAGCTGTATAAAGGGAGCACCGAATGGGGTATCAATCCCGAGTCGGACTTGAGATCGTACGCCTGACCAATCTTTAAAGTTAAAGTCGGTTGCAGATACAGATCCGAATTGACCTTCAACAAAGAATGCTTCAAAGGAATGAGCTGCAACGATGGATGATTCAAGATGACGGCTGTCAGCACTAAACCCAGCACCAGAGTTTGCATAGGACTGAACAACACCCAACACAGAGTTACCCAACTTATATGCCACGAGTCCTGTCGTGCCTGTGGTGGATTTATCTTGATCTACTGATCCTTTGAGTTGAACATATACCGGTAACCCAAAATCAATCTGAGAACCAGCAACACCGTTCACTGTAAATTGAGTTGCATTCACCCCAGATCTCCCCTTCAATGCCGACAATGCAGATGTACTTCCAGACGAGTCGGTTGGGGCAGCTGGAGCTTCAAAGAACTGCTTGAAGAATGGATCAGCTTTTAATGCGTCAACTATGATTGCGTTCCCTTTATCATACCATTCTTTTGATTCGCGAACATACCCTTCATCAGAATTGTACTTGCCAAGTATAGTACCATTTGCTTTTAGCCCGTTTAGAGCTAATCTTAGATTTAAATGAAACATAGCATCTGTTTTTTGATGGAGTATTAAATAGCGAATACCAATCCAGTCATACATTAAAGTTACAACAAACTTAGTATGGAATGGTAAAGCAGTAAATAATGAGGGGTGCTCAAACAATTCACTAGCTGCTGAGCCTGGTGGTGGAGAATGCCACTCATACTTAATTTTTACTGAGTTGCTCTCTAAAATCATAGGGTCGTATCCTGAAAAACCAACTCTTTCCAACTGACTCCAAATCTTTTTTACTAAGTTTTTTGCGGGTCGTGATAAGGTGCCTTCGCTAACGGTTTCACTATTGAATTTGTAATCTGAAAATAAGTAATCTCCTAGGTGTTTTTGAATTTTACCTCTTTCTTCCCATCGATTTTCAGGTTTTATATCTTGGTAAAATAGTGCTGCAGATATTTCGGTGTCGTCCTCACTTGAACCACATCCTTGCAACATTAAAGCAATCGTCGTTATTAATAATATCTCTTGTGTTTTCATGTTACTGTCTTCCATTTACATCTAATACTAAGGCATTATACGTATGTTGTCTTACATAATCTTCTGTAAGCCAAGCATATCCTTCATTTCCATATGTTCTACCCCAACTGTTTTTAAATTTAAAGGCTGAAACTGCAGGCTTACTTTTGTCAGGTTGATAGGCATTATCATACCCGCAGATGCAGATGGCGTGCGCCCCTTCCCAACCATATTCATCAGGAATTTTGGTAGTTACTATAAACCCATTATTTGGACTTACAGAATCTGATAACCATTGACTTACTTTTTCATAAGCACCTTTCTCTTTATGCACCTCTCGATAAAGCCCATTTTCTAATTTATCATAATCTCCATTTCCTGGAGCAAACTTGTATCGTGCAAAGGTTTTAACATCAACAACGACAGAGACATTGTTACATATGGATTGTTTCAAGCCTTTGATTAATTCATCTTCACAAGTGCCTCTGGAATCTCTTGTGAAGATAACGCTGACATTCAATCTAGGAAGTGGCATAAAGGATTGTGGGGTTAAGATGCGTGTGAAGAATAGGCGGCTGATTTCATCTAAATTAAGGCCACATCGTACGACCGATGATCCAGGGATGTTAATAGGTATGCCTAAATAGGGCAAGGGAAACCAATAAGTATTTGTTTTCCCCTTAGACTCTTCTATTTCCCTTTCAATCTCTTTTTCTTGTTCTTCTATATGAGCACGTCTTTTTTCATCCCACGTTGGACGAAAGTCTTCAGGGGCTTTTCCAAGCTTTGTTGCATGGTCTTTTAATTCATTTAGACTTTTTATGTAATCAAGAGACAATGTAACTGATGCCTTGTTTTTTACAACAATTATGACATAGTTTGAAAAAATCTCATAATTTACATATTGGTGATCTAAAACAACCCCTTCCTTAAGCAATGGAATATATCGGGATAACGCAACACCTTCTTGCACTCTTGCTTCAACAATCATTTTCACTCGAGTAAATAATTCAGCCTCAGAAATTACTGTACCTTTAGGCAATTGTGCTTCAATTGCGGCTACAATTGCAAATATCGAACAGGTTCCTAATGGATGCTGATTCTTAACATCAGACATGGTCAAGATCTCATAACGTGGTAATATGGGTTTAGAATCAGCCAATCTTGTGCTTGATAAAGAAGCTGTGCCAGACGGCAATCGTGCTAATCTACTTGCCCGTAATTCTTCAGAAGGACTGCGTAGGGGCACTCCAGCTCGTTCCCAATCTTCAGGAGTGCTGGGGATACATCCAGTGGCATAAATTCGTTCGGCAGTAAAAGTCGGCGTAACTGACATCAACGATATTAAAATTGCAAATAGATATTTCATTTTCACGTCTCCTTAATGGATTAAATTAAAGAGCATTTCTTGTTGTAATTTTATAAGGGCTCGCATCAGATCTAGCAAAAGGGGGGGGGGGGCGGTGTCAAGAATATTTAGTCCTCAGCCCTTCATTCCAACGCTTATGTACCCCCCCTAGCTTTGATGTCAGCTTCCATGTGCGGGCAGGTTCGTGAATACCTAGGTGAGCCAACAGCTCTATAAATATACGTACAGGAGCCTCATATTTCTCATCAGTTTTTATTATATACCCTTTGGGAGATGCCGGGGATGGAATGTCCTTTATAGTAGAGCGCATTAATATCTTGCAATAATAAAGCCCGGTTGTAGTCGCGACGATAGAATCTGCCGCTGCCTTACGTTCAGTCGGAGAAACGATGAAAGCTGCTAAGACTTCTGTTGCAATACCACGATGTAATTGAATTTCAGCTGATTGAATTGCCTCACCTCTTTCAAAAGCTTCTACTTCCTCACGGGTTCCTGATGATACTGTGATCGATTTTGAAATAAAGAATCTATGTGGTTTAATCCAAAATAAATAAAAATTAACTAAAAGTTAAGAAGTTGCGGCTACAAACTACATTGCCAGAAATGTCAGGAAATGCCTGAGGGTATAATTTATTTCGAGTGTTGTTGCAAAGATGCAACGCATGAAAAAACAGGGTGTACAAACCCAGGAAAACTGGTTACATTTTATAGTGTATTAAAAAGATTTTTGGATTTAGGTTTGAAAATTTATAAAAAGAATAACGAAAATGGAGGATTTAAGAAAAAATTCATAATTTCATTCTATAAATTCCTTTGATAGGTAAAGTGTAGAGAATCTGCGCTTTAAAATAATAAAAACAATAAAGGTAGGACAAATAACATGAATAAAAACAAACTTTCACGGTTCCTATTATCTACATCAGTAGGTATATTTACAGCATTAGGTATTAGTGAAGTCTCTGCACTTGATAGTGCTTTGGGTACAACCGTCGCTGAAGGGGAATCTGCTCAAACAGCTGCGGCAGAGGTACATACAAAAAATGCAACAGCGTATCTTCTACAACAAAATAAAGATATGACAGAGGCAAAAGCTAGAAATCTTGCAAAATCAGTTGTAGAAACCACTTCAGGATTATCAACGCTTAATGTTTTGGATACCGAAAGCCTAAAGCTTTTTGAACATTTTAAAGATATTTTAAACGGTAATATCCAGTTAACGCCCGAGCATTTTGATAGCTTTTTATCACAGATCGCTGATGCTTCTACATTAAAAGCATTGGGTGTTGATAGTGTTAGAGACTTAAAATCACCAGAAGCTGAGCGTTTAGTTGTTCCAGCTCAAATTACAACTGTAAAAGATGCGGTTTACTTTGCTGAGCAACGTAAAGATGCGGGTGAATTTGAAGTTTCTGCGCAATTCTTCTTAAAGGCGCGTGATTTAACAGAAACTACAAACACAACTCTGCGTACAGAATATGCTGAAAAAGCTTTGTTAATGTATTCTGAACACTTCATTCATCACGTTGCACGTGTAAGCAGTGTTACTGAAGCAAACGTTACTGCGGCTCAAACATTATTAGCATCAGTAAAAGCGTTGGCTGAATCAACAAACACAGACAAAGCATTTTTGCGTGCAGCAAGTTGTGCTGAAGAATTAGGTACAGCCATTTATGACTTGGCTTTGAAACAAACAGCAGCAAGAGATAAATTGACTGATACAACTGCTCAAACTGCAGAAGATGTAAAAATTGCAAAAGTATATGTTAGTTTGTACAACGCTGATATCGTTGCACGTGATATGCATGAAAAAGCAGCAGCTAAGAAATCTGGACAAGATAAAAACTTAGAATTTGCAGCAGCAGCAGAATCAATGCGTTTAGCAATTGGTGCATTAGCTGATGCTTATTCAAGATCATCAACTGCTGTATTTTCGGGTGATGTGACAGTTGCCACAAAGTTAAATGACGACGCTGTTGCATTTAAAACTATGTACACAGAACTGGCAAGCACATCGGGTGTTGTGGCATCTGAAGCTTTAAAAACATCTGCAGTAACAGCTAAAATCTTGCTTTCTAAATTAAAAGCAACGTGGAATGCGCGTTCAAGCTTTGACGCTGCGACAGCTCAAGGTATCGCTTTAAATACTCAATATACAGATGTTAGTACGCTGATTACTGAGGCATTAACAACAGCGAACACACAATACTCTAACATTACTGCGGCTGAGCAGTATTTGTCAGCTCGCGATATCGCGGTTGTGCGTTCAGTGCGCGCAGAACAATTATATCGCGTAGTATTAGACTTAGCAGCAGTTGCTTCAATCGTTGAAGCTAATGTTACCACTGCGGTTACTGATTTGAAGGATTATGTGGATGGGTCTAATAGTTCTGTAAAGAATGTTGTAGATGGTTTAGATCAAGCCTTAAAATCAACATTGGATGAAGTTAAAGCGGCTGCTATTCGTAGTGCCCGTACAGATTGCAATAGAACATTATCTGGATCATATGCATTGATTGCTAAGGCAGCTTCAAAACAATTAGAGAAAATTTCTACGGCAGCGTTAGGTGGTACTCTTGTTAAGCGGGCTGAATGGTTAGACAATTACTTAAAGTATGCTCGTCTTGCAAACAATAAAGCTGCGTGGGAAGCGGGTGTGACAGCGATTGATGTTGTGTTAGCGGTTGCTGATGTGGCATTAGCAGCTGCTGACGATGCGCGTCTTGTAAAAGCATTGGCATTGACTGCAAAAGCTGAAGCTTTATTAAAGCGTAATACTGCAGCTGATGATGAATTAGTTGCAAAAGTTGATGCAACAACGGGTGCATTAGCAACGGGATTACTGTTTGATGCAGATGCGGTTGCAACAGCAATGGCAGCAGGTGCGTCTCGTATTACTGCACGTGATCATTTACGTAAAGCCTTTGAATCTGCAGTTGAATTGCATAACAATGCAGCGGTTAAACAAGGATTGCGTACCGTATGGGCAACTGTTGAAAACTTATATGCAGTAGATAAATTAACAGTAACGGATACTGCGTTGAGTGCGGCTATTGCTACAAACTCTAGTCTGCAACAACAAAACGGCGATACGTGGACTGCGATTTTAGATTGCTTCGCTGCGGGTGCTACTGCGGAAGCTGTGAAAAATGCAATTCGCACGGCATTATTGGGTACCAATAATATCGCTGCTGGAGATGGAATAATTCACGGATCTAACGATACACATCTAAACCGTCGTGCGGCTTTAGTTGCAAATACATTAGCGAAATACTTTAATGATAAAGATGTCGCTATTGATCCTGCTTTTGCAGCTGCAACGCCAGCAGATCATGCATGGTTTACAGTTGAGGGATTGTTTAATGATCTAAAGAAAGAATTTGATCGTATAACGGCATTGTCAACGACACCTTACTCAGGGTACAAAGATGCAGCAGCAGCGTTTGATAAAGCGCGTACTGCGAAAGCAGACTGGGCTAAAGCAGAAGTTGATGGATTGTCTTCAGTAGCAGTATCTGCTACATGGACAACTAAGCGTGATGCTGCGGGTGCGGCATACACTGCAGCAGCAGATTATGAAATAAAACGTGCGGGTGCATTGTTATCAGCAGCGGGTATTGGCGACTCTACAAGCTATGCTACATTAGCTGACATAGCAGCAATGACATCTGATTTAGCGACTGTATATGTGACTGAAGATGTATTGGATTCATTACATCGTCGTGCGGTTAGTTTGAAAAATTCGGCAGATACATACAATCGTGCTTTTCCAGCGTCTGGAGCAAATGCAGCAGTTGCGGCGAATACTGCAAGTCGGGATACTGCGATTGAATCTGCAGTTGAAGATAGCACAGGTGCTGCTGTTGCTGAAGGTGCCTATGAAATTGCGCTTGGATTAGTTAATAAAGCTTACCAAGGAGTTGCAGGCTTTAATGCTGCTGCGCCTCTCGGTACGTTTGTAGGTGAACGATTAGCAGCAATTACTGCTGCATATCGCAAAGTGAATGCTGCTTGGTTGTCTGACTTAACTGCAACATTGACGTTGGCAACAACAGGAACTGACGCAGTTGATCATAGAGCTGCTCTGCGAGATTTGGTTCAAGATGCTGGAGCAATTGATGGTGCTGTTACAACTAATATTGCGGATTGTATTTACAGCGTGGGTGCTTTGTTTGATACTGGTGCTGGATATGATGAAACACATTCAGCATATCGTGGTATTACTTTAGGCTATGAAACTGTTTTAAAAACTCTTGCAGCGCTTGGAACAACTGCGCTGAACTTAGAAGCTCACCAAGAGCATGTATATGATGCGCTAAAAGAGAACGCAGAGCTTGCAAAAGCGATTCCTTTAACTGACTACACGGCTGCAACGCCAGCGACGACACAGCAAATGAAGGATGTTATTACTCAGTTGACTGAACGTGCTGACTTAGCAGAAGCTGTTGTGTCTGCAGCGTATGGTGCTCTTCGTTTAAAGGCATCTCAAACAGATAAATCATTTAAAGCAGCGCGTGCTCAAGCGATTACTGAAATGACTGGTTTAATCCAAGAAGGTGCGATGGATTTTGCAGATACTGTGCTTAAGGAAGAAAACAACGTTGCAACAGCAGATTTGAAAGCTAAAGTTGCACACCAATTAGGTCGTTTGTTAGTGGCAAAAGCTGCGTCAGAACGTATTCGTTTTGATAACCTAGGTGCGGCAGCAGATAAGGCAAATGCACTTACTTGGTACTTAGAAGCGGTTAATGCGTATAAAAAAGAAATTGCTGCGATTTTAAGTCAAACAGATGCTGCTTTGATGGCAGGCCGTAACTCACGATTGGCTGATGCGTATGAAAACTTAGCGGAAGCATACAAGCAAGCAATTGCAAATGGTGCGGATGCTGCCTTGGTGAAAGAGCAATACACTGCAGTCTTTAACCAAGCGCAAATCTTGTACCGTGAAGGTAGCCTTGATCGTTCAGCAAAAATGTTGGAAGACTTATCAAAGACAGATGGTGCAGCGGTGGTTCATGGATCAATCATGAGAGAATTGGCTGAACAGTATGAAGCTGCTGGTAAATTCTTGAAAGCTGCAAACGTTTACAAAGCGTCGACTCAAAACCATGTGGCTCAAAAAGATGCAGCAGCAGCTTACGAAGCAGCTGAGAATGCATTAAAAGCGGCTCAACAAGTTGGTCACTCAGAGGCATGTTTAGCGGCAGCAGAAGCCTTCAATCTAATTGGTGCGACAGCTGGGTTCCATGGACGCGTCAGAGCAGAAGCTTACCAACAAGCTGCAGGAGCTTACATTCTTGGTGAAATGTACGAAGAAGCATCCGTAGCTTATAGTGCATCTGGTTCTGAGTGGGCTAAGATTGGTGACCACATGCAAGCGGGTAACCAATATGAAAAAGCAGCCTGGGCATTAAGCAAGATTGCATCTGTGACTGTTGATCAACGTATTGAGATTATTCAAGCGATTGAAAAAGCAGCACATCAATTGCAAATTGCTGACGCAACAAGCCGTCTTGAGAAATTGGTTGGTCTTGCTGAAGAGCAAATTACAGTGATTAAAGAAGGAGCTGATAGCATAGCTAATGGTAAGTTAAAAGCTGCTGTAATCTCAGCTGCTGGTGCAATGTATGAAAAAGCACTTGCTTTCCAAAAAGAAGGTGACTTAAGCCATGCAGAAGCTGCGCAAGCGCGTATTGAAGCCTTGGTGAGAATCGTTGATGCTGGCGGAAAAGAAGCAGGAATTCATTTGAATGTGGCTAAGTTGTACTCACTTCAAAAGAAGCATGCTTTAGCTGCTGATACTTATGTTAAAGCTGCAGAAAGCTTCGTTGAAGGCGATAAGTTGTTAGACGCAGCAAATGCTTATGCAGATGCGGCGGATGCTGTTTTAGCAGCAAGTCAAGGGTCTCGAATTAAAGATTCAATCTTGCCAGCATTACTTGATATCAGTGCAAGCGTTCGTGCTGGTGGTAGTAAGTCAGGTAGATTAGATCAATTCGAGATTCATTTAGCAGTTGTTGAAGTGTATCGTGACTTAGCAAAGTTAAATCCATCTGAACTTGATAACGCTCTTGCTGAAGTAGAAGCGATCTTGGCAGAAGCTCCAACTCAAAAAGATGTACAAGCGCGCATTGCAGGAGTGAAAATCGGATTGTTATCTCAAAAGGTAACTACGTTAAAATCAGATGACGCAAAAGCAGCTTTGTTGCAACAAGCACAAGCAGCATTTGATGCAGTTAAAGGATTAACTGGAGAAACTACGATATCTACTGTTAGCGTAAAACGTTACGTTGCCGTGGCTGCAAATGCCTTGGCTAAACTGTATGAATTGTCTCGAGTGATTCACGCGACAAATGGCTTGGTGTATCTTGATGCACTGCGATCTGTAATTGAAGTAGCAGAAGCGGCAGCGACAGCAGCATATGATGCGGCAGCTAAAGTAAAAACGTCATATGACGTGGCTTTAGAAGCTACAAAAGTAGCTGCACGCGCAATGGAATCATATACAAAAGGAATGATACATTATGTTGCGTCTGAAAAAGATAAAGCACGTACTGATGATATGGTTTACTTGCGTGGCATTCCAGATCGTATGACTAAACTTGTTGAAAATGCAGTTCGTGAAACATTGTTAGGTATCTTAAAGTCTCGTGAAGAAGCGGCTGTAATTCAGTCAAACTTTGTGGAAGTTTTGGATGCGTCAAACAAAGTAAGCACGTACATTGTTGGATTGCGTAACAGCGAAACTGCTCATGACTCTCATGGCAATGCTGCGAAAACAACAGAGCTGAAAGCAACAATGGCAACAACTGCAACAGCAGTTAAGGGAGCTTCTGGTGATTTGAAAGATCAAGCAGCTGCCGCTCAAGCTTTGGCGCCAGTTGCACGTGCAGCTGCGACAGATGAGTTGGTTTCGACTAAGACTGCTGCGGTTGTAGCAGCTGTGTCAACAGGTGTGAAAACACAAGCGGCGTTAGTAACTGGTGTTCCTGCAGCTAGTGTTGCTGGAACTGAATTGTACAACCATGCACAAGGCTTGGTGGATACAGTTCTTGGTGATGGAAAGGCCACTGGAGGAAACACGAAAGGTCTTGTAGGTGATCTACAAAGCGCCCAAAGTGGTCCAACAACCTCAGCTAACGCAGTAATAAGCCCACGTAACTAAGCTTAGTTTTAAGTCTAGTGGGGGAAGGGAGCTTCTCTTCCCCCGACTTAAAAAGGTTTTATGATAATAAAAAAAGGAATTAATAATGTCTGATTTAAAAAACGTTCTAAAAGCTGGGTTATTAGTCACAGCATCGCTATTTGCGACAGGATGTGGCAATAACCAAGATACAGCAGCTGCGCCAGTTGATCCAAATCCGAATCCAAATCCGCCATCTACTGCTAAATCAAAAGTACCTACATTTGTGCTTGATTTAGAAAAAGCCGATAAAGCGTTTAGAGACGCCAAACTGGTTAGTGGACATATTCCAGATAGACCCGCTGCTGGATATGGTGCAAGCTATGATGTTCTATCACATCTAAGTGTTGTACCGACGACAGAACCAGCTGCAGCCGCTCCTACTGTAAATATGACTATTGTAAACGACAAACTTCTACTTTCATGGCATAATATTGATCAAGGAAAAGATTCTTCTTTCAAATTAGATGCGTCTGATGCAACAAAGTTCAAACCGGATGCAATACATGTCGGGGCTATGCTTTTCTCTGGACGAATTGACACAGCGCGCCATACATTTAATACAACAGTAAAAGGTAATCTAAGGACGAATGCTTTCGCAGTTCGTAATGCTGTGTTTGACGCTTTTGATACGGCAGCAGCAAGCCTGGCATCAGTTTATACATATATTAGTTTGGATTCTTCAGTAGGATATCCTTATGCTCGTCAAGGAGCAGATGGAAAAGAAGTTGTTCTTTCTGTTGATACTCATTCTGAGCCTGCGACTGCAACAGCCCAACTATCAGTAGATTCGCCTGCTAAGTCAACAACAACAACGGCAACGGCAAGTAAAGCAACAAATACAACAAAAGTGACGGCTCCTGCTGCTAGTAAAGCAAGTGCAACTACAACTGTTGTTGCTGCACCAATAAAATCTACTACTAAAGGTGTTCTTACTTTAAAGACAATGAAGCCAGCAGACGCTGCAACAAAGACAATGTTAGATGCTGCGGGACTAGAAGTCGGTAGTGCTCAAGGTACATTAGACATTGGTGGTCGTGCTGCAGTTGTGGAGGCAAATGATGTTGTCATTACTGCAATTAATGGTGTTCAACCAGTGCTTGTACTTCCATCAACCATTGCTGCCAGTGCGACTACGACTGTAGCTAAAACTACAACAGCTGCAAAAAAACTAGCTCTTTCTGCTGGAACAGCAACAAAGACTACATCAACCGCAACTAGCGTGGCCGCTGCTTCTGCTGCAACAGTTGGTAAGAATGCAACAGCACAAGCGGTTGTGAAAGAATCTGGTGTTACAAAGTTCTTGTTTGAGGTCAAAGCGGGTGATTTGTATTCTGAATTTGGTGATTTGAAGGTTGGTGCAAACACAACATTTAGAGCAATTGCTCATCATTCGTTGTTTGCACATACATTGACTCTTTCTCAAAATCTAAATGTGCGCGTGCTTGCAGAAGCGCACACATTTGATAAATTAAAAGATGTTGCTGATCTTTCAAAATTTGTTTCTGATGCAGCAGCGGCTGATAAGATTGCTAGAGGTCAAGAAATGATGGCTGTTCTTTCAACAGCAGGACATTCCGTTCAAACGTCTGACGTTGTTGAAGCTGATAAAGTATCTGCTTACGTGCATTATGACTCATTTACATCATTCCCACTATGGGTAGCAGCAGCCAATGTAACTGCGGATAAGACATTAACCTTAGAAGGTATTGATCTGGATACAGGCGTTACGTTGGATGCAGGTGTGTATGCGTTACCACTTGTTAAAGATATGAGCGGAAAACTTCCAAATAGCTCTGGAAAAATTGCAATTGCTATCGGTGATGGTAGCTCTGAAATTAAAGAGTGGAAGATTATGAGCAACGGATACTTTGATATGGTATTAGTCGCTCGAGTTGCAGCTAAGGGAGCTAATCTCTCATCGGGTGCATTAAATCGTGCATTAATGTCGTCTAAAGCACAAGCGGGTCGTTCTGTTGTATCAGCAACATTGGATGCAGTTGTATCTAAATTAGATCCAACAAACTTAGTTTCAACATCGTTTGCTAGCCTTTCGTCATCTCGTCTAAATCAAGCATCTCAATTTGCTTCATTGGCGCGTGGCGTAAGTGTTGCAAATGCTGAGAAATTAGGCGCTGTTGAGCAATACGCTGTAACGTTCAACCATGCTGGAGCTCAATTTGGTTTGACTTATAACCTAGATGGCGGAAACGCATTTTCTAGCAGCCAAGGTACAACATCATTTGGTGCAAACGTTGCATCTGATGTGTTGGGCTTAAAAGCAATCGTATCTGCTGAAGCATCTGTTGATGCAGGTAAAAATGCGTATGCAGTGTCATCTCTTGCATTTTACAATGCAGGCGTAACATTTGCACAAGCATACAGCTTAGGTGGTTTGTCTGTGGTTCCAATGGGTGGATTCGGTGTGTCTTCTAACGCATTGAACTCATACTCAGCTGTGGTTCCAATGGCCGCTGGTATGTTGGGATTGTCTATGAACGATGTGTCGTTTACTGCTGCAACATTCCACACAGGTGTAAACCTAGCATTGGATGACTTTGTTGCAACTGCAACTGGTACAAATGCATCATTGACTTTGGGTGTGGCTGGATACTTAGCATCAAATGCTAATGCAACATTATCAACAAGCGAAGGTAAGTCTTCTGCCTTACAATTCGGTGGTGATGCTGTAACTCCATACGCTCAATTCAACCTTGGCTTTGCTACAGGTGAAAAGTTAAACACAATGATTTCTTCTGGAATCGCTGCTGTGAACTTTGGTCTTGATCGTTAATTTATTCAGTTAACCCTACCTTTAAAAGCACTCCCTTCGGGGGGTGCTTTTGTTCTTTAAGTAGTTTAAGATATTAAGAAAGTGAGGGAATATGAAATTCAAAAAATCATTATTTATAGTCCCCTTTATGGTTAAAACCTTCGCCTTCCAGGCGAAAAAGACTTCAGTCCTTGGTAAAGGAAAAGAGGCGAGGTATTGAAAAAAAGGAGTAAATATGATACCCTAGCTTAGTCTTCAAGCGCTAGCGCTTGAGAAACGCGACGGGTATCATATGACAGATTATAGCAAAACCAGCCACACCGTATTTTACCATAGATATCACTTAGTATGGATCACCAAGTATCGTAAACGAGTTCTAAGTGGTGAATTAAGATTACGAGTGCGTGAGGTGATCGCACAGGTTGCTGATGAACTGGGTGTTAAGGTTTGCAATGGCGTGTTGTCAGCAGATCATGTGCATATTTTTGTAGAAATACCTCCCCACGTATCGGTCAGTGAATTTGTAAAAATAGCAAAGGGACGATCGTCAAGAAAGATTCAGCAGGAGTTTCCTAATATCAAGAAAGAATATTGGGGAAGACACTTCTGGGGGCGAGGGTTCTTTAGTTCAACGAGCGGCAATGTTACTGATGACATCATTAATGCCTACATCAACAATCATACGGACTCTTTCCAGTCAAATAACCTTTCTAATATCTCTTTAGAGTAGTCAGAGACTTCCAGTCTGTAATTACAACCTACCAGCTTCAGCTGGTAGTGGTTGAGTCTGCCGTTGTTGTTATCAGCGTGCGGCACAAACAACTCTACGGAGGGTGTTGGTGATACACCTTCAACATCGGTGAGTGTTCCTTCGCAGTCAACGACGGTTCCGGCAAAAGAATTAGAAGTGACTAATGGATCCGTAGTTTATTCTAAGAAACACGTGATTGTGAATGCTGCGAATCAATGGTTGGCACCGGGTGGTGTTCTAAGTGGTGCTATTTTTGGCGCCGCTGGCGCAGATAAAGTGTTAGCAGAAATTGCCTCTGCACATGGGGGTGGTTCTAATGCAACCATGAGCGGAACGCCGTTGCTAAAAACGTCTGAAGTATTTACGACGGGCGCCTACGATCTGTCTAAACAAGGTACGCAGTTTATTATTCATGCTTTGGGTCCAGACTTTTCCATAGCGCCCTATAGCGGGAATATAGAACAAGGATATACAGATTTGCATAAGACCTACAAAAGCATATATGCAGAAATGGATCGACTAAACAAACGTGATAATGTTACTAGCCTGGGGATTGTTCCGATTTCTTCAGGGGCATTTGCAGGTAGCGCAGACCTTACTAAATTGTATCAAATTATGATTGATGAAACCCTTGTTGCGATGCAAACATATCCAGCGTTGCAACCGGAATTATACTTGTTTGGTCAACGTGAATATGATGCGGTAAAAGAGCTGTTAAAATCAACAGTTGGTGCAATGCAATCTTCGGCGGCGTTGTCGGTGGGTAGTGTTGCACAGGCATCAAAGTTAGCGTTATTAGAAGCACCCGTTCATGTGGCTCATGTGGGGACTTTGAATTTCCAAGGTGTTGCAACGTCTTTAAGATCATTACGCTTTATGGGCGGGATTGTTGAGGGCGTAAATGAACGTCTAATCCAACTAACAATTGGAAAAATGAATCGTGGCTCATTCTTAGGGTGTGAGTTGGAAACGGCATATCATGATCGAGAACTTTCTTATTATACACTAAAAGCAACGGGCGTTGTTCAAATTTCAGACAATCTAAAGCTTGTGAGTGGAGTAGGGTACGCCTGCGAAAATATGGCCGTTAATCTGTCAAATAACGTTCGCAATTTCTTAAATCTAGCGAGTAAAGATTATGAGCGTACAGGTGTCGTGTGTGATGTACTTGCGCAGCATCAAAACAGCTTTTCCCTCACAGTTTTAGTTACAACAAGCCTGGGCATAAGGGCTGAATATGTAGGAAAATCGATGATGTCTCCATTCATGCGGGTTGCTTGTAATATTGAAAGATTCGCGGTTTCTGTGGCAGCGAGTCAATACGAATGTGGCGTAAGATTTGATATAAACAACTAGCGGATAAATCTTGACAATATTGTAAAGTTCCTTATATTTCCGTTTATGAAAGAAGGAGAGTATGATGAGGTTTACGTGCTTGATAAGTGTGATTTTGCTTTCAACCAGTGCACTAACAGCTGCCTCTGCAGCAGATGATATTGCAGCAGAGATATGTGTTGCCCATTTCCAGCAGGAGGGTAAATCCGGTTATGCGTTGATACGAAAGGAACGGACTCTTGCGGTTGTATTTCCTAGCGCTGTAGTCCGTGCTGAAAGAGATTATAAAGTGTGTAAAACTGACAATCCTTTGTCTCATGCTTTTGTACCTTCGTCAGAAACTGTATTGTTTCAGTGGATTCATGGAGTAGAGTTCTTATTAGAAACATTGAAAGCAGGGCTGGAATATTCACAATCTTTGAGGGAAGAACTGTCCCCTGAAGAGATTCCAACAATACGTGCAATAGATCCCGATTTCTTAGAGGGAATGCTCTTTCATACTTTCGATATTTCCAGACGTTTGGAGTACGGAGAGTATGGTTTCTTACCTGAAACTTTGCTGAATCATTTATATTTAGATATTATGAGTTCGATTGATGAAATTGAACAAGACACCACACCTTTGTCACGGCACTTAATTGACACAATGTATGTTCCAATTCGTGACTGGATGAAAGCAAATTTTCCAGTGTGTCAGATGTATGAGTATGTTAGGCCTAAAGTTACAGTCGTTCCGGGTCATCAGACAAAAGTAGATTACTTTTTTGAGGATGGTTCTTATTTTAATGGGTACCTATTTAAGACTGAATCATACAAAACAATAAGTGCATTTTTAGACAAGAAAAAAATTTTAGAGAGTGAGTGGAACCTATCTTTTGAAATCTTTGCTAAAAGTACGTGTATAGAGCTGAGTGAGGAGCAACCAGGCAATGATACATTAATGCAATATGTTCGCTTTTTAGAGGGTATTAAACATCGAGAAACAGTATTTATTGAGCGCTGGATGTCAAAAGTACGCGAAGACGAAGCAAGGTTAGCGGATCGTGCTGCAGAAATAAAAAGGCTAGAAACAGAGCAAAAAGCTAGAAAAGCCCGAGATCCAAAAGCAATTGCAGCAGAAATGATGCGTGCGATGGGATTGGAAGGTGAGTCTCAACCCGCTCAACCAAGGCATACGAAGGTGAGGCAACCTAAGGATATGCAAGCAGAAGTATTGCCTGTAAAAAGATCTAAACAAGTAAAACCATCTGTAGCGGGAGATGTGACTCCGCCTCCATTAGAAAAAGCTGCCCCAGTGTCAGCAGCAGCGACTGCAGCTGCAACAGGAAGTTCAGTAGTGAATGACGAAGAACGATTAGCTAATTTGGCAGCAATGCAACTAGCAAATGAAATGCGTCGACGCGCACACGATGATCGCCAAAAAATGTTGGAACTGCGTAGGGCTACGGTCGCAGAGAGTGCAGTAGGGGTCCTGAGAACCTTAGCAAGGCGTCAGGAAAATTGGCTGGAAAATGCCCTTAACGTAAGGCTTGCTTCCTTTGATCCATCACTGCAAGTATCTTTAAGTGATCTTGCTCTTAACCCTGATTTTGATACGGTTTGCGGAAAGCTGCGACGTATAGGGTGTTATGTTGATCCTAATATTCATGGCAATGAAAAAGGCATCGTTAGATGGGGTGGTGTAGATGGAAAAAACGCAATGGTGTGGGTTGATCGCCCCCATGGTGCTCAGCTTAAAATGGGTATTGCTGCAGGATGGTTTAAATCGATCGTCAAACGATTGCGTGAGACCGGCAAACTGGTTTCATAAAAAATAAATATTTTTTGCATTAATCCTTGACATGTAAGGGGAATACCTGTAGAAATAGAGTCATTAAATCACCCCGGGGGGTGTAGCTCAGTTGGTTAGAGCGCAGGCCTGTCACGCCTGAGGTCGCGGGTTCGAGCCCCGTCACTCCCGCCATTTATAATTCTTTAATACAATATGTTTGTTGACGGTAATGTTTCGTTGCATCCTTTGGATTAGATTGGGTGTGTTCGGAGATATGGGGGAATGGGGCGGATTTTGACCCAGCTTTGACCCATTTCGGGCGCAGGATCATTGAGGTTGAAAAATGATTTTGAGATGTTTTATTGAAGAGTAGTGTTTTAGTTCCTTTGTTTGATCGATGCGCAGTAGAATGTCAATTCAAGGCGCAGTGATCCGTTGTTAAAGTGTTTAATTATTTAGTTTATTTTTTAAAACCGAGAGAATCCCCAGTAACCCGCACGTGCAAAAAGAACCCCATTTCTTACACGAATGGGGAAAGGCGGACTTTAGTATATATAATACAAAGTCGGTGTTTTACGAGCCCGTCGGCTCTAGGGGTTGTTTACAGGGCTGTGACTACTGATCGGGTAGTGAAACTCCTGTACTGGGGATTCGATTCGGTGTTTTGTCCTTGAGTGGTTCAAAGACGTAGAGCGGAAAAAGGCTACCCAGATTTTGGGTAGCTTCTTCGCAATTCTAGCTATTAGTATACATAGCGAATTCGGAAAGTCAATATATTTTTGAAGGATGATGGTGTTTTTTATAATCCGTGTCTATGCGAATCGGATTTAATCTAATCTATTGAGTCCAGCGTCACGCTGGTTTGTCAATCTTTTGTTAACGTTTGTGCGGTATAGTAACTTTAGAGCGCTCATACATTGTTATTTTTGCCCACCGTTTCGAGAAGAAAAGACGGATTGCTTCGTCTATTTAGTCTCGATTTAGGGAGTGGGTTTTGTCCCCCCACCCGAAGGTCACTGAGGGTGACTAGGGCGGGGGGTGGTAAAAAAATCGCGTTAACCGAATCTTAACCTTTATTAATTTGCAACGTGACGTTGCATCCATTAGGTAAGATCTGATGTGATTGGACACATGTTATTGTCGTTGAGAATGAATGGGGTTTTTGATCCACTTTGGGGCGCCCACCAGCGTTACGTTGCCAGTGTCATGCTGGACTCAATAGAGTTATACGAATAAATTCCTGAATTGTTGCAACGTTGTTGCTTATAACCCGTGTCTGTGCGAATCGGATCTGATTCAGTCAAGTCAGTCACGGTGCGCTTGAATTTCAATACAGCAGATGAAAATTAAGATTGACAGAAAAATGTTCCAAGAGTTTCATAATTGAAAGCTCCTAAAGCTCCTAAAGCTCCTAAAGCTCCTAAAGCTCCTAAAGCTCCTAAAGCTCCTAAAGCTCCTAAAGCTCCTAAAGCTCCTAAAGCTCCTAAAGCTCCTAAAGCTCCTAAAGCTCCTAAAGCTCCTAAAGCTCCTAAAGCTCCTAAAGCTCCTAAAGCTCCTAAAGCTCCTAAAGCTCCTAAAGCTCCTAAAGCTCCTAAAGCTCCTAAAGCTCCTAAAGCTCCTAAAGCTCCTAAAGCTCCTAAAGCTCCTAAAGCTCCTAAAGCTCCTAAAGCTCCTAAAGCTCCTAAAGCTCCTAAAGCTCCTAAAGCTCCTAAAGCTCCTAAAGCTCCTAAAGCATATAAGTGCCTAAGAAACCAAGGATGATTGCTGGGGCAAAGGGGAATTCTTTTGATCGTATTAATAGTGCCATGATTAACCCAATGCTTCCCGAGATAAACAATAGAGCAGGAATGGATTGCAGTGGAGAAAAAGCTAAGCACAGCGTTAGGAGTTTTACATCTCCCCAGCCGACGAGTGTTTTTTTATAGAGGGCCTCTAACCCTAATTTTATCAGGATCAGACCTGTTGCAAGAACAATCGATGTTGGATAAACACATGCGCCGATTATCCATAAGTTCAGTAGAATACCAATCAGCAATATGTCTGGAATGATGCGGTCATACATATCAATCATACTAATCCAGAATAATAATCCACACAAAACTCCAAACCCAATAGAATAGTTCAGACCTGAAAATATAAGGAAGGCGGCAACACCGCTAATTATCATCAGTCGAGATATGAATGAATAACCCGAGAACACCCCATATATCTTTTTAGAGGTGTTCCAGGTATATCCGATGCTTTGTATAGGATAGAACATTACTTAGCAGGTTTCTTAGTTTTCTTTTCTTTTGGTTTTGCAAGAATGTCTACTGCTTCATTAAGTGTGACTGTATATACAGACAAAGAGTCTGGTAAGGATGTAAATGCATCATTGTATTGAATATACGGTCCAAAGCGACCTTTGTTGACTGTTATTGGCCAGCCAGTTTCAGGATGGTTTCCAAGTTCTCTGGGTAACGACAGTAGCTCAACGGCCATGTTTAGATCGACTGAATCAATCGCAACAGTTTTAGGAATAGAAGCCCTTTTGGGTTTTGCCTTTGTTTTCTTTTTTCCAACGACTATGGGGGGCGCTTCTGGATCCACCATTTCGATATAAAAACCATAGGGACCTTTTTTTAAGAAAACAGGTAGGTGCGTTTCAGGATGCTGTCCAATTTCCTTAGGTTCAAAGGATTCTGTTAATTTAGATGGCGCGTTATCCGAACCTTCTTCGGTGCTTCCTGTGTCATTGCTAGACAGTTTACGTGTGTGATTGCATGTTGGATAGTTTGAACACCCGATGAAAGATCCAAATTTCCCCAGTTTTAAACTGAGTATCCCATCTTTGCATTCTGGGCATTTTCTAGGATCAGCTTGTCCATCAACTGCTGGGAATAGATAGGTTGCTAAATCAAGGTTTAACGCATCAATGACTTCAGTAATGCGCAATGCATTGGTTGCCGTGACGTTTTCTTGTAATTTTTCCCAAAACGTTTTTAAGATGATATCCCACTTTTGATTGCCATCGGCGATGTCGTCCAGCTGAGTTTCCATTTGAGCGGTGAAATCATATTCAACATAGCGTTCAAAGAAATTATGTAAAAAGGCTGTGACGATGCGTCCGCGATCTTCACAAAAAAATCGTTTTTTATCTAACCGCACATAACTGCGATCTTGCAGAACCTTAATAATGTTTGCATAGGTCGAGGGGCGACCGATACCGAGTTCTTCTAATTTTTTGATTAAGCTAGCCTCGGTATACCGCGCTGGTGGAAGCGTAAAGTGTTGTTCTGGTGTTATTGCTTTACACTCAACCGCTTGACCTTCTTGTAGTGCGGGTAAAAGCTTGCTTTTTTCTTCATCTTCATCGTCAGAAGATTCGTTGTATAACGCCATAAACCCATCAAAGGTTATGACGCTGCCAGTGGCTCTAAATACAGAAAGCTTGTTGGTGTCTTCGATGTCAATGCGTGTTTGATCAATGTCTGCAGAGCTCATCTGTGATGAAACGGCGCGTTTCCAGATTAAATCATACAGTCTCCATAAATCGCGTTGTACTTTTGCTTCGATTGATTTTGGAGAGATCTTTGGATCCACAGGGCGAATGGCCTCGTGTGCTTCTTGAGCATTCTTAGATTTTGTTTTGTATTGACGTGCTTGATCAGGTAAGTAGTTTTTATCAAAGTTGTCTTTAACATAATCACGAATCGAGGTTAACGCATCGTTAGATAAATTCGTGCTGTCTGTACGCATGTACGTAATTAAGGCGACTGTTTTTCCATCAATGTCGATTCCTTCATACAATTGTTGAGCCAGTTGCATCGTCTTTGATGCACTGAATCCAAATTTACGAGATGCATCCTGCTGTAACGTTGAGGTAATAAAGGGTGCAAAAGGGTTGCGCTTCGTTTGCTTTGTCTGAATTGATTGTACCCGAAATTCTGCACCATTCAATGATGTGACAATAGAGGTTGCTTGCGCTTCGTTTGCAATATCCAATCGATCTAACTTTTTACTTTTGTATTCGATTAATTGAGTTTCAATATCTTTTTTTGCAAAGAAGCTTCCTAAAATTTTCCAATATTCTTGAGCTTTAAAGGCTTCTATTTCACCTTCACGATCTGAAATTAATCGTAGAGCAACGGATTGTACTCTGCCTGCAGACCTGCTGCCAGGTAATTTTCGCCACAGTACGGGAGATAGCGTAAACCCCATCAAGTAATCTAAAGCTCGTCTGGCCAAATAGGCTGAGACTAAGTTCTTGTCAACATCCCGCGGGTTATCAATAGCTTTTTGAATCGCAGATTTTGTGATTTCGTTAAAAACAACCCTTCGAACGGGTTTTCCTTTAAGCGCTTTTTGTCGCTGTAACTCTTCTGTTACATGCCATGAAATGGCCTCTCCTTCGCGATCCGGATCTGTTGCTAATAACAGTTCATCGCACGATTTTAATTGGCTAACAATTTCTTTTAACTGTTTTTTACCGCGATCATTTAATTCCCAAACCATTTCAAAGTGTTGTTCGGGGAGAACTGATCCTTGCTTTGTAGGCAAATCACGAATATGACCATAACTTGCGATGACGTGATAGTCTTTGCCAAGATAGGTGTTAATAGTTTTAGCCTTTGCAGGTGATTCGACAATAACCAACTTTGTCATTCAATGGGTATCCTTTTCCTTTTTCCATAAACGATTTGGTTTAATAAAGTCAATAAAATAACACAGATTGAGTATAAAAAACCTTTTATAATGTTTATAATGTGAGTATACTCTAAGTCTTACCCATAAAAGGCATTTTATGTTCAAACAATTATTTTATAAAATTTCCAAATACCTTCCTTGGTTAAAAATACAGAGAAATTTTATGAATAATACCTCAATATTTGTGGATGCTATACCAACCCCCATTTTTTGGGTGGATCGCAATAAAGTGTATCAAGGATGCAATCACGTATTTTCAGATTTAATTGGGTTAAATTCTCCACTAGAAATTGTTGGATTAGCTGATAAAGATCTTCCATACTCCTCTACAGATTTAAGTCTTCGAGACGAAGTGTTTGATGCAATACTAGCAGATAAAATTCAGGCCAAGATTTTATATGACTGTATCATTGGGGCTCAGGACAAAATGATCTGGGTACAAAAAAGATTTACACCACTAAAAAACCATAAAGGTAAAATAATCGGCGTCTTAGGCGCAATTGTAGATATTTCAGAAAAAGTAAATCGCCGACAAGATCTGGAAGCTCACGTTGCGCGCAAACAGTCACTGCGAAGCTTTTTAGATGAACTGAATGCAATGCCTTTTCTATTGACCGGGTATAAAGATGTAATCGAGAAGTCTGTTATAACGTTACAAAAAGAAAGTCAGGCAACCCTAGCTATTTTTATTAAGGCAAATGCATCAACGCCTCAAAGTTTTTTTCAATTTTCAACAGAAACGATTGATGGCGCAGTTTTTTTCAAAAATAGAAAAGCTCTCTTAAAAACAAGGAGTCAATCTGGATACCTAGATTCCGATGTCATTAAGTTGTTTAGGGGAGGAGATCACTCCATCGATTCTATTTTTTTCTATCGCATAGAGCTAAATGATTTTATACACTATGATGATATAATATTATTAATTAATCCCAATAAAGATAAATTAGAAACTGCGGCAATATACCTTTCCTTGCTACATCACCTTGTCCATAGTTATCACGTGAATATGTTTTTAGCGGCAATTAAGCCAGCGCCCAGCGAATAGAATAATGATGCTTGGATGGAGTTAAAATAAACTCAGATTCCGCGACAGTAGATGCCTCATAAAGTAGTAACAGAGCGCTGTGTGAAAGCAGGGATGATCTCTGCACCCATAAGGCAACCTGCAGTTGCATCCGATAGATTGTAGTGAATCACGCATACTATAATCACAGTAAATATTTTTTGTTTATTCATAAAGTATTAAGAAGTATCTGATATCTTGAAGATGGTTAAGGTTACATCAGCACTTGGGCTGATGCGCAACATACTCCGAAAGTATGTAGACTAGACGTAGTTTATATATGATCGATCTTACCGGTTGTTATGAATGTAACAACTATACCCGGATGAAAGCAACAGTTTTCTGAAGGGTAACTAAGAGTATTGCGTTGTGGCGGCGGCGGGGAGGATCACCAAGACTTCCGGGATCAGGAGGATCCCGGCACGGGCGCGGAACTTATCTTATAATTTCAAAACTCAATTTCAACTCACGTTATCCCAACTTTCTTAGATTCTTATTATCCGTGATTGGCAATATAGCTAAACATACATAAAACGATTGCGTGACGCCCTTTGCGCTACTCTTTCTTCTAAGGCTGCAAAGGTGCATTGGCAGCGTGATGCTGTATTCGGATTAGGAATCTCATTTAGATGTCCTCCCTCTGGTTTGTTAGTGTGAGGGAGAGTATGTAATTAGCTTTAGTCTCAATTCGTGGCAGGTGAGGACGGTTTTGTTTTACCTTTGATTCCGAGCGATAAAATCAACCCTAATATCAACGAGCCAATTAATGCAGATAATCCCCAACGATATTGATCGATTGAATATACAGGCACGCCGTTATCCATGGTTCCATCCCAGAGCAAATCCATAATGACCCCAATTCCGGGTTGTAAGACGATTGCGCCCACCATCACTAAAAAGTTAATAACACTGGCAGACAGTCCTTGGAAGCCTTCTGCTGCATAGCGTGCGCCTAAAGGAAAGACGAGATTCTCTGCGCCAACCATACAGCCTAGGGCAAACAAAGCACAACATAGAATCCAAAAATTAGATAAATCTGCCCAAACAATAGCAAACATCATAATTCCGGCGACAGCCATAGAACACGCAAAAAAATGTTTGTTGGTTGTAAATTTTAAGAACATCCACCCGGCAATGAATGAGCCGACAGCATTGCCATAAAAAATGAATGAGGATGCGCTGGCAGACTTTATAGAGTCATATCCGTATACTGCGCGCATAAAGCTTGGTCCCCATAGGTCGGCTAATACAGAAACGGGGGTATATAATAAAAAGCCAACAGTTCCCAATAACCATATTTGAGGTTCAGTAATTAGATGCAGTACTTGCTTTTTTATTTCACGCAAACTTAAAGATGTTGATAGTTTCTTATCGCGTAATACAAAGCTGTAAAGTAGAGAAAGAGCAAAGGCTGTGACAGACAAGCTGTAAAATATGGTTCTCCATCCAATGGATTCTTGTAAGATAACCATGGGAGCGCCTGCTAGGCTTGCACCTAAAACTCCGATTCCTGAAATAACGCCTACTAAAATGGGTAACATGTTGGGTTTAAACCATTCAGAAGAAATTTTGAATGTGCCAATAAATGCTGTGGCAGATCCCGCACCAATTAATAAACGTGCAAAGCAAAGCCATGCATAGCTTTCGGTTTGAGCCGTGATTAAAGTACCCACACCACACAAAAATGCAGAGACTGTAAATACTTTCCTGACTCCCCATTTATCTAATGCAATGCCAATAGGGATTTGAAGCAGTGCATAAGAAATTAACCAATACGATGCAAACATTCCGTATTCGCTGGCTGTTAAGTTGAATTCCAGCGTTAACGGTTCTCGCAGATTGCTAGTAGCGACACGAATCATAGATTGATAAAAGTAAAAAAATACGGCTAAAATCCACATAAGCCATGGCGTTAGTTTTGAATGTACTGACATTGGAAACTCTGATTACATTTTAATATAAGATGTATCATAGTTTCCAATAATTCAGAATACTTTTTCGTGTTAGACCATTTCTTTTTCAGACGAGAGGATGACGATCTCTGCATTTTTTATATCAATAAGCAGTCTTTTCCCTTTTTTTGATGACTTGCCAAATAAGATTTCTTTAGACAAGGGAAGTTTGATTTTTTCTTGGATCAGACGTTCCATGGGGCGAGCGCCCATTGTTTCTGAATATCCATGTTCTATGAACCACTTTTTAGCCGTTGAAGAAACGGTGACATCAATCTGTTTTTCCTTTAACAACGTTATTGTTTGTTCAAAGAATTTATCAAATACATGAATGATATCTTTTTCGGCTAATCGATGAAATGTAACAATCCCATCTAAGCGATTACGAAATTCTGGTGTAAATAATCGGGTGATATCAGCAGTTTCTGAAGCGTCAGAGTTGTTTGCTTTTCCAAAACCAATGGGTGATTTTGAAAGTTCCATTGCTCCCGCATTTGTGGTTAAAATGATTATCAAATGCCTGCAATCAACTTCTCGACCATTGTTATCAGTGACTTTGCCATAGTCCATCATTTGCAATAATATCGCAAACAAATCGGGATGTGCTTTTTCAATTTCATCTAAAAGTAATACGGCATGAGGGTGTTTATCAATGGCATCGGTTAACAATCCACCTTGATCGTATCCCACATAGCCTGGGGGTGTTCCGATGAGTTTTGCAATGCTATGTTTTTCCATATATTCTGACATGTCAAAACGCAATAGCTTTAATCCTAATTGAGATGAAACTTGCCGTGCAAGTTCTGTTTTACCAACGCCTGTTGGACCAGCGAATAAAAAGGCACCCGTTGGTTTTTCAGGATTGCGTAAACCTGCGCGTGAAATTTGAATGGCATCAACAACGGCATCAATGGCTTTTTCTTGACCAAAGATGCTGGTCTTTAATTTTTTGCGAAGATTAAGAATTGTTTTTCGTTCATCGCTGGTGACGCTTAATCGTGGCATGCGGGCGATTTTTGCAACGGTTTCTTCTATTTCACGTAGGGTAATGTTTTTAGATGATTCATTGTATAAGTGATGGTGGGCTCCCGATTCATCTAGTACATCAATGGCCTTATCAGGAAGTGCACGATTATGGATGTATCGTACAGACAAATCCACGACCAAGCTTAGAACCTCATCTGAATAATGCACTGAATGGTAAGTTTCATAGATTTTTTTCAACTGTTTTAAAATTTGTAGGGTGTCTTCTGGTGAAGTTTCATCGATATCCACCTTTTGAAAGCGACGTGTTAACGCACGATCTTTTTCAAAAAACTGTCTGAATTCTTTGTGAGTAGTTGCCCCTATGCAGCGGATTTCACCGCGGGCAAGGGCTGGTTTTAATAAGTTGGAGGCATCCATTCCGCCACCCTGAGTTGATCCAGCACCAACAATGTTGTGAATTTCATCAATAAATAATATCGCACCAGGGGTGGCTACGATATCTGACACAACGTTTTTTAGGCGTTCTTCGAAGTCTCCACGATATCGAGTGCCCGCTAATAACAACCCTAAATCTAAGGAATATATTGTCGCATTAAGGAGAGACGGGATTTTTTTCTCAACAATTTGTATGGCTAAACCTTCAGCAACGGCTGTTTTACCAACGCCGGCTTCTCCCACTAAAATAGGATTGTTTTTAGATCGCCGGCTTAAAATTTCAATGACGCGCTCAATTTCGATAGTGCGACCAATCACGGGGTCAATTTTGCCGTTAACTGCACGTTCATTTAAATTGATACAAAATTGTTTTAAATGTTTTTTATCACTGGTTTCCACAGAGTTTGGCACCTGCGTTTCCACAGGTGATGCTGTAAAGTTCGGTAATTGCAATTTTGAATCTAAGGAGGAGAGTTTTGTTAACTGTTGTATTGCGGCAGATTCATCCGTATTTTTCTTGTTGGTTTTTCGTAAAGATACCGGATTATTGTTCATATACTGAATAATATCAATACGATTCAAATTGTGAATTTTTAGAAAGAATGCCGCGTGAGATTCTTTCTCATCAAACAGTCCGGCTAATACGTATCGACTGTCTACGGTTTTGCCACCGATTGTTTGTGTTTGTAAAATAGCGCGATGCAGGACGCGTTGAAATGAAATCGTTGGAGATGATTCTTCTAAGTCTTTGACTTTTAAATACGCAAGCTCTGCTGTAATAAACTCCCATAAAGCTTCACGCATTTGTGGTGTATTTACCGAAACGCTTTTAAAGACTCCTTCTACATCTGGATCTTCTGTTAATGAATATAATAAATGTTCCAACGTTGTATGCTCGTGCCCTAAACTTAAAGCATAATCAACTGCGCGCCTTAGGCTGCTTTCAAGATTTTTTGATAACATCAACGAATCACCTCTAGTTCACCCTGTAAGGGGTGTTGATATTTACGAGCTTGTTTTAAAACATTATTCAACCGAGTCTCTGCGACTTCGTAGGTATAGGCTCCCACAACTCCGGTGCCATTAAGATGGATATTCATCATAATTTGTGCGGATTCATGGGCTGTTTTTTGAAATGTGTTTTGTAACACTTGCACAACAAATTCAGTGGGTGTCTTATTATCATTCAGTAATACCACCTGATATTTTTTCGGTGAGGGTATATTATTATTGTGGGTCATTTTTTAATCCCCCCTGTTGGGTTTTTGTTCTTATGTCTATCTTATAGAAGAAATCTTTAAAATTGAGTTAAAGAGAGAAAGCTTTTTTTGAAAAAGATATTTGGGGTGTTTTTTGATTCAATTTAACGACAGCTGGATACTTATTAGATTTGATGCGTTCTGATGCGGATTACAGTTTAAGATGGGATATTGATGTAATAAAAAACCCCGGCGAACCGGGGTTTATGAATCTTACGCTGATTTTTGTAGCGCTGATTGCGCTGTATCCACCAGAGTTTTAATATCAGCAGCTTCGCGAACAGCTAAGTCAGCTAATACTTTGCGATCCAGATCGATACCAGACAGTTTCAATCCGTGCATAAATTGAGAATACGTCAATCCATGCATACGAACTGCTGCGTTGATACGTTGAATCCACAATGCGCGGAAATCGCGTTTACGCACACGGCGGTCACGATACGCATATTGCATGTTCTTTTCAACGCGCTGACGGGCTGTTCTATAACAGCACTTTGCACGACCGACTGAACCTTTTGCAAGGTCTAATATTTTTTTGTGACGCGCATGGGCGGTCACACCACGTTTAACTCGAGACATTCAAATTCCTCCTTATGCGTACGGTAACATATGACGTTTAACACGAGCCACATCGGATGCATTCATTACATGCATACCGCGAGAGTCCCGTAACATTGATTGAGGGCGTTTGCTCATCCCATGGCGACGACCTGCCTTACCAAACAAAATTTTGCCGGTAGCAGTCACTTTGAAGCGCTTTTTGGCACCACTTTTAGTTTTTAACTTGGGCATTTTCAATCCTTTCAATTGATTTAACCTGTAGGGGAGGCATACCCTGGGATTACCCCGCCACCCTACAAAAAACAATTTAATATACTGATTATACCCAAAAAGAGCAAGAATTTTGTTTCTTTCTTCAGTTAAGTGTTTGTAAACATATTTGCTGTAGCCTGACAAAAAACATGAGAGATAAAATGAAGCAAAAATTTATAAACTCAATATCATTATTGGCTGTATGCGCTGTATTAAGCGGTTGTGGAGAGGCGAACAAGCAAAAGTCTGTAGCAGATTTAACAATGGAAGTTGGTAAGGATTCTCAAAGGTTAAGTGTGCTTTCTAGAGAAGCATTAGCGGCCGCTAAACGAGGTGGTGTACCCCTTTCATTTGAAGCTCAAAAACTTTTTGAAGATGATATTGCTGAAGGTTCGGCTCCATCGCCTGCTACTGCAAAGGAAGCATTGGGAGAATTAGAAGAGACTATTTCTGATCTTGAAATTCTAGAAAATCAGAATTCAGAGCTTCCAATAGTGGTTAAAGCAAAGCAAACCAAGAGGGCTAAAATGAAAGGTTTGCGGGATTTGATGTTTGCGCGAGCTAGAGCGGCGGCGGCTGCCAGAGCTGCAGGTAAACCTGTAAATCCTGATGATGAACTATCTTTAACAGTTCCAAATGATTCTTTCTTGGGTGGTGCACCAAATCCATCGCCAATGGCTACCGTTGCTGCTGCTGCGGTTCAAAGTTTGTTTCCATCAACTGCGCGCGCTTTTGGAAGTGTTAATGCTTTGACGGTGTTAGATCAAGTGCCTGCCCCTGGGGAGTTTAGAGTCATAATGCCAGGGGCAAGCAGAACCCCAGATAGCAGCAGTACGATAGAGTTTGGAGTTAACCGAGCTGCATTTTCTGCGGGTGTTGGAAATACTGTAGAATTATGGTTTTCTGCAGCGCAACCTATATCAACCTCTGAGGCAGTGCGTCAAACTATAGAATTAGGAGTGGGCGTAAGCCATATTACTGGTGCGGTATTGGGGGCTAATGCAGACCCAGCGTTGGTTGCATCCCTAACCAATATTGGTGCCCTTGATATGGCTCAGCGATCCACGGCATTTAAAGCTCTTTCTTTGCCACAGCAACGACTTGCTTTGCAAGCAGCTGTTGCGATTGCCCAGGCAACATTGGTAGGAAAAGATCAACTTAGATTAGAAGACCGATTCAATGCAGTTGTCTTAGCGATAGCCGCGTTACCGGCAGTTGGGGCACCTGAAGATCGTATTGCTGCAGTTCAACGTGCGTTGCAAAGTCAAGGTGTTACTAACCCATTGTTATTGACTGATACTATGCGTGCTTTAACTGTTATGGCACAGACAGCAGACATGACGTCAAAAGAACAAGCGCGAGTTCTTGGGACGGTGCTGATGATTTCTAATAATTCTGGTGGTTCTGCGTCTGATGATGATTATGCTGCATTAGTTGCAGCCGCACGTTCTAACCCTGGACTATTATTAGGTCCAACCGTATCGATGCCTGCGCGATTCGCTTTAGATCCTAGTGTTTTGACGTTGTTGAAACAGAGAATGGCTTCATTGGATACATTGCCGTGGAGTGCCGCATCAACATCTGCTGCGTTTATTGAGGCTGCGGGACAGCAGGCTCAACAGTTAATAGCAGCCGGAGCACCAACGGATTCAATTTCTAGTTCTTTAGTAACGAGTTTAACTGCTGCACGGCGTGAAAAAAACTCTCTGGTTCCAGCGACTAATGGTTCTGTTGGAATCTTTGGGGATTCTTCAGATTCAGGTTTGTCGTTAGCACAAACGATTCAGTTGCTGCCGACGACGACTGCGTTGGATATTTTGGTTGTTGCGCAAGAAACCGCAGTTCAGGCTTTGTCAGCAACTAGAGAAGCTGTTGTACCGTTTCTTGCAATTACTGATGGCAGTTCTGCAGTAAATATTCCGATAGATCCAGCCGTTGAGTTCGCTAAGTTTATGGAAAAATATAAGTCATTAAGTGGATCTGATCAGCATACGTTACTTTTAAGTCAATTGAAGTTCAATATTGAAAGCATTTTTTATGACCGTGGAAACTTCCGAAGATTTGTTGGGGTTCCCGCATCAAAAGGAAAGTCAATAGTATCTGGCTTAGATAGTTTATGTGCTTTGCCTGATAAGTATGCAGAATTATTATACTCTGCAGATGCGCGAGATGAAATTGTGATTCCGCGACTTGTTGATTTTATTTTAAACAATAAAAAACTTGCTAGTAAATTAGAGTACTATACCAATGGTGCCTCGGGCGATGGCAGCAGACGTTCTTTTGAAACTATTAAGGAGGGTAACCCTGATTTATATAATAAACTGTTAGGTAATTTGGGTGCGCAGGTTGATAAGTATTTATCAGATCTTCGTACGGCTGTGTTTGATTTGATGTATCCAAAAGATCCAAAAATTGTGGAGTTATCAGCAACAACATCTCGTGACATATCCGGAAACGTATCATTGCGCAAAGCACGCACGGTTACAACAGGGGTGGTGGATGGCAGTGCCTTTAAAGTGAACGGTGTTGGGGCTCAATCGTTTGAGTTGGGCATGCCCTTATTCGTTCAATTAAAAGGTGATGTATCATCTGCAAAAGCAACTGACGCTGCAACGGGATCTGTTGCTTACCGTTTGGGTAACACTGTCATCGGTGCGATTCAAGGGTATGCAAACAACGGTGCTGGTTTCGGAATTGACAGCCGTCAATTGGAAACATCAGTAGTGGCATCTCATTCATTTGGATCATTCTTTGTTGAAGGTCAAATTGGATCTGTGTCTGCAACTGAAGTTCACAACAGCAACTGGTCAGGTCTGCGTTCTCAAGTAACCTTGGGATTGGATACTGAATTCGTATCACCGTTCGTTCAATTGACGCATCGTCAATTAGACCGCAGTGGTCTGAGTTTGAACGAAACAACAGCGTATGTTGGTTTGGATGCAGAGGTTGCTAAACTAGCCGCTGACACGTATTCAATCGATACACGTTTGTTAGCAAAAGCAGGTTACGGTTCAAAAGATTGGAGTGCAAACTCTAAAGACCTTGGATCAACAACTGGATTCAGTGGATCTGTTGAATGGTCAGCATCGTTGAACTTAAATAGTGGTGTATCATTCAGCTCTAACCTAGCGTTGGATACCGTTGCTGGTTCTTCAGCAGCACTAAACGTAAGCTTAGATCGCTAGTCTCTCTACCTACACAAAAGCCCCCAATCCGGGGGCTTTTTGTATTAAGGTCAAAATTACCTGGATTTTGTTGATACAACTTGGGTATGCTACTTAAAAACAGGTATGGTATGCATCGCAATCGTCAAACTAAAATTGTCGCAACTCTGGGGCCTGCATCATCATCTGCGGATATGATTCAGTGGCTATTTGAACGAGGAGTGGACGTGTTCCGCCTCAATTTTTCACATGGGACGCATGAATCACACGAAAACAATATTAATTGGATTCGTAAGTTAGAGCAATCCCTAGGCAAGCCCATTGCGATTTTAGCAGACCTTCAAGGTCCGAAATTGCGTGTTGGCAAATTTGAAACATCCGAAGTTAACGTTAAGGCTGGACAACAATTCCAGTTCGATATGGATGCTGCCTTGGGGGATTCAACCCGTGTTCAGTTGCCCCATCCAGAGATTTTTGCTGCAGCTAAACAAGGTGATGAGTTATTGGTCGATGATGGAAAATTGGCGTTCCGAGTGGACTTTGTAGATAATCAGTGTATCAAAACCACGGCGTTAGTATCCGGAATTATTTCCAATAACAAAGGGTTAAATCTGCCCTCTACCCATTTGCCCATCGATATTTTAACGGATAAAGATAAAGCGGATTTGGACTTTGCAGTGTCGAAAAATGTTGATTTTATTGCGTTATCATTTGTGCAAGCTGCAGACGATATTGTGCAAGCACGAAAGCGTATTCAAGGCAATGCAAAAATTATTGCTAAACTAGAAAAACCCCAAGCCATACAAAACCTCACGACAATCTTAAAAGCTACAGACGGCGTGATGATTGCGCGTGGGGATCTGGGTGTTGAGTTGCCACCAGAGCAAGTTCCCCCATTGCAACGCAGGATTTTACGAGAAGCCCAAAGACATAATAAACCTGTAATTGTTGCAACGCAAATGTTGGAATCGATGATTCATGCGCCAAAGCCAACCCGGGCAGAAGTTTCAGATGTTGCAACGGCTGTGTATCTAGGTACAGATGCTGTCATGTTGTCAGCAGAATCCGCATCGGGGGACTATCCTAAAGAAGCCGTTGAAATTATGGATCGCATTATTTTCAATGCGGAACAGGATGTGTTTAGCAATAAAAACACTCCGTTGACAGAAACACCATCCATTCCAGAAGCCGCTATTTTGCTGGCGTATCGACACAAGGCGCGCATTATTGCTGCGGTTTCAAACTCATTTGAAGCTGTTGCAAAAATTTCAAGCCTAACGCCTGGAATCCCCATATTAGCCATTACGTCTGACATAAAAATATATCATCAGTTTACATTGCTGTTTGGGGTGTGTAGCGTTTATTTAGATAAACTGCCTGATGCAAACAATCCAACAGAGTACAAGAACCTTGTACAACGGATTGCAGAGCGAGAAGGGATGGTGACGCGAACCGATCATGTCATCGTTGTGTTAGCATCGGATCGTATCGATTCTGCTGAGTTTTCAGGCATGTCCATTGTAAGCTAAAATCGTACGTTCGTTAGGCAACCTGGCAGCGTGACGCTGCACCCATTAGGTTAGATTGGGTGTGTTGTGACAAGGATTTCAAATAGCACAAACCGTAAGTGAGGTATGTAATATTAATACACGGGGGTGAAGTTTGATTTTTGACGTACCTTTACAGGTGTGGTGAGAGGCGTTTTGAGATTGGAGGTATTAGAATTTTGACCCATTTCGGGCGCAGGGCAGCGTGACGCTGCACCCATTAGGTGGGTTTTGAACCCACCTTCGGCGCAGGAGGGGTAAGGGTGAAAAATGAATTTGAGATATTTTGTTGAAGAGTAGTGTTTTAGTTCCTTTGTTAATTTATGAAAGTGCTGTGTTTGCAGCTTTCAAAGTTAAGTTATAAAAATCCGTGTCAGACCCCATCGGATCTAACTTATTGGATGCAACCTCAGGTTGCAAAACCGAGAGAATCCCCAGTAACCCGCACGTGCAAAAAGAACCCCATTTCTTACACGAATGGGGAAAGGCGGACTTTATTGATAGGCACAAAGTCGGTGTTTTACGAGCCCGTCGGCTCTAGGGATTGTTTACAGGAGCTGTGACTACTGATCGGGTAGCTGAGCGCCTGTACTGGAGATTCGGTTCAGCGTTTTGTCTTTGAGTGGTTCAAAGACGTAGAACGAAAAAAGGCTACCCAGATTTTGGGTAGCCTTTTCGCAATTCTAGCTATTAGTATACATAAAAAGTTTGGATTGTCAATATATTTTTGAAATGTGTATCTGGGTGTATTGAGTCTAACTTAGCGGATGCGACGGCACGTTGGCGGCTCAAGGGCGCTTTACGCGCCAAAGCGGCGGTTGCCGCCAATCAAATCGCATTGCGATTTGATTGAGTCGCATAAAGGCAGAGGTCGGCATACATGAGAGAGTTGCAACAGAGGGATATGTTGGGCGAGATCCGTGAGGTAGTGTGTTGTTGCTTATAATCCGTGTCACAGCTCATCAGATCTATTTAATCTATTGAGTCCAGCGTCACGCTGGTTTGTCAATCTTTTGTTAACATTTGTGAGGTATTGTAAGTTTATAGAGCTCATACATTATTATTTTTGCCCACCGTTTCGTGAAGAAAAGACGGATTGCTTCGTCTATTTAGTCTCGATTTAGGGAGTGGGTTTTGTCCCCCCACCCGAAGGTCACTGAGGGTGACAAGGGCACAACTGTTGAAAGTGATTTGAAAAAGAATGTTTTTGACAGTAAATCAATATAACAGCGGAAATCATTGATAAAACGATTAATTGTGTCAATGATATAGAAATGTATGAATTAAGCAATAGATATGCGGCTAATTTACACAATAAAAAGTTTCTTATAATACTCATAGCGTGATGTTTAAGTAGGTGACTTTAAGATTGTTAAACACCTCTTTTGATCACTTTCAACAGTTGTGGTGACTAGGGCGGGGGGTGGTAAAAAAATCGAGTTAACTGAATCTTAACCTTTATTAACCCCAAATTAACGGCAGTGCTTTTTGTTATAATTCGTGTTTGTGTAAATCGGATCTAAGCAACGTGCCGTTGCATCCATTAGAGTTATAGAAATAAATTTCAAACTATTGCAAAGCTGTTTCTTATAATCCGTATCTGTGCGAATCGGATCTAACTTATGGGGTGCAGGGATCATCCCTGGTGCAACGTCACGTTGCCAGGAGCAAACCTGCGCCGCACATAATGTGGGAAAAGCGTATGGATCCAGTGTGACGATTTTGATTTATGGCGTTGTGTTTCATAATCCGTGTCAGAACGTATTGGATCTAATCTATTGAGTCCAGCGTCACGCTGGCGGCTCAAGGGCGCTTTACGCACCAGAGCGGCGGTTGCCGCTATCAAATCGCGTTGCGATTTGCTTGAGCCGCATAGAAGCAGAGGTCGGCATACATGAGAGAGTTGATACAGCTGGCAGCATGCTGCTGCACCCGATGAGTTAGATCGAGTGTGGTCTGGCACGGATTCAATTATTACAAACATCGTTACCTAACGGATGCAACGGCACGTTGCCAGCATCATGCTGCTGTGTAATCCGTGTCTGGGCGAATCGGATCTAACTTAATGGGTCCAGGGATCATCCCTGGCGGCACGGGCGCGGAACTTAATCTATTTTTCAAGATAGAATTCAAACTTCACTTTTTATCATTTGTAATAACGTAAAGACCACACGATAAACATAGTCCTTTAATTTTTATCAATATTTCGGTATAAAACTGATGAAGGTAAAGGAATGTAAATGATTAATATTCAAGCTTTAGAAAACGAGATTTTAAACTCTATCCAGGTTGCAGACACCCTTGAGGCTATCGAGGCTATTCGTCTAGACGTTGTGGGTAAAAACGGTAAGTTAACGCAGGCTATGAAAAATTTAGCGCAATTGTCACCGGATGAAAAACGACAAGCGGGGCAAACTCTGAACAGTTTTAGGGATCGTTTTACGACATCGCTTCAGGAAAAGAAATCTCAGATAGAATTAGTGTTGCTTGAATCTCAGCTACAGAATGAACGCGTGGATGTAACTTTACCTGTTGATGGAGCTGCGTCGGGGCACCTTCATCCCATTACTCGCGTTATTGATGAGGTTACTCAGATTTTTGCTCAGATGGGGTTTTGTGTTGCAGAAGGTCCTGATATTGAAACAGACCATAACAACTTTACAGCGTTGAACATTCCAGAAACGCATCCAGCACGTCAAATGCACGATACGTTTTATTTAAAGTCAACATCGGAAGATGGTTCGCCATTATTGCTGCGAACACATACGTCACCGGTTCAGGTTCGGACGATGATGGGTCAACAACCACCCATCAAAATTATTGCACCGGGTAGAACATACCGGTGTGATTCGGATCAAACGCATACGCCAATGTTTCATCAGATTGAGGGGCTGTATATTGACCTTGCAGAAAAAGTGCATATGGGACATTTAAAAAGTTGTATTGAAACGTTTTGCCGTACGTTTTTTGATTCATCAACATTACCGATTCGATTTCGTCCAAGCTTTTTCCCATTTACGGAACCTTCTGCAGAAATTGATATTGGCTGTAAGCGAACAAAAGAAGGCATACAAATTGGTGCCGGTAATGACTGGTTAGAAATTATGGGATGTGGAATGGTACACCCTAACGTTTTAAAAAACTGTGGTATTGACCCAGAAATTTATCAGGGGTTTGCTTTCGGAATGGGCGTTGAACGTTTGGCTATGTTAAAATACAATATTCCCGACCTTCGAACATTTTTTGAAGGTGATTCTAAATGGATTCAGCATTATGGTTTTTTCCCATTTGCAACAGGCTATCGTACTCAGGAGGATGTAGCATGAAATTTACATTATCGTGGTTATACGAACATTTGCACACAAAAAAGGCACTAGCTGATTTAATGCACCATTTAACCATGTTAGGTATTGAGGTTGAATCTTATGATGATCCAACACCAAGATTAGCTCCATTTTTAATTGCTCAAATTAAAAGTTTAGAAAAACATCCCAATGCGGATCGTTTGAATGTGTGTAATGTGCAAATTTCCGCAGATGAATCAGAGCCGTTGGTTCAAGTAGTATGCGGTGCGCCCAATGTATATGCAGGAATGAAAACTGTTTTTGCGCATATTGGTACACATATTCCTGGTTTGGATATTACATTAAAAGCTGGCAATATACGTGGCGTTGCCAGTAATGGAATGTTGTGTTCTTTAAATGAACTAAGCCTTGGTCAAGACCAAGATGGTATTGTTGATTTACCCAAAGATGCGCCAGTGGGGCGACCCTTTGCAAAAACATTTGGACATGATGATCCAACGATTGAGGTTAGTATTACCCCCAATAGAGCCGATTGCTTTGGCGTTGTGGGGATTGCAAGGGACATTGCAGCCGCAGGATTTGGTGAATATATTCATAAAAAAATACCTGTTATTAATGGTGTATATCCCTGTTCCAAAACAGTAAGAATAGAATCTAAAGACGACTGCCCAGTGTACATGGGGCGGACTATTCGGAATGTAAAGAATACACAAAGTCCGGAATGGTTACAGCAACGATTGCGAAAGATTGGATTAGAGCCGATTTCAGCAATCGTCGATATTACAAATTATGTTTGTTATGATTTATGCCGTCCATTGCATGCGTTTGATGCAGATACAATAGGTTCAAACATTATCGTTCGAAATGCCGTTTCAGGTGAAACATTCCAAGGGTTAAATGATAAGGACTATGCGCTGACCGATCGACATTTGGTGATTGCAGACGAACAGAATGTTCTTGCACTTGCAGGTGTTTTGGGTGGTAAAGCATCGGGTACAACATTAGATACGACCACGGTGTTTTTAGAGTCTGCATTGTTTCACCCCACTGTCGTCAGCACAACGGGTCGTGAATTGAATATCCATACGGATTCAAGAGTTCGCTTTGAACGAGGTGTGGATCCAGAGTCAGTGCGCTTTGGATTGGATATTGCAACACAAATGATTGTGGATATCTGTGGTGGAGAACCGAGCGACAGTATTATGGCAGGGACGGTTCCAACAAACCTAAACGAGATCCGACTGGAGCTAGCAAGAGTCAAATTATTAACAGGACTATCGATTCCTACAAAGGTAATCGAAACATATTTAACAGGGCTTGGTTTTACAAATATTCAGGTGGTGCCAGGAGAAGCTTTAAAAGTTACAACACCGTCGTGGCGATTTGATATTTCAAACGAACACGATGTGATTGAAGAAATTATTCGAATCCACGGATATGATAATTTACCGAATACACAATTAGAGATGGCGCCTGGATTTAAGCCTCATTCGTTTGCGCAAAGTATTCCATTAAAGGCTAAAAAAATATTGGCAACATTAGGATTAAATGAAAGCATTCATTATTCCTTTGTCAGTGAAAAAATAGCCATTCAGTTTAATGAGGGTAATCCGACGATTGAGTTGATGAATCCAATAAGTCAACAGTTAAGCCATATGCGTCCATCAGTGTTACCTTCGTTATTAGAAACGATTCAACGGAATCAAGCATATCAGCATAAGAACTTGCGTATCTTTGAAGTGGGGGCTGTTTATCATAATGCAACAAAACCTATACAAGAAACGGTGGCTGCTGCGATATTGACGGGAGATTCTGGCGCTGTTGATTGGCGCAAGCATCAACGTACGTATGATGTATTTGATATAAAGGCAATCGCATTCCAGTTGATGGAGCGTTTGGGTTTAAAAATCGAGACCGTTCAAATTGATAGTGAGGGGGCGCCTTCATGGTATCATCCAGGTCAAAGTGCAGCGCTGAAATTAGGTCCTAAATTAGTCTTAGGTTATTTTGGACGCATTCATCCAACCACAGAAAAATCATTTGAGTGTGATCAGCCCATATTTGGATGTGAAATTTTCTTAGACAGGTTGCCCTTGAAACCCACCAAACATACAGCGTATAGACCGAATCTATTGCAAGCCGTAGAGCGTGACTTTGCAATGATTATGGATTCTGACGTGCCAGCGGCTAAATTAATCAAAGCGGCAGAAGGTGCGGATAAAGAGTATATTCAAACAGTTCGGTTGTTTGATGTGTATGTAGGTAAGGGTGTTCCTGAAGGTAAAAAATCCATGGCATTTAGCGTAACGTTTGTGCCAAAAGACACGACATTTAACGATGAACAAATTCAACAATTAAGCCAAAAGGTAATTGCTTCTGTAACAAAAGCAACCGGCGGCGAACTAAGGGGCGCATCTGCATGACAAAAAAACACGACCATATTCGAAATTTTGCAATCATTGCCCATATCGATCATGGTAAATCGACATTAGCAGATCGATTGATTGAGTTCTGTCAAGCGGTTAGTGCGCGTGATATGAAAGAACAAATTCTTGATAGCATGGATATCGAACGCGAACGTGGGATTACCATTAAAGCTCAAACTGTTCGACTAAAGTATACAGCTAAAAATGGTGAAACATATCAGTTGAACTTAATCGATACACCTGGACATGTGGATTTTTCTTACGAAGTTAGCCGATCATTGGCTGCATGTGAAGGATCATTGCTGGTTGTTGATGCATCGCAAGGTGTAGAAGCACAAACGTTGGCGAACGTTTATTTGGCGATTGATAATGCTCATGAGATTATTCCTGTTCTAAACAAGATCGATTTGCCCGCGGCTGAGCCTGAAAAGATCAAACAAGAAATTGAAGACGTGATTGGATTGGATACTACTGATGCGTTGATGATTTCTGCAAAGTCGGGCATTGGAATTCAAGATGTATTAGAAGCGATTGTTCATCGATTGCCAGCACCGATGGGTGATTCTGAAGCTCCATTACAAGCACTACTTATCGATGGTTGGTATGATACGTATTTGGGAGTGATGATCTTGGTGCGCGTCAAAGAAGGTGTTTTGCGCAAGGGTTCAAAAATCCAAATGATGTCCACCAAAGAAACATATACTGTTGATCAAATGGGAGTGTTCGCACCTAAGAAAGAACCTGTGGATGCGTTGTATCCTGGTGAAGTTGGATATATTACAGCGGGAATGAAATATGTCGCAGATCTTAGCGTCGGTGATACCATTACCATGGAACGTAACCCTGCGGCAGCGCCGTTGGCTGGATTTAAGCCAAGCGTTCCTGTTGTATTCTGTGGACTGTTTCCATCGGATGCGGCAGAGTTTGATGTATTGCGTGAAAGCCTTTCAAAGCTACGTCTTAATGATGCGAGCTTTGTGTTTGAAACGGATCATTCGCCCGCCTTGGGAATGGGTTTCCGATGCGGATTTTTGGGGCTATTGCATCTTGAAATCATTCAAGAACGGTTAGAACGTGAGTTTAATCTAGACCTTATTACAACAGCGCCAAGCGTTGTTTACAAAATATATCAACGGAATGGCACCGCAATGGAAATTCATAATCCAGCGGATTTGCCGGATATTATGAAAATTGAAAAGATTGAAGAACCCTGGATTAAAGCAACGATTATGGTTCCGGATGAATATCTGGGATCTGTGTTGGCGTTGTGTACAGATCGTCGTGGACAACAAATCGATTTAACCTATGCGGGTAATCGTGCCATGGTTGTATATCGATTGCCATTGAACGAAGTTGTCTTTGACTTTTACGATCGATTGAAATCTGTTTCCCGTGGGTATGCAAGCTTTGATTATCACATGGATGGATATACGGAAGAAAATCTTGTAAAACTGGCAATCTTAGTGAACGGCGAGCCTGTTGAAGCATTATCATGTATCGTTCAACGCGATCGTGCAGAAACACGAGGTCGAGCGTTATGTGAAAAGCTTAAAGAATTAATTCCAAGGCAGTTATTCCAAATCGCAATTCAAGCAGCCATCGGCGGAAAGATTGTTGCGCGTGAGACTGTGTCAGCGATGCGCAAAGATGTAACCGCAAAATGTTATGGCGGTGATATTAGTCGTAAGCGTAAATTGTTGGATAAGCAACGTGAAGGTAAAAAACGTATGCGTCAATTTGGAAATGTAGAGATTCCTCAATCTGCATTAATTGCTGCACTGAAAGTGGTAGATTAACCAACGTGACGATTCCGGCTTATAGCGTTGTTTTTATAATCTGTGTCAGATCATGTCGGATCTATTGAGTCCAGCGTCACGCTGGTTTGTCAATCTTTTGTTAACCTTTGTGAGGTATAGTAACTTTAGTGCACTTACACATTATTATTTTGCCCACCGTTTCGAGAAGAAAAGACGGATTGCTTCGTCTATTTAGTCTCGATTTAGGGAGTGGGTTTTGTCCCCCCACCCGAAGGTCACTGAGGGTGACTAGGGCGGGGGGTGGTAAAAAAATCGCGTTAACCGAATCTTAACTTTTGTTAATTTGCAACGTCACGTTGCATCCGTTAGGTTAGATCCGATGGGGTTGGACACATGTTTTAACAAGCAACATCACATTTGTTCAAGAATTCAATAGTTTCAAACAGGTAAACTTACTGGGTGCAGCATCATGCTGCCAACGTGACGTTGGATCCTATAGGTTGTATCGGGTGTGTGCTGAGGTGGATTGTAATTTTTTCCAAACATATTTATAGTTAAACTCACATAAAACAATTACGCGGCGCCCTTTGCTCCAGACTTTCTTCTAATGGATGCAACGGCACATTACCGGGAGCAAACCTGCGCCGCACATAGTGTGAGAAGATCGTATGGATCCAACATGACGATGTCGACTTATAGCGTTGTGTTTCACAATCCGTATCAGACCAGATCGGATCTAATCTATTGAGTCCAGCGTCACGCTGGCGGCTCAAGGGCGCTTTACGCGCCAGAGCGGCGGTTGCCGCTATCAAATCGCGTGGCGATTTGCTTGAGCCGCATAGAAGCAGAGGTTGGCACGAATGAGAGAGTTGATACAACTGACGGATGTGTTGGATAATCCGTGTTTGTGCGAATCGGATCTATCCATAGGGTGCAGCGTCACGCTGCCAACGTGCCGTTGGATCCGATAGATTATATCGAGCGTGACTAGACACAGGTTCAAAAATTCAATAATTTCAAATAGCTAAACCTAATGGGTCCAGGGATCATCCCTTTAAAATGTGATGGTTTAACTATTTGTTAAAGTTGTTGAGATAGACTGATGAGTAATTCAATAACCTTTTCGAGTGCGTCATGAAAACTGTATTGCTTTTAAGCATGTGTGTTGCAAGTGTAACGTTAAGTTTTGGGCGAGCTTCATCTGAAACATCCAGGCGGTCTAGTCAGGCAGAAGAGCTCATGACAAGCCTTGCAGCAATTAAAGCAGCGACAGCAAAGATTGAACAGTGTTTAGCGGTCGATGATGTGGCTATGATGTCGTCGGTTGATTCGGACACTACTTCTGAACGGAGCAATTCACCCATGCAAGAGGCTCCGAACGGGGTGAGCATTAGTCAAGAAACTCTGAATGCTTTAGTTAAAAATGTTTATACGCTAGCAATTGCTGGAGTAAAAAAAACTGAAGACTTTGAGTTAGAAAATGTGAAAATGACTCAGATAGTGCAGTTAAGTAAGCAGATTCAGATAATGTTAACACCAGAACAAGCTATTGCGGATGAACTTGGAGCGCAGTTTTTAAATATTTCAAGCAGCGGTGATGTTAAGCGATTAAGAGAAATGATTGTTGCTGCGGCTACAGCGTCTGAACCTCTGATTCATGAATACAAGAAGTATTTTAAATCAAAGTCTCATAAGCGGTATGTAGAGCGGCTAAAGACAATGCAAACAGATCTTAATAAAGCTGCGGCAGGCATGATAACTAATATAGTGGTTGATAAAGCAAGGTCTAAAGACGTTCCGGAAGGGGTATATTGTATTTCACCTCTTGGTCAATCGCTGATTAATAGATTTGCAAAGGAATATGTAAAGTTGGGGTTGGTGCGTCAGCATGCTGTTAATGACGATAAATCATTAATGGTGTTAGATGCGGATAACCCAATAACGACGGATTCTTTAGAAGACGAAGTCGTCATGCATGTCATAAAAACAATAACACAACTTGCTACCCATCAACTGGATCTTAGTCAGTCAGGTGTTTTGTTTGATTATATGTTGCTTTTGAAATCTGGGGTTAATCTTGCGGCTTTGAGTCATAAAGATTACATAGTATCTGGACGAAAAGTGTTCCCAGCAGAGCTTAAAGATGGACAGTACTTTTTTGATAAAAAAAGTGAGGATGTTCAAACCTTGACAGACGAAGAGTTGTTGGCTTTAACAGGTAGCGTACAATCTTTATTTAGAGAGGCTCTTGCACTCTGTAAACTGACTTCTCCAAAATTTGCACCTGTGCGTATGATGTTAAAAGCAAAGATGGATTTAACAGCGATAGTAGCGGCATCAACTGAAGACGTTCAAGAAGCGGCGACTGAGTAGGTAATAAATTAAAGTGGCAAGGTGTCTTGCCACTGAACGTGTTGTCCAACCTTTAAGATCTTTAACTGATTTTTGGGTACACCAAGATTTTTAGCTTCAGTCAAAAGTTCATCTTCTGCTTCTAAGAACTGTTCTTTTCCTAAGGGGAACACGTCATAATGAATGGGGATAAGAAACTGAGTTTTTAATGTTTGATGTGCTTCTAAAGCATCTAAGGGTCCCATGTGTTGTTGTTTCATGACAGATCGTGGTTTGTAAGACCCGATGGGAAGTAACCCGACATCAATTCTTGGAAAATTTTCAGCTATTTCAGCAAAGTGTGAACCAAGCCCCGTATCACCTGCAAAGTATACAGATCCAACAGCAGATTCAATGATTCCGCCCATCCACAATGTTTTGTTGATATCAAATAAAGCGCGTCGTGACCAATGTTGAGCAGGAACTGCGGTAACTTTTACTGAGTTAATTTGATGCGATGCCCACCAGTCCAGCTCTATAACGGGGCGGGCGACTCCCCATTTTAATAACGTTTTCTTTATGCCCAGCGGTACAATAAACGTAATATTGGGATGCGTTGCAAGCATCATGACAGAGGATTTGTCTAAGTGGTCATAATGATTGTGCGAAATAAAGGCGACGTCTATGGGGGGTAATTGATCAATAGCAATGCCTGGATCGACGATGCGTTTGGGTCCAAGCTTTCCAAAGGGACCTGCATGACTGGAAAACACGGGATCTGTTATAATGTTTAATCCAGCCATTTGGATTAAAAATGTGGCATGTCCAATGTTTGTAATGCGCAATGCATCGGACGTTGAAATTACAGGAGAGGTTTCTGGCGTGATTTTAGTGGGCCATTTTGCTTTTGGGGCATTCATAAATTCCCACAATACCTTAAGTGTAATAATTTTATGATCAGATTTCCAGTGATGATAGAATTGTTTAGTGGTGGAGTTCCAGTGCTTGGAATCCCAATGATCTAAATTTATCCAGCGTTTATACATTAAAACGCATCCAATAAGGCATCCTGCCAATAATAATGCTAATAACATGTGTTTCTCCTTAATCGGAGTATACTGGAAAAAGATTATTTTTTGGTAAATTATTGATGATATCCCCAAACACAGGTAAAGTTCTATGAAAGCAATTTAGCCGCCTGTCAATCGTGGAGAGTCTCGTTCTCAAGGGTTGCCGAGGAGCCCTATACATCCACCAGCGTGATGCTGCCAACGTGCCGTTGGATCCATTAGATAATACGGTTTGTAAATGTTTGTTTGGTCAATCTTTTGTTAACGTTTGTGCGGTATAGTATCTTTAGTGCACTTACACATTGTTATTTTAGCCCACCGTTTCGTGAAGAAAAGACGGATAGCTTCGTCTATTTAGTCTCGATTTAGGGCGGGGGGGGTGGTAAAAAAATCGCATTAACTCAATCTTAACCTTTATTAACACAGGTGTAACGAGCGCGTGTTTTCATATAATCCGTGTCAGACTACATCCGATCAAATCTGTTGGGTGCAACGGCACGTTGCCAGCATCATGCTGCTCGGATCTAATCTATGGCATGCAATCGCAGGTTGCTGTCTCGTACATAGTGTAAGAAGATCCCTAGAGAGCTTTTGCAAAGGGTGTGTGATTGGATTGACAATAGAATTGTCTCTTGCCTTGACGGTACGTACACACTTTATGAGTGATGGGCTATATAATGAAGTTGATCAATGATTTAATGGACAATACTCCCATCGTTCTAAAAAGAGGTTGTGATGAATTTTTATTTTCATTACACTAAATAAAAAAGGAATAAAAAATGAAGTTCTTAAATTTCCATCATGTATTAAAAGTATCAGTGATTCTTCTGTTCGGGTTAGTTTTTCCAGTGAGTGCTAGCAGCATCATTGAGATTAAAAGCTTAAGTGACGTTGTTGGGCATGTGCAACAGGGTGATCCAAATGGGACTGTATTATGTGGTTTGGATATTGATTTCACACTTACACGCCCTGTAGATCCCGCGACAGATTCTGCTAATTTTCAGACGCATGCTAAAACATTTGTGCAGATGATTAAGGATCATCAACTGAACCCTCAAGATGTTCTTTGCGCAACGGCGCTTACAGAGCAGCAGACCATGGAGCGTGAGACACGAAGTTTAGTTGATGTGATTAGCAGCCACGCAACTGTGGTAGGGTTAACTGCGAGATATTCAGGACCATTTGCGGGTATTGATTTTGAAGATCATACATTAGAGATGTTGGCACAGTTCGAAATTAAGTTTAATGGAGCAATCGGCAAGCGTACAGTATTTGAAGATTTGCCAGAACACCGTGGAAACAAACCCGTCATTAACAAAGGTGTTATTTTCTGTAATGGAGAACGAGGCGCCCCAGTCACAAAACCACAAGTATTAGCTGAGTATTTAAAATCATACGCTCCACACACAACACGAGTCGTCATCGTGGATGATACTAAAAAACATTTAGACGACTTCGTCGCTTTCTTTGCAGACACTATGTCGACTGTTGAGTTCGTTGGGCTTCATTATACAAAAGCAATGAGTGATGCACCCAGGGAGTGTGATGAGGACGACTTTAAAGAGTACGTGCAATGCCTAATAAATATGTTGCAATAGTTTCAGATGAAGGGTAGACAGTAAATGTTTTTGGCAAAAGTATCAGGCGTTTTATTATTTTTAACGGTGGTACTTTTGCTAATTTATGTATTTGGAAAAAAATATCATCTTCACTTTGAAATTCAAAGAAAACTACTGCATATAGCGCTGGGTCTTGTATCGTTATCTTTTCCCTGTGTGTTTGAATCGACATTCGAAGTTGCTTTGTTAATGATCGTCGCTTTGCTTGTTTTGCTAGTGTTACAATACACTCCCATTCTTAGACGAACGCTGGGTGAAAGCATTTACGGTGTTAATAGATCTTGGTTCGGGGGCGGATTATTTGTTGCTTCTATTATTACATTATTCTTTCTTGCCCATGATAATTATGTGCTATATTTCGGACCTTTGCTTACTATAACGTTTGCAGATGCTTTTGCCGCCATCGTTGGCACACAATATGGAAAAAAATACTATACCTTGCTGGGAAGTAATAAAAGCATTGAAGGGACTGTCACCTTTTTTATTACTGCATTTCTTGCTATCTTTTTGCTGTTGATATTCATGACAAGCCATTCATTACTTGTGATAACGTTTATCTCTATTGTGGTCGCGAGTGTTAGTACTGCTGCAGAATTATTTTCGGGGCGGGATTTAGATAATATCACTGTGCCAGCCGTAACATTTCTAGCGCTGCAATATTTTCTATAAATTATTTAACGGGTTGGGTTGTTTGAATTTGTTAACCATTTGTTAACGATTTGAATTGGATACTGAGGTGAATAAACAATAATAAGGAATAAATCCATGTTAAACAAATTACTGCTTACGGCTGCATTGATGTCAACGACCTATGGTGCTGATATCGACTTTTCAAAAGTAATGAATCCAATATCAGATCCAGTCGCAGCCACAGAAATAGTAGATTCGGGACTTGCCTTCACCATTAATATTGCAGCTAAAACTGTAGTAAGTCCAAATAACCAAGCTACTACACATATTATACTTTGTGGAGATTTGGACTTTAATCCTAAATTATCGAAGGGTGCAACAACACTTGTAGAAACTAATTTTAAAACTGTTCGAACTTGGTTTGAGGGGAATCCTCATAATATATGTTTCCAATTTATGCAATCTTTTGGTAGTTCAGAAGTAAGGTTAACCACAAGCTCAATGGATGAGGGCGCAACGAACATTCGTTTTGGAGATTCTACTGAAGCGGTATTAATCTTTGCTGAAAATGGAACTTTAAAGTGTGTTAATCCTGGAAAACCCAATCAGTTCAAGAATCATCTTACTTTAACGATGGGTAATAGAGGTTTTAAACGTGGAGAACGTTACAAATCCCAAAACAATAAAGAACTTAATTCGTATTCTAGCTACAACGTTACGTTAGATCTTCGTGGGCTAACTTTAAATCTATTAAAGGATAGTCATGAAATGCAATCGCACTAGAAGCTCGCCAATAACAAACAGATGTTCAGGGATTTTTTGTTTAATCCTTGTTTGGCAAACATCTCAACAATCTAACGTGGATTAGAATAGTATTTTTCAGAATTTATACCGATCTTTTATTATTCTAAAGATCGGTATAAATAATTAGATATTACAGTATCAACCATATCTCCTAATCTTCTAACCTCTTCGTTTGAATGGCGGTGTAAATCACGTTTAGTTAAAACCCCAGATGTTGGTGCAGTTGCCTGAGTGCCTGCTGGAGCAGCATTCGATTGTCCTGCAACAACATCACTTCCATATATTTCAACGATACTACTCAATAACAAACTACTTAATAACAGGTTTGTTTTCATTGTATTTCTCCATGTTAGGTTAAACAAGCAACATCAGATCAAACATGTCATGTCGTTGTGTTCGATGAGCTGCTACTTTTATAGGCATCACGTTTCATGCTTTTGCGTCAAATAAAAATATATTTATAAATTAAGTTGCGATACGGGGTTGCTTTTTCTTAAAAGCCAATAACCATTTGTTAATGATTATCTTTGGATACTATTATGAAATAAACAATTATAAGGATAAGTTCCATGATAAAAAAACTGCTGCTTACGGCTGGATTGCTGTCAACGACCTATGGTGCTGATACTACATTAATTACAGGCGTTGATGATCATAAGTCTTTACATGCTGATCAAATAACTATTGTAGATTCTGAACATTCATCAGAAAAAATTACTGCTGCATTGAATGGTATTCAATCAATTTTGACTAATCCAGATGCAATTATTGAAGAGTTAAAACAAGCAATTTTAGAATTAAGTGAATTATCTTATATTAATCGTTTAAATATCAAAGATTGCGGTGAAGGCAGTCCTGATAATTTTAAACTTTCTGCGACAATTGAACTCAGAATACCCGAAATTCAAAGCTTTGCGCGTACTCATGCGGCTAGTTTATTGCCGCAACTAATGAAAATGCTTTTAGATTTTCGCGATTCAGAAGCTTTAAAAGGTTTGTTTCTGCTAACTGCATTCTCAACCGATTTTACACCAGAAATCGTAGAGATTTTTATGTCAGATTCTGCCTTATCGTTAATCGATACCTGGCTAGGATCAGCTGACTCATTGAAGGAGGGTGCGATATTATTTTTGGTGTGTCAGTTAATTAATACTGTCCAAAATCCTGATCATATTGCAAAACTTCAAGACCTAACCTTAAAACACTTCAGTAATTTCATGGACTTAATAGCCCATCAATGTTTTGCTATCTTTAAACTAGCCTCTTTAGAGTCTGAAAATACTTCAAAGTTTATTTATGGGTTACACCAAAGCCTGATTAAAATCATTTATAATTTGGCTAGCTTCACATCAGTAAATGGAGAGCCAATCATAATAATTGATGCAAATGAATCAGCATTACCAAAAAAAATCGAAAAGACTAATAAAGCATTCTGCTTGTTGCTGCTTCTAAAAAATTATCGTGACGTAGTTTTAAACCATACTTTATACGTGCTCCATCTTGACGAATTCTCCCATTTGCAAGGAGGGCTAGAAAACGATCCGCTGCTCAAAGAGTCTCGATTTATTCAAGAAGGAAATCCTATTCATCGAAACAGAATAATGGCAGAGCTTGATGAGGTAACCTTGACAGATAGAATGGTTGCCTTTTTAACTGATGCGGGCTTAGGACATCTACTTTTCCAGACTACGTCGCCAGCAAAGGTGTTTATTGCAGAATAAGTATACGTAAAAACCACTGTTTTATCGCCTAGTGATTAAAGTCATTTGTTTAAACGGATTAAGTCGATTAATACTTTTTTCATGATTACAGCTTATGATTGATGGATGAGGTGTTCTATGAAACAAGTTATTATTCTGGGGATATCATTCTTATTAAGTGCATGCGCTAACGAGGAGTGGAAAAATCCAGATGATCATATTGAAGAGAAAGGTCTATATTGTTATCCAACGCTGAGTGGAGTAGATTGTTATAAGCGTCCCATAAAACGTAACGTGCGGCAGGCCGTTGGGTATGAAGGGCCGCCACCACCGCAAAGTGTAAATGAGTAAGCGCGATGAAAAAATACCTAGGATGGTTGATTACACACAGTTTATTTATAGCAATGTTGATATCGATTCTGTGGGATCCGCATAAACTAACGTGGCAGTTTAAATACTCAGCATATGTTGCTGTAGGCTTCTTGTGCTTGATATTAAGTTTAAATCCATTAAAGTTGATATTTCCTAGATGGGTCTTAATTCATCGATTAAATCGATATCGCCAAGAAATTGGAGTGTCGGTGTTTTCATATGCATTGATACATGTTCTGTGTGTGGTCATTGGCAGCGGTAGTCTTGCTAGCTGGTTAAGCCTTGCCCAATACCCACCATTTGTGAGTGTCATGTTGGTGAGCATGCCGATCTTTTTTATCTTGGCTGTAACCAGTACTCAGTTTAGTAAGATGAAACTTGGGTTCAAAAATTGGAAACGATTGCATCGATTGGTGTATGTGGCCGAGGCTGGAGTGATCTTTCACCTTTGGATGGTTGGACAATCAACGTTGGTGACTGTGTTATTTCTGCCGTTGGTGGTGGTGCAATTGCTGAGATGGGGGATTCACGCTAAGTCTAACTCTGCAATTCATTAACGATACATATATAAGTGTATAATTTCCAAAATATAGGGTGGATAAAACATTTATGAAATTTTTATAAAAAAGGTATTGACTGGGGGTAGGTGATAGCGTATAAAGGACAAGTCAGCCGCGAACGAGTGGGTGGCAGGGTAGGAAGAGCCAGGGAAACCGGGGTGATTGCTACGGATGGATAAAATGGTAAACATGAAACAGATACTAAGACAACAGCGGGTTATTGGACTCAGTCTTGTGTGAATAACATGAGACAAGAGCAATGACTTTGAGAAAAATTTTAATCGCTAGATGACGCAGTGCTGAGATTGAAAGAGATCAGGACTGTAAAAAAGCGAGGATTAAACTTGAGAGTTTGATCCTGGCTCAGGACGAACGCTGGCGGCATGCTTAACACATGCAAGTCGAACGCAGCATCGGAGCTTGCTCTGATGGCTGAGTGGCAGACGGGTGAGTAACACGTGGGAACTTGCCTTTTAGACTGGGACAACCACTGGAAACGGTGGCTAATACCGGATACGCCCTGAGGGGGAAAGCAGAAATGCGCTAAGAGAGAGGCCCGCGGCAGATTAGGTAGTTGGTGGGGTAAAGGCCTACCAAGCCTGTGATCTGTAGCTGGTTTGAGAGGATGATCAGCCACACTGGGACTGAGACACGGCCCAGACTCCTACGGGAGGCAGCAGTGGGGAATATTGGACAATGGGGGAAACCCTGATCCAGCAATGCCGCGTGAATGAAGAAGGCCTTAGGGTTGTAAAATTCTTTTGTTCGTGACGATAATGACGGTAGCGGACGAATAAGCCCTGGCTAACTCTGTGCCAGCAGCCGCGGTAATACAGAGAGGGCAAGCGTTGTCCGGAATGACTGGGCGTAAAGCGCGCGCAGGCGGTTTCTTAAGTTGGATGTGAAATCCCCGGGCTTAACCTGGGAACTGCATTCGATACTGGGGAACTAGAGGCCGAGAGAGGAAAGCGGAATGACGAGTGTAGAGGTGAAATTCGTAGATATTCGTCGGAACACCAGAGGCGAAGGCGGCTTTCTGGCTCGGACCTGACGCTCAGGCGCGAAAGCGTGGGGAGCAAACAGGATTAGATACCCTGGTAGTCCACGCCCTAAACGATGAGTGCTAGATGTCGGATTTTCGGATTCGGTGTCGCAGCTAACGCATTAAGCACTCCGCCTGGGGAGTACGGTCGCAAGATTAAAACTCAAAGGAATTGACGGGGGCCCGCACAAGCGGTGGAGCATGTGGTTTAATTCGACGCAACGCGCAGAACCTTACCAGCTCTTGACATTATACCTACGATTTACGGAGACGTAGATTTCACTTCGGGTGGGGTATAACAGGTGCTGCATGGCTGTCGTCAGCTCGTGTCGTGAGATGTTGGGTTAAGTCCCGCAACGAGCGCAACCCTCATCTTCAGTTACTAACGGGTAATGCCGAGGACTCTGGAGAAACTGCCGGTGATAAACCGGAGGAAGGTGGGGATGACGTCAAGTCCTCATGGCCCTTATGGGCTGGGCTACACACGTGCTACAATGGTGGTGACAATGGGAAGCAATATCGCAAGATGGAGCGAATCCCCAAAAGCCACCTCAGTTCGGATTGTCCTCTGCAACTCGAGGGCATGAAGTTGGAATCGCTAGTAATCGTAGATCAGCATGCTACGGTGAATACGTTCTCGGGCCTTGTACACACTGCCCGTCAAACCATGGGAGTTGATTTTACCCGAAGTCGGTCAGCTAACTCGCAAGAGAGGCAGCCGCCCACGGTAGGATGAATGACTGGGGTTAAGTCGTAACAAGGTAACCGTAGGGGAACCTGCGGTTGGATCACCTCCTTTCTAAGGAAAAACGCTGTTGTCTTAGTATCTGTTTCGCACACAACATCACAGGCTATGGGAGGAGTCTTCGGACTTCAAACCTAGGGGCTAGTAGCTCAGCTGGTTAGAGCACACGCTTGATAAGCGTGGGGTCGGAGGTTCGAGTCCTCCCTGGCCCACCATTACAAAATTTAGATGTGTTTAAGTTGAAAGACTTAAGGATGTGTAAAGTAATGTTGAAGATTTTTGATTCAGAACTAGGAGATGTCAAGAGCTACGACGTAGCGTACGTTAAGTACGTGAGGAGTAGATCGAAGGCAACGACGACGTCGATGGATCAAAAAGGTCAACAGAATTTGGGGGTGTAGCTCAGCTGGGAGAGCGCCTGCCTTGCACGCAGGAGGTCATCGGTTCGATCCCGTTCACCTCCACCAATATATGTGTGATCTGTGAAGAGTGTGAGTATGGATAAAAGATTTGAATGTACGGGTGATCGGAAGATCCAAGTGCATTAGATGGATGACAGAGTAAAGATGAATACAATAAACAATCTAGTTTAACATTATAGTGTTAAGTTGGATCAGTTTTAACTGATGCAATTTAATGCAAAACGCGAAAAAATAGTTCAATCTAACTGAGGCTCTTAAGAGTAATTCTTGGGAGCGTCGAGTAAAACTTGTTTTTAAAATAAAACAACGAAAGTTGTTTTAGGGATGTTGAGTTAGAACTAGGCGAGTTCAAGAGAGGCGACGCAATGTATGAATAATACATGAGGAGCCGAACGAAGAACTCAACGACGTAAATGACTCAAGAGACCAAAACAAGGATATCAAGCGTCAAAAGGGCATCTGGTGGATGCCTAGGCACAAAGAGGCGATGAAGGACGTGTAAGGCTGCGAAAAGCTATGGGGAGCCGCCAATAGGCATTGATCCATAGATCTCCGAATGGGAAAACCCACCGCATGAGCGGTATCTACTCCTGAACACATAGGGAGATAGAGGCAAACCCGGCGAACTGAAACATCTCAGTAGCTGGAGGAAAGGACATCAACCGAGACTCCGAAAGTAGTGGCGAGCGAAATCGGACCAGGCCAATCATTGTGTAAGCGACAGACGAAGTGGATGGAAAGCCACGCTAAAGTAGGTGATAGCCCTGTAGTCGAAATCAAATATGCAATGTACGAGTAGGGCGGGACACGTGAAATCCTGTCTGAACATGGGGGGACCACCCTCCAAGCCTAAGTACTCCTTTGTGACCGATAGCGTACAAGTACCGTGAGGGAAAGGTGAAAAGTACCCCGATAAGGGGAGTGAAACAGTTCCTGAAACCGGATGCCTACAAACAGTCGGAGCACCTTTAAGGTGTGACGGCGTACCTTTTGTATAATGGGTCAGCGAGTTTATCTGTGGAGCAAGCTTAAGCCGATAGGTGTAGGCGAAGGGAAACCAAGTCTGAATAGGGCGATGAGTTCCGCGGATAAGACCCGAAACCGAGTGATCTAGATATGGGCAGGTTGAAGACACCTTAACCGGTGTTGGAGGACCGAACCCACGCCTGTTGCAAAAGGCGGGGATGACCTGTGTCTAGGGGTGAAAGGCTAATCAAACTCGGATATAGCTGGTTCTCCGCGAAATCTATTGAGGTAGAGCGTCGTGTGATGACCACGGGGGGTAGAGCACTGAATAGGCTAGGGGGGCGCGAGCCTTACCAACCCTAATCAAACTCCGAATACCCGTGAGTTTAACACGGCAGACAGTCTGTGGGTGATAAGGTCCATGGACGAGAGGGAAACAGCCCTGACCGCCAGCTAAGGTCCCCAATTCATGGCTAAGTGGAAAAGGAAGTGGGGAGGCCAAGACAGCCAGGAGGTTGGCTTAGAAGCAGCCATCCTTTAAAGAAAGCGTAACAGCTCACTGGTCTAGTTAAGCCACCCCGCGCCGAAGATGTACCGGGGCTAAAGCCATGAACCGAAGCTGCGGGTGTTATCGCAAGATAATGCGGTAGCGGAGCGTTCTGTAAGCCTGTGAAGGAGTACCTGTGAGGGGCTCTGGAGGTATCAGAAGTGCGAATGCTGACATAAGTAACGTAAAGCAGTGTGAGAGACACTGCCGCCGAAAGTCCAAGGGTTCCTGTGCTAGGTTAATCCGCGCAGGGTAAGCCGGCCCCTAAGGCGAGACCGAAAGGTGTAGTCGATGGGAACTGGGTGAATATTCCCAGGCCACGGATGAGTGACGAAGGCAGCCCGTTGTATGATCTGAATGGATTGATCATGCAGCTAATGACTTCCAGGAAATAACTCATCCTTTATTGTGACCGTACCCTAAACCGACACTGGTGGACACGTAGAGTATACGAAGGCGCTTGAGAGAACTATGTTGAAGGAACTCGGCAAATTGACTCTGTAACTTCGGGAGAAGGAGTGCCTGTCTTTGGGCAACCAGAGGCAGGTGGCACAAACTAGGGGGTAGCGACTGTTTACCAAAAACACAGGACTCTGCAAAGACGAAAGTCGACGTATAGGGTCTGACGCCTGCCCGGTGCTGGAAGGTTAAGAGGAGGTGTGCAAGCACTGAATTGAAGCCCCAGTAAACGGCGGCCGTAACCATAACGGTCCTAAGGTAGCGAAATTCCTTGTCGGGTAAGTTCCGACCTGCACGAATGGCGTAACGACTTCCCCACTGTCTCCAACATAGACTCAGTGAAATTGAATTCCCCGTGAAGATGCGGGGTACCCGCGGTTAGACGGAAAGACCCCATGCACCTTTACTACAGCTTTGCAGTGGCGTTAGGGGCAACATGTGTAGGATAGGCGGGAGCCTTTGAAGTTTGGACGCCAGTCCGGATGGAGGCATCCTTGAAATACCGCCCTTGTTGCTTTTGACGTCTAACGGAATCCCGTGATCCGGGATCCGGACCCTGCATGGTGGGTAGTTTGACTGGGGCGGTCGCCTCCTAAAGCGTAACGGAGGCGCGCGATGGTAGGCTCAAGTTGGTCGGAAATCAACTGAAGCGTGCAATGGCATAAGCCTGCCTGACTGCAAGACGTACATGTCGAGCAGAGACGAAAGTCGGCCATAGTGATCCGGTGGTTCCAAGTGGAAGGGCCATCGCTCAACGGATAAAAGGTACGCTGGGGATAACAGGCTGATCTTGCCCAAGAGTTCATATCGACGGCAAGGTTTGGCACCTCGATGTCGACTCATCACATCCTGGGGCTGAAGAAGGTCCCAAGGGTTCGGCTGTTCGCCGATTAAAGTGGTACGTGAGTTGGGTTCAGAACGTCGTGAGACAGTTCGGCTCCTATCTGCCGTGGGAGACTAGATGATTGAGAGGACTTGCCCCTAGTACGAGAGGACCGGGGTGAACGTTGCTCTGGTGTACCGGTTGTCCTGCCAAGGGCAGTGCCGGGTAGCTAAACAACGGACGAGATAACCGCTGAATGCATCTAAGCGGGAAGCTCCCCTCAATACCAGTCATCTCTATGAAGGCCGTGGAAGACCACCACGTAAATAGGTTCGGTGTGGAAGCCCTGTAAGGGGTGAAGCTAACGAATCCTAATCGCCTCATTGGCTTGATATTATAATCTCGACGCCCCCCAGAATTAGTCTCGGAGCGTCGGTTAGATTGAACTAAAAAGCGAAGTTAAATTAGACTGTTTGTTGTAAACGATGTTAGTCGGCTTGGTCGCTATGGCGAGGAATAAAGCACCGGATCCCATCTCGAACTCCTCCGTGAAAGTCCTCAGCGCCTATGATACTCCGTCTTAAGACGTGGGAAAGTCGGTCGCCGCCAAGCCTACTAACATCGTTTCAAATTCATCTGCTCTGTTCTTAAACTCAATTTAACTCAGATTATATTAAGGTTACGATGATGAAAGTTATTAGCTCTCTTAAATCTGCTCGCAATCGCCACAAAGATTGCAAACTCGTCCGCCGTAAAGGCAGACTATTCGTCATCAACAAAACCAACCCAAAGTTTAAAGCTAAACAAGCTTAATACAAAAACCCCCTCCATCATTAACGGAGGGGGTTTTTGTATTAAGACTTGATCCTCGATCAAACTACCTTTATATTTTGTTCAGGTAGGAGATCTTTCATGAAACATATAGCAAAATCATTATTCTTTACATCAATATTAACGGTACCTTCCATGTTCGGAGCAGAATCGAAAATTGCTGATTCAATGGAAGGCCGATATACTACTCATAGTTCCGTATCCATTGTGGATATCGTATCACAAGCAGGTGAATTCATACGCGCGAACGACTCACAAAGTGCTGCCAGAGTGTATGCAGACTATGCTATGCATCCTGATGCCTTATGGTTCCATATACTATTTTCTGTACAGATGATTGAAAGGCTAGGGCATTTTAATATAGCTATAGATGTGCTTAAGTGGTCTAAGATTCAGTCGAATACACACTATTTTAAATTAAGTGCAGATGCTAAGATTCTTAAGTTAAGACAAGCTCTTGATGCGCAAACTAATATAGATGCGCAGGCACCAATACCAGGGATCCCACTATCCGTATTTAAATATCTAGGTACAGAGTTTTTCCAGATTAGGAAAAGTGCGCTGCAATGTAAAGAGGCCGGTTATAAACAGAGTGCAGCAGAGTTATTTCTGAAATTAGCTAATCATCCAGAGTCAAACCATTTGATAGTTTTCTTCGCGGCAACAAATCTTCTACAGATGGGGGAACTTTATTACGAAAAGGCTATAGATTTATTCAAAAAGTTTGCAGGGGATTCAGATATCAGGTCTGATGCTATTTTGAGTGTGGCAGATCGTGTTAGACAAATGGGGCCAGCATATCATGTACAAGCAGTAGAGTTATATAAGATGGTCACACATCATCCAAATGTAACGCCCCAAGATATGTTACAGGCAACACTCAGTATTCAAGAGATGGGGTTTGATGATGATGCTATTGCGTTATACGAAGAACTTGCAGCTCAAAAAGATACACCGTTTGATCTTGTCTTTCAGATTGCGACAAAATTAATAGAATTGGGACAATTGGATATGGCTGTATCTGTATACAAAAAATCAGCCACTCAGTTACCAATTGATGATATATTCCGGGACTTGGAAAAATTAAAAGCGATGGGATTAGTTTATTATCCAATAGTATTTGAAACTTTGAAAATGTTAATTGATGAACCGAGAGATGATGTGACAGACGAGCAGCGTGGTACACTTTCGTTTTTAATGAACTGTTTTATCAAGTATCTACCCCTACTAGGGAAAGGTGTGGGATATTCATCAGATTCTTTCACGGGTTAGTACTGTGTCATATTCAGATCACACCAAACGGGCGTGTGGTCTGAGGGTTTTTCCCAAGTGCGGGGTGTTCGATCAGTTCCAGCATCTGTCCACATATCCGTTGCTAGTGGGCACATTAATATATGGTCTATCCTTAATCCATCATTCTTTTCAAAAGAACCACCTCGATAATCCCACCAGCTCATCACATCGGGTGCAGATTGAGAAGTGTAAGGATGTTTGATGCGGACAGCATCGTGCAACCCTAAATGCATTAACTGATTGTATCCTTGGCGTTCTGCTGCAGTAAATGGGACATCACCTTTCCAACGATCGGGATTAGTTGCATCAAGATCATGGGGCGCGATGTTAAAGTCTCCGCCAATGATATACGGTGTATTTTCATATATGCGGATTTGAACGGCAGCACGCAAGGCGTCAATAAATTTTAATTTATTTGGATATTTAGGTGATTCCGTATTCTGCCCATTGGGAACATATACCGATGCAATACGGACAGATCCATCGATTAGGGCATCAATGTATCTAGCTTCCTCGGGCAGGGGATTGTTTTCAAATCCATAGGTAATATCTTCGATACGATGTTTTGAAAGAATGGCAACACCATTATAGGTTTTTTGACCCAACACAGCGGCTTGATAGCCTTCATCCAGCAATTGTTCATGCGGAAATAGCTCTGACATTAATTTCAGTTCTTGTAATAACACAACGTCGGGTTGGAATTGATGCAACCACTTGACGAGATGATCAAATCTAGATCGAATAGAGTTTACATTCCACGTTGCAATTTTCATATTACACGCTGAATGAATTGCCACAACCACACGATGTGGCTGCGTTTGGGTTTTTGAGTTTAAATGCCGCGCCAATCAAATCAGATTCATAATCTAATTCAGATCCTTTGATTAAGTCTAATGACATTTCATCAACATGGACGCTAGCGGTTGAAGTAGGAGAAAATGTTACGTCGTCAGGCAATGATGCATCATCTAGCTTTAAACTGTATTCAAAGCCGTTGCACCCCCCCGGCATTACAGTGATGCGTAAAAATTTACCGGGGTGCCTTGACAATACTTTTTCAAGCTGTGCAGCTGCAGAATTAGAAATCTGGAGCTTGAGGTTTGGGAGCATTATTTAAATCCTCTTTTCCAAAGTAGTTTGTAAAATAATCTTCGTTGCGTGAAACTGGAAAGTAAGCTTCTAATCCAGCAACGTATGATGATAATAAGTCTCTGCCCAATAAAGGCAGCATGACTTGTCGTGTGAACGCAGGTGCCGCAACATTAAAGCTATCAGGGCTTGCAGGATATGTAGCAATAACACGAGCCAAATGAACACGGTCAGCCGTAACATCCAAGACAACTTCATGAGACTTAGCTGCATTTGTTCGCGCTAAGATGCCCGAAAATTGAGTGTCTTTGGGTGGATTGGAACGTGTGATTTTATTTAACACATTCACCCGACCAAAATTCATTGCAGCAAGTTGAGATGCATCTTGAGATTTTTCCAAACCGTCTTTAATGGTCTTTACGTATTGAGCAGCCTGTTGGCGCTTTTGTTCAAATTGCCAGTAATGTTCTGCTTGAGCAGAAGCTTCAGCAAATGAGCGTTGATGGGCAGCCTTAATATCGGTTACTTCAACAATTGCATAATCTTCTGTTTTTAACTTTTGCGGATCACTGTAGGTATACTGAGGCGTATCAAAAGCTGTAGATAATACCTTTGGGTCAAATGCGCTTAGACCCGTTGCAGGTTTTCCATCAATAGATTTACCGTCGTGGGTGATTTTATCCCATGTGACCATGACAACACCAGGAATCCCCTCTTTAGTCAGAGTATCAGCGACTTCGCTCAGTTTGCCGCCAGAACTTAACATCTTTTCAGCACGCTGAGTATATTCGTACATTTTTTCTCGTGCAACGTCAGACTTGTATTTTTTTAATAGGGTAAATTTTTGTTCATCAAAACTTAATACGCGTTCTGGCTTAATGTCCGCTAATATGAACAAAAGATATTGCCCGCCTAAGAAAATAGGTTCAGAGACATCGTGAATTTTTTTCATAGAGAAAACCTCAGAGCCTACCTCTGGGCGAATTTGTGCCAGTTCCAATTCTTGTGGTTTTGGAGCATTCTCTGGATAATCACCCGTATAACGACTGTAGACGGCATTGAATGGAGCACCTCCACGTAGTTCTTCTGTAGCCTTCATTGCATCTTCACGCGTTGAAAAAGGAATGAAACGTACGGAACGTTTCTCTGGAACTTTATTGTTGCTTTGCTGATACATTGTCATTAAGTCTTCGGGTGTAATATTGACAGTTTGTGCAATTTCTTGAAAACTGAATAACAACATATTAAATGAGCGCGTTTCAGGAGCTTGGAAATACTGTACATGCTTTTCATAAAACTCTTTTAATGTCGCCTCTGTTGGCTTCGCAAGATCAGGAATTGCATCAATTTCAACGGTGATGACTTCGATATCGCGTTCTTCATTTAAATAACGAAACATAGGTTCCGCAAATGCCTTAGGGACGGTTCGAATTTGTCCATCAACAACACCGGCCAACATTCCACGACTTATAACTTTTCGTAAATCATCTAAATATTTGCGTTCAGACAACCGTGATTTGCTTAAAAACTCTGTAAACCGTTGAGTGTTAAATTTACCCTGTTGGTCTTTAAAGTTTTGATCTTCATTCATATGTTTAGACAATTGTTCATCAGATGCCACAATGCCTAAACGGTCAGATTCTTGAGTGATCAATTCACGAGTGATTAATTCAGATAACGTACGATTTACAAGACCTAATCCTAAGGCTTCTTGATCAGTTATGGGGCGACCAAAGTATTGCTTGAGAGATTGTTTTTTGTTTTCTAATTCTTGCAGAAAATCATTGGCAGAAATGTAATCTGAACCCACTTGTGCAACGGGATGTTTTGCAGCATTTCGCATAAAAAAATTGGAAACACCTACTGATAGACCAACGGCCACCATAACAACGGCTAATAGTATGCGCATCAAGATACTGTTGGATGCCTGTCTTAAGAATGTGATCACTTACAAACTCCTGTGAAACGATAGAATTATTTTGTTTGAAGTATACCTAATACCTACACCAAAAGCCAGAGGTTTGAGTGATAGCAGAAAAATTGACAAAGAAAAAATGTTGTGATAAACAATGCTTGTTAATTTTTTAAGAAAGATATTATGAAACATAAACTATTAAAGGCATTAGCCTTAGCAAGTATTAATTTTGGATTGTTGTCAACGGTTTCTGCAGAAGGTCAAGCCAAAGAGTGGGGTGGGTTCTATGGAAAATTTTCATTTGGTTATGGAAAGCCAGACGTAGTAAAAGAGAACACATTTTTTGATGAGGATAAAATCAATGGCTTTTTGAAAGCATTCTCAGCAACTGCGCGTGAAGTTGCTTATGATTATCGTATCGGAAATAACTTTGCAATTGGTGCAGAAGCAGGTTTAACGTTTATTTTGCCAGATTCAAAAAATAAAAATAGTTCTTTTTTTATTAAAGGTGAGTTCGTTCCTCAGATATCATACATCAATGATAGCGTGAAATTATTTGCAGGTGTTGGTGTTGGTTTTGCGAATGGTTATGGTTTTAAAGGTATTCCTAACGCATTGCAAAAAATGATGGATTCTGGCGCCGATTCTGGAAGGGTAGTGCCAGAATCAGAGTTCGGTGGATATTGGTTAGCTGAAGTTGGTGTAGATTATTTGTTAACAGATGTTTGGTTTATTGGTGCGAAATACCAATATGAGCGTACATTCACTACCGCGGAAAAAGAACACAATGGGGAAAAAGCTTCTTTGTATGTACAACAACATACATTCCTTGCGACTGTTGGTATTAAATACTAATTCTTACTTCTTTCTATAGCCCCGATATTAAACGGGGCTATCTCTTCTAAAAATCAGTCTGAATATTCACATACATTTCTGATGACGATTGGAATGGATTTAATAATCCAGTTGCGATGGTACACTGTGGGGTTTGTAAACACAGGTTGAATCCACTGTTAATGATCCAAGCATGATCGCTTAATTCCATGGTTCCTTTTGAGTATAACGCTGTTGTAATTATATTCATCGATAGCTTTGATGTGTCTGAAATATGGGTTATGCCACACGTCAACGATATATCTGGGTTCAATGTTTGAAACCCGCTTTGGAAGGCAGTCTCTGCAACCATAAAATGAGATATTCCTGCTGCAGGAGTCAATGTCATGTTGCCTAAGTTAAAGGGTGTATTGAATTTAACAGTATGTTGCACCATCCAAAATGCTTCGTGCGATTTTGGGATAAATCGATACACATAATCGGAAAGTTGCGTACGATTAAACGTTTGGGTCATTACCAAATTTCCTTGTGCGCAATCAAGTGTATGTTTTAATCCAAACAGTTGTGAAACAGCAGAAGTTTCAGCCGTTGTATGTGTTGACTGTGTTGTAAAAAATTCAGTTGCAACAATGTTTCCCACTTGTGCGTGTGATGGCACAGTATTCCATAAGGCTGCTTTTACTTCACCTTGCTTTAAAGAGGTGATCGCAGATTGCATAGGCACAGTTGCTTTTAAGGCTAGGGAAGAGGTGTTTTCAATCTTTAAAAAGATTCCCTCTCGTTTTGAGTGCTTTGGATCAGTGATAGCAGCTTTAACTAAGCTAAGCTTTTTCTTTAATACAGTATTGTCGGCGATCAGTTGGCTAAGATCCATATTTGCTGAAAATCCAATATCAGAATCGATAAGCAGGAGTCCTTGGCCTGTTGTATTGGTTAAAGATTCAACTCCCTTTGGAATAAAGCGAATTTTTCCTTCGATGACGGGTTTGTTTGTTGAATCATCTGAAAATGGATAGAGCAAAACAATTTTGGAAATTTTATCCGTAGTTAGAAACATTTCAATTTCTGAGCCAGGCTTAAATTGAAAAGGCCCATTTACAGTCATCATAACACCTGGAAACGTATCAGAATCTAAAGGATAGACTTTTCCTTTTGTTTGAAGAAATACTATGTTATCCGTCTTGTTATCACGGCGTGTTTGAAAGTTAAACGTAGCATTACTAACACCTAATGAGCCCTGAATGTCAGCCTTATGCAAGGTAATAGCTCCTTGATCAATTCGCATTTCACCGTTAGGCATCAGCGTTAATACACCTGTTGGATCAAGATTGGCATCATATTTAAGATCGGTTAGTTTGCTGTCAAGCAATAAGCCGTATCCATTAGTTACATCAACAATACTGTTGTGTTTCATATCAAAACTAGCAGATCCCATTTTTCCACGGATATCTATCCAGCTGGCTTGATCCAATGTAACTTTAGTGGCAAGAACAGTTTTTTCTGCAGGAATAAATAGACCCGTGTCTGTATCCATCTGTAAGTTCTGGACAAGGTGTGTTACATCGGCCGCAATTACAGATCCACCTTTGTCATTGACGATACGAATGTTGACGGAATCAGGAGGAGTTCCAGTTGGGGTGTCAAACTGGTCAACCCACTTTGTTGTATCCGCTGACCATAGTGGCAATGCACTTAAAATATCAGAAAGATGACTGTTGGTTGCATCTTCGTCTCGTTTATCTAAAGGTAGATTATCTTTTACATAGCCTTGAAAATAAGTTTGCAGTTGTCGATTAGGTGCGGTTCTAAGTTTGTAAATGGCGGGCTCCGTGCCAATGGTCCCGGGTGTTGCAGCTTTGGGCGTTGTAACTGTTGGCGTTGTAGTTGCAGGTGTTGTTGATGTCGTTGCTTTGTTTGCATCAGAGTTTTCGCCAATACACCCGAAAAGAAGGGCAGATAAACCTAATGTGATAAACTGTTTAATATGCATCGTTTGTTTTCTTATTTCTACACACCCTATATCGCATTTGCGAGCTTAAGGATATTATATCTGTCAAATAGTTAATAAACTCTTCATGGGGGTGTTTTTATTTGGTGGGGGCTAGGACTCCTGAACCATCCCATGAAATTTAAGGATGGTCAGGAATCTGTAGACTCAGATACCGTTCGATTGCATTGATACGCAATAACGATTTTGGATATAAAGTAACACAGCGCTGCAAACCTTATATACCACAGTTTGACAAGAATGTCAAATCGCGTTAATTTTTTGTCCTTGATGAATAATTTGTGCAGATTCAGGCGTAAATGTTCCATCTTCTTGATGCAAGACCAGGCCCGCATGTAATTTCATGGGGCTGTTTACACTTTTACGTGCACGAACTAATACTCGTTTTGCTGGGGTGCCTAACTTTGGCCATAGAGGAAAAACTTCAATGCCGCCAAATTTTTCAGTGAGCAACGATAATATTTCGTCTAAACGACGGGCTGTATGTACGATGGTAATATAACCTCTTGATTTTAATGCACGGTGAGCTTCATGAATCCAGTCTTTAAGCAATCCATCACTCTCTCCATGAGATAATGTTTTATGTGCATAGGGTGAGTCAGTATAGGTGTGCCCTTCAAAGAAAGGAGGATTCATCATCACATGATCGTAATAATGTCCATCAACAAGCCGGGTGGTTAAATTACCACTGAATACTTTAAATCGATTCGTCCATCCGTTTGCATCGATGTTTTTTTGAGTAATGGGAATAATATCCGTTTGAATTTCAATACCATGAATGGTGATATTAGGATGTTGAAAAGCGAGAGCTAATGAGGCGGCACCCACACCGATGCCAAGCTCTAAAACCGTTTGATGATCTTTGGCCGGAGTAAACGCCGCCAACACAACAGAATCCAAGGCAAAGCGATATCCTTGCTCGGGTTGATAGACAGTGACGTTACCGTTAAACAATGTAGTATGTTCAATATTATGTATCATAGATTACTTTGGCTCTATTTAAAAAAGATTGAATCATAACGTTACTCATTTCATCTAATATGGGATTGATCAATTTACCTATCAACCAAGATGAAGGTTCAAAGTCGATGGTGAATTCAATCGTTGATACTGCAGGCGTTGTATGAGGTTGAAATGACCAAGCGCTGTGCAAGTATTTTAAGCTGCCATGGGTTTGTTCCATGCGTAATGCGTGTGGAAACTCTTTTGTTACTTTCGATTGAAATGCACCCGTAAAGCTTTTGTATCCAATGTGCATATCTGCAATCATATGAGTTTCTGAGTTTTCATGAATATCTGTTTGTGTGCAGAACGGTAAAAACTGAGGGTACGCTGCAACATCTGCCACCAGATCAAATAATTGATGATGTGAATAAGGGGCAGTAGTAGTTTTAAAAAGCTTTGGCATAGGCTTGCTTTAAGTGTAATTCGCGGGCTTCGCGCAGTTTCTTAAAATCATCTCCAGCATGATATGATGATCGGGTTAATGGTGAAGCAGAGACCATTAAGAATCCCTTGCCTCTAGCCATTTGTTCCATTTCTTTAAACGCATCAGGATGTGGATAGTCCATCACAGGATGATGTTTGGGCGTGGGTTGCAGGTATTGTCCAATCGTCATAAAGTCAACTTCGGCAGATCGCAGATCATCCATGACTTGATAGACTTCCTTTGTATCTTCGCCTAATCCCACCATAATGCCTGATTTTGTAAAGATAGATGGATCGATTTCTTTGACGAGAGATAACAGTTTCAACGAATGGAAATATCGTGCACCTGGTCGTACTGTTTGATACAGCCTTGGAACAGTTTCCAAGTTGTGGTTGTACACATCGGGGCGGGCGGCAACCACTGTTTCTATGGCACTTGCTTTTCGGCGAAAATCGGGCGTAAGGACTTCAATCGTTGTGTTAGGAGATGTCTGTCGAATAGCGAGAATGACTTGCGCAAAATGATTGGCACCTCCATCGTCAAGATCATCGCGATCAACAGAAGTAATGACAACGTGTTCTAATCCAAGTTTTCCTAAAGCCTCAGCAACGCGTTCAGGCTCATGGGGGTCTAATTGATCGGGGCGACCCGTTGCAATATTACAGAATGCGCACGCGCGCGTACACACGCTGCCCAAGATCATAATGGTTGCATGTTTTTTAGACCAGCATTCACCTATGTTTGGACAAGCAGCCTCTTCACACACGGTATTCAGTTTTAGCCCTTTAATAACGTCTTTTGTTTCAAAGTATGTTTTATGAACGGGAGCCTTGACTCGAATCCAGTTTGGTTTAGTAAGTTTTTCCATAAAAATGCGATCCTTTAATAAAAAAATATTTTTGTTAAGGGTTTGTTTACCTTTATACCACCATACTGTTATTAATACGAGCAACTCGTAGGTTAATATTGTAGATCCGGTATTTTCTAAATCCGTACCAACCTTCCATTCTCTCTGAGGCCGGATCTACAATCCTTATTACAAATGAATGGCTCTACCAAAGGCGTCCAGCACACTTTCGTGCATCATTTCAGACAATGTTGGATGAGCAAAAATCGTATGCATTAATTCCGATTCTGTGGTTTCTAACGTTTTTGCAATGCCGAATCCTTGAATCATTTCAGTGACCTCGGGACCAATTAAATGAGCGCCCAATAATTCCCCAGTCTTTTTATCAAAAATCGTTTTGATGAACCCATCCATTTCACCCAACGCAATGGATTTTCCATTTCCAACGGCAGAGAATCGACCGATGTTTAATTCATAGCCAAGCTCTTTTGCTTTTTTTTCGGTTAAGCCAATGCTAGCAACTTGAGGGGATGTGTATGTACATCCTGGGATATTGAGTTTGTTAATTGAATGAGCATGCAGCCCCGCAATTTTTTCTGCACATAAAATACCCTCATGACTGGCTTTGTGGGCAAGCCAAGGACCTGCAACAACATCACCAATAGCGTATACTCCAGGTTCATTCGTTTCGCAATACTCATTGGTAAGAATTCGCGTGTTTTCAGTTTTGATTTTGGTTGATTCTAACCCAATGTTTTCAATGTTTCCAACAACACCAACAGCCGTAATGACGCGATCAAAAGATTCTGTGTGTTCGACCGTTGCAGTTTTAAGAACGGCATCAACGTTGTCGTTTATAACCTTTAATGATTGAACAGTGGTTTTGGTTAGGATCTTAATCCCCTTTGCTTCAAATGCCTTTTTCGCACGCTCTGAAATCTCATGGTCTTCTTGAGGCAGTACTTGATCCATGACTTCAACGATGGTGACATCGCTACCAAATGCATTATAAAAAGATGCAAACTCTGATCCAATAGCACCACTGCCAACAACCAATAGTTTTTTGGGAAGGGTTTCTGGGATCATAGCTTCTTTATAGGTCCAAATATATTTTCCGTCCGGTTCAAGCCCAGGAAGAATCCGCGGACGAGCTCCAGTTGCAATAATAATATTCTTTGCAGTAAGGTCGGTTGTTTTGCCGTCAGTACTTTTTACCGAAACTGTCTTACCATTTTTGAGTGATCCCATACCATCAAAAACCGTGACCTTGTTTTTCTTTAACAGGTGTTTTACACCTTGTGCCAGCTGTGAGGAAACCTTGCGTGAACGTTCCACAATTTTTTTTATATCAAATTGCAGATTTGACGCAGACAAACCAAATTCGTCTAAGTGTTGCATCATGTGGTAAACTTCTGCACTGCGAAGGAGCGCCTTCGTGGGAATGCACCCCCAATTTAAACAGATTCCGCCTAAGTGTTCTTTTTCAACAACTGCAGTTTTTAACCCCAGCTGAGCCGCACGAATGGCTGCCACATATCCGCCAGGCCCTGCGCCGATGACGATTAAATCAAATGTATTCATTATCAACCCAATTTGTTTTGGTTTAGTGTAATGAAAAACGGCGTTTGACTCAACCTTTTAGTCATTATCGTGAAGTAGCTGACGCAATAGTTTTAGCAGAGTCGGGTAATGTAGCTTGTTGCGTAGGTTTTGGATATTGAATCAAAAACTCAGCTACAGAAAGATCCAATATGTTATGAAGTTTGATTACGTAGTCTTTTAGGGTTCCGAAAAGTTTTGTAAGTTCAGCATCTGATAATCGTCTAAACCCTAGAGCGCCATACAAATTATTAGCGGGTATATTCTCTTTTTCGACAATAACTCTATATGTATGAAAAGCACCAGATACAAAATTTGTAAAAATTTTAAAACCAACTATTATGGCGGCTTTTCCGAAACCACGTCTGCGAAAATTTTCATAGATTTCTAATTTGTCGAGCATGATCAGACGTTCCTCTGACGAGAAACATAGTCTGATATTTCCTATCGATTGTGGATTTGTTCCTTCTGGTAATTGATAGAGTGCAAATTCTCTTTCATATCCCCATGAACCATTACGTTGCTGAGTTTTTCCACCTACATATTTTAAGTAAACACTACGTGCAGCTGAAGAGCAGAATTGTTGACCGGGTTCCATCTTTAGAACATCAGCACCGCTAGTAACGGATATCAAAAAACACAGTGTTAAATATTTAAATAATCTCATGGGGCTCTCCTAATTTATTTTACATACGTGTATTAATACTGTGTGCAAAAATATCGTCATGTGCCATACCTAATATATCAAGCAGGGCTCGCGTATTCAAAAATTCAAAACAATTGTTTGCAATTTCAGTTCGGTTTTCCCGGCGTAACACAACGTCCAACTTTTCTTTTAACTTGTGTAAGTGAATGACATCGGTTGCTGCGTATTCCATTTGTTCTGGGCGTAACGTTTCAGCACCCCAATCGGAGGTTTGTTCTTGTTTGGCAAGGTCAACACTCAATAGTTCTTTGCAAAGTTCTTTAAGACCGTGTTTGTTTGTGTAGGTGCGGGTTAAGTAAGACGCGATTTTTGTGCAGTATACGGATTTAACTTGAACCTTTAAATACGCTTGAATCATCATAACATCAAACCGTGCGAAATGAAAAATTTTCATGACAGATGGGTCATTCATTAGGCGTTTTAGATTCGGAGCATCGTAAGTTGTATCAGGTTTAAAATGTACCAGATGAACATTTTGATCAGCATCTGAAAGTTGTACTAAGCATAAACGATCACGATTAACGTTTAGACCCATGGCTTCTGTGTCAACAGCAACGCTGCCAATAAATTTAACATCGTTCGGCAAGTCTCCAATGTGATAGGTAATGTTCATTATTCTTCATCCTTTTCTGTTTCATCTTCAGTTTCATTTTCGCGAGCCAGTGATTCTGGTGTAATTTCAGCTTCTTCGTCTGTTAACGCTTCGTTAGCAGTATCAGGTTGTATTAAGCTTAATACCTGATCAATCCCATCAAGTGATCCTTCAGCTGCGGGCATATCGTCTTCGATCGGTGCAGGTTCTGTTGTTGTTTCATGGGGATGATTTAACTCAACTGTGTGTTCTTCATCCTGAGGTTGAGGTGTTACCCACATGTCATGATACATTTTCCAAGTTTCAGCAGGGATAATTCCACCCACTATGCCTTTAGTGGGAGAGTCATCATCGTTTCCAGTCCAAATCCCAGTGATGGGTCCGTTACGATGTTTGACATATCCAACGAACCAACCATCACGGTGTTTTTGAGTTGTTCCACTTTTTCCAGCAGATGGAATATTGTTATTCAGCTTTGAACGCTTACTGGTTCCGTATTGAACAGAGGCTGAGAATATCTGATCTGTATATTGAACAACCTGGTCATCTAATAATTTTCTTAAATGAGGAGTGCCTGATTTATATAAAACTTCATTAGTGGCTTTATCGCGAATTTCCACAACACCATGGGGGTACATTTCGTAACCACCATTTGCAACAACCCCAATAGCTGATGTCATATCGAATAGAGTGACTTCGCCAGATCCCAACGCAATCGTAAGGTTGCGTTCCAGTTTTGTATTAATACCCAGACGTCGAACGAGATTGATTAATTTCCCAACACCTGTTTGTTGCAATAGTTTAACAGTAATCGTGTTGCTAGAATACGCAAAGGCTTCTTCAATCGTTAGATCGCCACGGTATTGATTGTAGATGTTTTTTGGTCGCCATTTTCCGTAAGACTGCTGAGCATCATTCATGATGTCGCTGGGTTTTGATCCATTTTCAAAAGCAGCCATATACACAAAGGATTTAAAGGCAGAACCGGGCTGACGTAATGCTTGTGTAACACGATTGAATTGGCTGCGACTATAATCTTTTCCACCGACCATGGCAATGACTTCGCCATCTAAATTCATGGATACCAAAGCCATTTGTTGAAAGCCAAGCTTTTCACCATTTTGAGCAATCATGGTTTGAATGGATTTTGTAGCAGCTTCTTGCGCTCGCAGGTTAAGGCTGGTAACAACAACTAAGTCACGATCGATATATCCAAGGTAACTTGGCAGCGTATCCATAATCCAGTCTGTAAAATAACGATACGATCCAGTGTCAGCTCTGCGGTTAAGAAGTCGATCTTTCCCAAGTTTTATTTCTGCGTCACCACTTGATTTGGAGATGTAGTTGTATTCGATCATCTTTTTAACGACAGTCGTTCCGCGGTCTGCAGAGGCTTTGGGGTGGCGCAGTGGATTATAACGAGTTGGGGCTTTTAACATGCCGGCTAAAATACCCGCTTCAAAAATGCTGACCTCGCTGAGGGGTTTGAAAAAATAGCGTTGTGCCGCAGCATCAAAGCCATAAACACCCGCACCGAAATCAATACGGTTTAAATAGACAGATAAAATTTGATCTTTTGTGAAATGATATTCTAACCACAGTGACACCAAAAGTTCCTGTACTTTTCGACGAAGGGATCGATCAGTATAGTGAAATTTCTTTTTGGCCAATAAAAAGTTCTTGGCTAACTGTTGGGTAATGCTGCTGCCCCCTTGAACAACCTTTCCACGAATAACGTTATTAAACAGGGCTCGCGTGAATGAAATCAGATCAATACCAATGTGTTCATAAAACCGATGGTCTTCGATTGCAAGTACGGCTTGGGGTACATATTTAGGAACTTTATCCAAAGTGATCGTGGTGCCATATAAGTCACCATAGGTTGTCAACATGTCACCATCTTTTGTGACCATTGTAATACTGGGTTTTCGTTCGGAATCTTCTAATGTGCGAATATTCGGCAGGTCGTAGCTATACCAGGCAATAATGATCCCTAATGCTAATAGCCCCCATAGACTCAATTTAAACAATCGTCTGAGCCAGCTTTTTTTTCGAGGTTTTGGAGATGGCTTTGTATTTTTAGTTTTCGCCATAGGCTTCTCCTGCTTTTCGTAAAGTGTTAATAAAGTCGACTAAATCAATTTGGCGCAGTCTGCGCAAGCGTTCACTTTTGATGATGTCGTGAATGGCGTCAATAGTTTGATCTAAGTCTTTGTTAATGACCACATAATCGTATTCTGCCCAATGCGACATTTCATCGGATGCTTTTAATAGACGTTGGTTAATGACATCTGGGCTGTCAGATTTGCGATTTTCAAGACGCAGTTTAAGGTCTTCAAAGGTTGGGGGTAGCATAAAAACACGCACCATGTCATGGGCATAGGTTTGGACTAATTGTTGAGTGCCCTGCCAGTCAATCACAAACAAGACATCCCGTCCATTTTCAATGGCCTCGTCCACAGTGGATTTGAAGGTCCCATAGTGATTGCCAAACACATTTGCATGTTCAGCAAAATTATCATTTTCAACATGATGCAAGAATTCATCTTTTGAAATGAAGACATAGTCTTTTCCCTGTTCTTCTTGAGGACGGGGAGAGCGTGTCGTTGCAGAAACTGACTTATGTAAATTGATATCAGCGTTTAACAGAGCTGTCGCGACCGTTGTTTTACCTGCCCCTGAGGGAGACGATAAAATAATTAACATGCCTCTGCGTTTGATGTGGTTATTCATTTGCGACCTTTAATGCGTTTCGTATGCGGCGAATGTGTTCTAAGTGTTCTTTGTAGGTTATCGAAAAACGATGTGCTTTACCATCGTGTTCTAGAACAAAGTATAATTCATTGGTTGTTGCAGGATGTGCTGCGGCTTCAAGGGCCGCAAGTCCTGGACAACAAATGGGGCCTTTGGGTAACCCAGATCGAGTATATGTATTGTAATCAGAATCAACCTTTAGATCTTGACGGTTAACAGGACGACCTAAACTCGATTTTCCAAGCGTTATTCCGTAGATGACGGTTGGGTCGGATTGTAATCGCATGCCTTTATTTAATCGATTGATGAACACACCAGATATCTTTGAAAGTTCATCTGGGTTGGCGGCTTCGCGTTCAAGCATCGATGCAAAGACAATAAGGTCTTTTGACGTTTTGATAAATGGATTTTTGTTGGATTGCATTAATTCATGGGTGACTTTATCCATTGTTTTAGTCATCGTTTGAATCAATTTGTTGCGATCTTGATTGCGATGAATGTAATAAGTCGATGGAAAGACGCTACCTTCTGAAATTGTTCCAGAGATTGTCCCAGATAGACGCTGATCGTTGTTAATCTCTGTCAGGATTTCGTGCGCTGTCCATCCTTCTGGAAAGGTTAATCGATGGGCTAATACCCATCCCTTGTGTAACATAGTCATCATTTCTTGAGGGGATGCTCCAGCTTTGAAGACGTAATCACCCGCCATGATTTTAGGGGAACCGTTGATAAAAAGGGCTCCACTAATAGTAATGATGGGATGCGGAAGGATGCCTTCATGATACAGTTTGTTTAACGTATCCCAAGTTCTGGCATGTTTAGGGATATTGATTTCTTTCTCAATAAAGTTATAAGGACTGGTGAAAATATGTACCAGACTGATTAAAGCAAGAAGAAAAGTACAGACTATTAGAACGAGGGGCAGGATGTAAAAAGAGCGCCACTTTAGAGAAGCGCTCTGTTTAAGGCTATTTAGAATTCGTTTAACCATTCCATTTCGAGAATACAATGGATGCGTTAGTACCCCCGAATCCAAATGAGTTACATAATACGTGTTCAACCTTACGTTTTTTTGCAACCTTTGGAACTAAGTCCAGATCACATTCTTCGTCAGGGTTGTCTAGGTTTAACGTTGGTGGAACAATTTGGTCACGCATCGCGAGAATACAAAATATAGTTTCAACACCACCTGCAGCGCCCAGTAAGTGACCGATTGCAGATTTTGTGGATGACATTGAAAGATTATGTGATGCACCGTCTAATAAGCGTTTTACAGCACGATGTTCAATAACGTCGCCAACGGGTGTCGATGTTCCATGTGCATTGATGTAATCTAACTGATCGGCAGTTAAACCAGCATCACGTAAGGCTGCTTTCATAGCGCGGTATGCACCATTGCCGTCTTCGGGGGGGGATGTCATATGATAGGCATCACTAGACATACCATACCCTTTGTATTCGGCATAAATTTTTGCGCCACGTTTTAAGGCGTGTTCCAGTTCTTCTAATACAATGATCCCAGATCCTTCACCCATGACAAAACCATCGCGGTCTTTATCCCAGGGGCGAGATGCTTTTTCAGGAGTATCGTTATATTTGGTTGAAAGTGCGCGTAAGGCTGCGAAACCACCAATGCCAATGGGGCATACAGAGGATTCGGAAGCACCTGCCACCATCACGTCAGCATCACCGTGCAGAATCATGCGGGCAGCATCGCCAATGGAGTGAACTCCGCTAGCACATGCAGTAACCACAGCGTGATTGGGCCCTTTGAATCCATAGTTAATTGAAACATGACCTGATAACAAGTTGATCAAGGATGCTGGAATAAAAAATGGACTTACACGGCGAGGGCCGCTTTCATGAAGGGTAATTGCTGAACGTTCAATTTCAGGGAGTCCGCCGATACCAGCGCCTAAGGAAACACCGGTGCGTTCTTTTTCAGATTCGTCCGTTGGCATCCAGTTAGCGTCTTCAAGTGCCATTTTAGCAGCTGCTAATCCAAGATGGATGAATCGATCCATCTTTTTCTGATCCTTGAAGGGGACATAAGCGTTAATGTCAAATTGACCCGGCTCGGTTCCGTTGGGAACTTGGCCGGCAACTTGGCATGTGAATTTTTCAGGGTCAAAAGCAGTAATTCTACTGATGCCTGATTTGCCAGCAATTAGGTTTTGCCAGGTTGTTTCAACACCGCAACCTAGCGGAGTAACTAAACCTAATCCTGTAACGACAATGCGGCGTTTCATAATAAAAATAAGTGGGTTATTTTGTAGCGTTTTCAGAAAGGAAGCTTACCGCATCCTGAACGCTCATAATTTTTTGAGATGCATCGTCGGAAATTTCGCAACCGAACTCTTCTTCAAATGCCATAACAACTTCTACTGTGTCTAAGCTATCTGCACCTAGGTCATCGATGAAACGTGCTTCTAAGGTTACTTTATCTTCATCAACGCCAAGTTGTTTAACAATAATTTGTTTTACGCGTTGAAAAATTTGGTCACTCATGTTGAATCCTTTTTTTAAATGCTTAAATGTTTTTTACCAAGAGGTTAAAAACAATTCGTATTATAGGTTTTTTTTTCAGACTGTCTAGTACTTTATATCATTCTTTTTGTTTCATTGGATAAACCCAGTATTCATAGGGAAAAAGCAGGATCAGCGATGTGTGTTTTTGTTTGTTTTCGGACTCTGAACGTGCCAAGCGGCAGTTGCCGCTATACGTTAATGCGATTGTTCGAACTGCATAATGCAACACCATGGAAAGATCTGCTTTCAAACTAAATACAGCCATGTTGTTGCTACTGTGTGCGTTGTACAGGGCTAGATGTTGTAGGTTTTGGGATGTGAAAATAACGATCTTTGTGCAAAACAAGTTCAACCGGCCCAAGACAGTTTAGTTGAGCTTCTTGCATCAGACTTTCAAAAGATCTGTTGGGATACATATGACTGAAAGAACAATCGTTATTGCCAAGATCTGGAGAGTTTTTTTGAGGTTTATCTTCGATGCTTTTTTGTGAAGTGTTGAGGTGCGCCAAACAATCCTGATAGTATTCTATTATGGCGATACTTTCTTCTACCTTGTTCAGCAACTCTTGCGTGTAGAAATCTGTCTGATCTTGATATTCAGGTAGGGTAAGTAATTCGTATAGCTCTGTTAAGCGGCTTTTCTCATTGTCAATATTAGATTGTAAGCGGCATATTTTGGATGCTTGATCTGTTGACATTTCCACAAATGCGCCGCTGTTTTGTGAGATAAACGTTCCACAAATAAGGATACTTAAGATTATTGTTTTCATGTGATAAAAAGACCTTTGATAAAAAACTATAAGTTTGTGATGAAGATGTTTATGTTTACATTGCTGAGGATTGCTCAGCTGGTTTCGCGGGTGTTTTGTTTGGCTTGACAAGTTCAAGCTGACATAAGTTCTTGTCAGGATCAGCAAACCGAACGGGAAGCAAACAATTTTGTTGGGCTTCCTTTAGAAGACTTTCTATTGAAATATTTCCTTTGTTTCGACCAACATATATTGTCCTAAATCCATTATAATGAACAGAGGTGTTAATTTGAAGGGTATCTATTGGGGGGGTGTAAACTGTCGCTTCTTCTGTGGGCTCAGGAATAGTCCTTGATTCGGTTGGTAAAATGAAATGTTCACCGGTAAGGGTGAAATAATCCTCTAGTAAGTTTGCTAAAATCGATTGTGCTATTGAGAGATCTTCTTGTCCTTCTTTGAACTTTGAAGGATCTGCGTTTAGAGGTGTGCGTATCGCGGCTAGTTTAATGACATCGTTATATATTGTTAATATTTCGTGCGTGAGTTCGAGTACTTCTTTAAATTGCTCTGAGGTGAAAGTATCTGAAGTTGAGTCCTCTGAAGTTAAGCCCTCTGTGGGCTCAGGAGTGGTCCTTGATTCGGTTGATAAAATGAAATGTTCACCGGTAAGGGCGAAATAGTCGTCTAATAAACTTATTAAAATATTTTGTACTGTTGAGAGATTTTCTTGGTTTGACTTGAACATGGAGGGATTTTCGGTTGAAGGAAAAGTCATCCTTAATAGTCTATCGTAATTTGCCTGTGTTGCTAGTATTTGCTCTTCGAGATCTTCTTGATATTGTTCTGAAGAAGAAGTATCTGTTGGTGAGACGGATAATACAATTGAGATTTCTGATAAAGTAGAATCTACAGGAGATGTTTCGGTTGGTAAAATGAAATGTTCACCGGTAAGGGTTGCATAATCGTCTAGTAAACTCTTTAAAGTATCTTGTGCTATTGAGAGATCATCTTGACGTGTATGGAGTGTCAAAGGACCTGAAACTGCAGAAAAGGCTACCGACCTTAGCCTTGTGACAGTGTCATTGGTTGTTAATATTTGGTGTTCAAATTCTTCTTTAGAATATTCTGACGCTATTGGCGTGGATAAGAAGAAGTTTTCAATGAATAGGATGCTAAAAAAAAGTGTTTTCATAATTTTGAACCTAAGTTAAAGATTTACAGGACAAGCTGCCGATACAGGGAAACTATGAAAGAACCATTTAGATAAAAATTTTATAAAAGTCAAGGTAAAAGGATCAGTTCTTGATTTCTGAGGCCTGTTTGCCAAAACTCTATAAAAGGATTTTTATTTTTAATGCTAAATCAATTTCTGTAGAATGAAAGAGTATTAAAAGGAGATGCAAATGAACAGATTAATATTTAAAGTAGTATTGTTAGTATTTTGTATGAATCCCATAAGTTCTTCATGTTCCAATCCCTTTAACGCAGTATTTGATGCAGGGAATGAATGCATTCTTAATGGTATTAATTCTAATGAGGGGTGTTGTTCGATTTATAAGGCGGTGTTTGTTCTTGCTCCACCATTGTGTACAACTCTTTCTTCTGCCACTGATATAAGCTTAACTAGTTTTGCATTATATCTTTGGGACAGTGATCATCATAAAAGAGATCAACTGCTCACTACAACATGTTGGTGTGCTTTTCTCTCATATTTGGCACATAGCATTAGCCATTATGATTTATCAGCAGAGATTTACAAAGAGGTTGGAAGTATAAATAATGATGTAAATCCTATTAAGCAAAAAATTGTTCAATTAACTGGAAGGACTTTTTTAACAATAATATTGTTTGCGGATGTCTTTGCATCTATGGCGGGTGACTCTCTACTAAACGTAATTGAAAAAGAATGTGAAATTGTATCTTTGATATGTTCATGTGCTGTCTTTGTGTACTCAGCATGTCACCTGATGCATGCTATACAGCATCTAGGGTGTCATCATGCTGATGCTGATGCTCATACTGCTGATGCTCATACTGCTGATGCTCATACTGCTAGTGCTCATCTGTTGGAACCCCCGAAAACTAATTGATGATAGGATCTCGATGTTAAAGCTCTTATCAAGTCTAAAAAGGATCAGCTCTTGATTTCTGATGGCATATACATTATGTATGACTGTACCCAGTTTTAAGAGAGAATCCAAATGTCGGCCACAAAAAAACTATTCGTAAAAACCTATGGATGTCAGATGAACATGTATGATTCTGACAGAATGATTGATCTATTGAAACCGCTTGGTTACAAGCTGTCGGATGTTCCTGATGATGCGGACATGATTATATTGAATACGTGTCATATTCGTGAAAAAGCTGAGCACAAGTTGTATTCGGACATTGGACGGTTAGAGCCGTATAAAGACGCAAAGGCGGCAAAAGGCGAATACATGATTTTGGCGATTGCTGGATGTGTGGCGCAGGCGGAGGGTGAAGAGATCACTCGTCGGAAGCCGTGTGTGGATATGGTGTTTGGCCCTCAATCGTATCATAAGTTACCCGAGATGATTGCACAGGCCTATCGTTCATTAGCAGCCAATGGAAAGCCTGCGGTATTGGATGTTGATTTTCCGGTTGAGTCAAAGTTTGATTTGCTGCCGATGCCAAGCCCAGACAATCACAAAGGGGCTGCGTTTCTGTCGATTCAAGAAGGGTGCGATAAGTTCTGTACGTTTTGTGTGGTTCCGTATACCCGTGGGACGGAATATTCCAGACCTATTGATGCCATTATTAAAGAAGCAAAACATTTGGTAACTTTAGGCGTTAAAGAGATTACGTTGTTGGGACAAAATGTTACAGCATTTCATGGTATTGGTCCGGATGGAAAAGAATGGTCAATGGGGCGATTGTTATTTGCAATTGCAGAAATTGATGGCATTGAACGCATTCGATATACGACGTCTCACCCAAAAGACATGCATGATGAATTATATGCAGCGCATCGAGATATTCCCCATTTAATGCCGTATTTCCATTTGCCGATTCAGGCAGGTTCAGATGCAATATTAAAGGCAATGAATCGTAAACATACGGCGGATGATTATCGTCGTATCGTTGATAAATTAAGAGACATACAACCCAATATCGGAATGTCATCTGATTTTATTGTTGGATTTCCTGGGGAAACGGATCAAGATTTTGAAGATACATTGCAGTTGGTGCGGGATATTGGATATGTTCAAGCCTATTCATTTAAATACAGTATTCGACCAGGAACTCCTGCTGCGTTAATAGAATATCAAGTAAATGAAGATATAAAAGATAGTAGGTTACAAATTTTGCAAGAATTGTTGCGTGAACAACAGCTAGCGTTTAATATAAGTAGGGTGGGTAAGCCAATGACCGTATTGCTTGAAAAAGAAGGACGTCATCCAGGTCAATTGATCGGTAGATCACCTTATTTACAATCGGTTCACTTGGATGCTCCACACCGGTTGTTGGGTCAGATAGTGACCGTGGATATTGAAGGTGCGACTCAGTTTAGTTTAGCTGGAAAAATGGTAACCCAAGAGCATATACACCACACATAATAAAAAAAGGATTAGTATATTGGCAGAGTTTGAAGAGACCTTAAGTTTTGAATTAGAAGACAATCGGCTGCTGGGATTAGTTTACGGCGGTCAGGATATTCACCTGCGGATCATTGAACATAAGCTGAATGTTTCAATTTCAGAGCGTGGAAATACACTGTTTATTTCAGGGGCTAAAGATGATGTTTCAGCAGCTGAACGAGTGGTTATTCATTTGTATGATTTAGCGAAAAAAGGATTCAAAGTCACCGCGGATGATGTTCATGGAGCACTTGGAAGTTTAGAGCGTTATGAAGAAGAGCATCATGCTCCATTTACTGGGGATATTGAGCCCTTGCAAATTAAAACACGTAAAAAAATCTTGAAGCCCAGAACAGTCAATCAGCAAAAGTATATTGAAACTATCTTAAAGAACGAACTGACATTTGGTGTGGGACCTGCAGGAACAGGTAAGACGTATTTAGCCGTTGCCATTGCTGTTGCAAAGTTATTAGAAGGCGAAGTTCAACGGATTATATTGTCGCGTCCTGCTGTTGAAGCCGGTGAGAAACTGGGCTTTCTGCCTGGAGATATGCGGGAAAAAGTGGATCCGTATTTGCGTCCTATTTATGATGCGTTGCATGATTTTCTGAACCCTGAAGAGGTCGTCAAAAAAATGGAAACGGGTGAAATTGAGATTGCTCCGTTAGCGTTTATGCGAGGGCGTACCTTGGGTAAGTCATTCATTATTGTGGATGAAGCCCAAAATACAACATCAGTTCAAATGAAAATGTTATTAACCCGATTGGGGCAGGGCAGCCGCATGGTTGTGGCGGGCGATATGAGCCAAGTAGACTTACCCGTCGGTATGCGATCTGGATTGTTTGAGGCAACCCAAATATTAAAAGACATTGAAGGCGTTGGCATATTAGAATTTTCAAGTGAAGATGTGGTGCGTCATCCCTTAATTGCAAAAATAGTAAAAGCGTATGATAAAGAAGTACAACGTCGAAAGGGATTAAACTGATATGAGTTCATTGTCTTTGGATGTACAAATTTCGTTAGAAGATGCACGTTGGAAAAAAGTAGTGAATGAGCCAATTGAATCATTCTTGCAGACGTACATTGTTGCAGCTTTATCTCATCCGGATATTGTATTGCAGATTCCAAAGAACCTTGAAGTCAGTGTTGTGCTTACGAACGATGACGATATCAGAGAGTTAAATCGAGATTATCGAGGCAAAGATAAACCCACGAATGTCTTGTCGTTTCCACAAGAAGTTGATCTGTCAACGATGAAGCATTTGGATGCTTGTGTTTTGTTGGGGGATATAGTATTAAGTATTGACACGATTCAACATGAAATAATGCAACAACAGAAATTAATGCATCATCATTTAGCTCATCTTATAGTTCATAGTACATTACATTTAATCGGATATGATCACGAGACAGACAGTGATGCAGAACTTATGGAATCATTAGAGGTGGATATTTTGCACCACCATAACATTCCAAACCCTTACGAATCAGACTCTTCATATATGGTATAAAGGATTATGAACAAATCTCAGTCTTCTGACGAACCTTCGATATTACAACGCATTTCAAATGTGTTTTCAAAAAAAGAATCAACACCTCGGTTAAATGGGGTTAAACCATTAGCAGCCGATGAACGTCGAGAAATTGCATCGCACATGGTTGAGGTATCAAATTTGGATGCCAGCGATGTGGCAGTTCCCAGGGCAGACATTATTGCAATTGAGGTGACAGCGCCGGTTGCAGAAATCACCAAAGTTTTATCAGATTACCCTCATTCATATTATCCTGTATACAGAACGACATTGGATAATTTAATTGGATTCTTTGCTGCACGAGATTTAATAAAAAGCATTGAGAGCGTCGACACGTTTGTATTGCGTGAACATGTGCGTGAAGCCATGGTGGTTGCGCCCAGTACATCGGTCTTAGACGTGTTGCATAAAATGCGGTTGCGTGGTCAGCGTATTGCGTTGATCGCAGATGAGTATGGTGGTGTTGACGGGATTATTACGGCTGAAGATATCGTTGAAAAAGTAATTGGCCGTTTAGAAGAGAATGAACGTGAAATAGCAGACACAGTGCTGCAAGAAAATGAAGATGGTTCGGTGCTGGTAAGTGCGCGAGTCACATTAGAAGAATTCGAAGATCGATATGGAGCCTTGTTTACACCGACCTTAAAAAAGGATGAAGACATCGATACGTTGGGTGGGTTGATTTTCTTTTTGGCGGGGCATATTCCAGCACGCAATGAAATTGTGAAGCATCCATCAGGTGTTGAGTTTCAAATTGTGGATTGTAATGTGCGATTTATAAAAACATTGATTGTGCGAAATATTCCAGCAGCGTGACGCTAGGGATGATCCCTGGACCCATTAGATATAGCCAAGTACGGATAAAATTGACATACGGTGGAATGAAGAAAAATAAATTTTTCGAGGCGCTCTGAAGTCAATTCAGCTGTCTGCAATCGTGGGGGAGCCTCGTTGTCAACGACTACCTGTGATCTTCTCACATTGTGCGCGGCGCAGGTTTTCTCCTAGCAACGTGCGGTTGCATCTATTAGGTAATGATGTTTGTAAAAATTGAATCCGTGCAAACCACACCCGATCTAACTCATCGGGTGCAGCAGCATGCTGCCAGCTGTATCAACTCTCTCATGTATGCCGACCTCTGTCTTTATGCGGCTCAAGCAAATCGCAACGCGATTTGATAGCGGCAACCGCCGCTCTGGCGCGCAAAGCGCCCTTGAGCCGCCAACGTGACACTAGACCCAATGGGTCAGATCCGATTCGCACAGACAAGGATTACAAAACGACATTATTACAGTTAGAAATTTCATTTCTTACAACGCGCCTCAAAACATGTTCAAGCTAATTTATCGGATGCAACCGCAGGTTGTCGTTAATCTGGGGTTAATAAAGGTTAAGATTGAGTTAATGCGATTTTTTTACCACCCCCCGCCCTAGACACCCTCAGTGACCTTCGGGTGGGGGGACAAAACCCACTCCCTAAATCGAAACTAAATAGACGAAGCAATCCGTCATTTCTTCTCGAAACGGTGGGCAAAAATAATACTGTATGAGCTCTCTAAAGTTACTATATCTCATAATCGTTAACAAAAGATTGACAAACCAGCGTGACGCTGGACTCAATAGATTAGATCCGATTCGCACAGACACGGATTATAAGCAACTAACACATTGTGCCTCTCGAATCTCTCCCGGCATACCACTGCTGTATCAACTCTCTCATTTATGCCAACCTGAGGCTGCACCCAGTGGGTTCTTGACCGTTTTAAATTGATAACTTAAGCAGGCGCCAGGTTGTTTTTTACAATCTGTGTCAGAGCAGGTCGGATTAATCTATAGGATGCAGCCTTAGGCTGCCAATCGCAGTTTGCTCTTGACTTTCCAAATTCTATATGTATACTAATAAGTAGAATTGCGAAGAGGCTACCCAAAAACCTGGGTAGCCTTTTTTCGTTCTACGTCTTTGAAACTTTCAGCCAAATGATCTAACTTTTGTTGAAATACATAGACGTGCCGAACCGAATCCCCAGTACAGGAACTCAAACTACCCGATCAGTAGTCACAGCCCTGTAAACAACCCCTAGAGCCGACGGGCTCGTAAAACACCGACTTGTATAGTATACTAAAGTCCGCCTTTCCCCATTCGTGTAAGAAATGGGGTTCTTTTTGCACGTGCGGGTTACTGGGGATTCACTCGGTTTTAAAACTAAACAACTACAGCGTGACGCTTGCAACCTGCCGTTGCATCCGCTAAGTTAGATCCGATGTGACCTGACACGGATTTTATATAACTTAACTTTGAAAGCTGCAAACACAGCGCTTTCAAACAACAACAAGGGAACTAAAACACTACCAAACTCAAAAACATCTCAAATTCATTTTTCACCCTTACCCCTCCTGCGCCGAAGGTAGGTTCAAATTCCTCATCATCCTCCTCATTCTTCCACATCTCCCATCACACACTCAATCTATCCTAATGGATGCAACGTCACGTTGCCATATCTCCAACCACACTCAACTCAACATATCGGGCGCAGCATCATGCTGCCAACGATACGTTGCCACATCTCCAACCACACTCAACCTAATCCAACGAATGTAACCTCAGATTGCTGACTCAAATGCCCTTAAGCCATAAAGCGATAGTTGATTCACGTGTGTTGAAACGTTGCAGTTACTGCGATAGCTGGTGCAGCATGTGTATCATTACAGTCTCCTGCTCTGCTTATTTAGCGATATAATGAGTTTTTTGACAAAGTCAAGATTAGCGTTGATATGCGAGGGAGGTAAAATTTTGCAAGTTATTGAATAACTTGTTCTTTTCAATCTACTTAATGTAAGATTAATTTAAATTAAATTTGGTGTTAAAAATTATTAGTTATCTATTGCAATTAATGCCTTTATGGCTGTTCTTGTCAGGGTTTGTATCTGGAACTCAGTTTTCGTTGAATAATTATCCCATACTATTAATCGCAGGATTTGCATTTTATTATTATAGCTTGTTGAGTGCCAAGGGTTCCCTTAAGCAGTCTTTGATATATTCGTTTATGTTTGGATATGGATTTTTTAGTTATAGCCACAGTTGGATTAGCCATCCGTTAACGGCATTTGGGGATGTGTATGCATCATTGCAGCCTATTGTATTTGTGGGTGTTCCGTTTATTGGCGCGCTATTTTTTTTAGTTATTGGCGTTTGTAATTATATTTTTAAACGAGGTGGTGGGTATCGTGTTGTTGCGTTGAGTGGTGTCACTGTGTTGGGGGAATATTTACGGTGTGAATATGCTCCAGCAGTTCCGTTAGGGCAGGTGGGATCAATGTGGATCACGGTGCCTTACATAGCACAAGGTGCGGCGTTGTTTGGTATGTATGGGCTTTCATTTATTACGATAGTGTTGAGTTATAGCGTGGGTAACATTCGGCAATCAAAGCTGCCAATGGTTGTGTCGATGGGTGTATGCATCGCGCTGATACTATTTGGAGCTTGGCGAATGTCAACGACACCATTAGCAGTGTCAGATCACATTATTCGAGCGGTACCAACATCATTTGAGCAACGTGAGAAATTTAAGTCGATAGAAATGCGAGTTGAGCATTTAAAGCAAGCTGTACGTGCGTCATTTGTGAAATCTGAACGAGTGCCAGCTGTGATTTTGTGGCCTGAGACAGCGATTGAATTTGGATTGTTGCAACATGGCATGGGATATGACTTTACCTATCCAGAAATCAAAGCCTACTTACAGCAGGCCTTGCATAAAGAATCGTTGTTATTGGGGGGCATTGTGATGCGATCAGCGACAAATGAAGCATATAATATTTTGTTTGGATTAACGAAAGTACAGGATATAATCTATATCTACAAGAAGCGGTTCTTGGCACAGTTTGGAGAATTTATGCCATCGTTTTTGTTGGGTATTACTAAGGCGTTAGGGATTCATGCAATGGATGATTTTAGTCGGGGGGAAGAAGGTCAAGAGCAGTTGGTTTTAGCCAATGGATTAAAGATTAACCCGATCATTTGTTATGAAGGATCCTTTACAGGGCGGGCTATTTACCCCAATCAAACAACCGATCTAATCACGGTAGCTACTAACGATGCGTGGTTTGGATACAACGGTAAAGAGCAGCAATTTATGTCTCACGCATTTCGAGCGATTGAAGAAGGCGTGTCGGTAGTCAGGTGTGCGAATGGCGGATTCTCCGGGTACGTCTCACCTTTGGGAGTGTATACTGTTTCATTGTCGAATAGAACCATGGATCTTGAGTTTCATAAACCGTTACCAGAAACACTGTATCGATGGATGGTCAATCGATGTTCGTATTGGTTAGAGATTGTGTTTGGAATAGTGTTATGTTGGGTGGGGATATCTGAGTTCTTTTTCAGACGGCGTATGCGTGTTCGATATGTTTGAGTTGAACAGGTATTTTTAGCCTTTGATAAAATGCTTTGGATATGTGTATATCTATTGATATATTCTATAGCATAAAAATCATAATAATGAGAAGGTGTGTTTGAGTATAGGGGTGTGTTCATGACTGCAATTTCTTATGAGATAGAACCAACAGAGTTTGTTGCAAAACCATATGTTGTGTTTGATATGAAAAAAGAGAGGCCTGATATTTATTGTAGACCGGCACAAAAAATTAGCTTTCCTTTGTCTAAAGTGGATATAAAAGATATTCAAGCACTTGAACAACAATTTGATTATGAAGATAATTGTGCGGGTCTTGCGGCACCCCAGATTGGAATATCAAAAAAAGTGATTGTTTTTGCAACGCCCGATGATCCGAAAACAAAAAAGTTTCGTCCAGATTTTATTCAAGAGATGTCTAAAAAGCTGTGGATAAATCCCGAGTATGTTGGGGTTGAAGAAGAAGGCTTTCGTGAGGATTATGAGGGATGTTTTTCGATTCCTGAAATGGCTGGAATGGTCAATCGATATAATACCATTCACTATCGTGCCTATGACATTGATGAAAAATTGGTTGAGGGGATTGCTAAAGGATTTTTGGCACGGATCATTCAACATGAAATCGATCATTTACACGGAATATTATATATTGACAGGATTACCGATCCTAGAAAAATTATCCCCATAGAAGAGTATCGTGCCCTGCGAAAAGCAGCGATGGAATCTGCACAAAAAGCCGAATGAATATATCCTTTAAAGCATAATCGTATAACTGTATTAGGGCGTATTTGTTTATGATGCTTTCGGTCAGGGCATCTATTTTTATAGGCATCAAATTAATTTACCGTTGGTTAAGCTGAAAAGCGCTAGTAAATAATAGTGTTTAAGTTCTATGGTTGTTGCTATAATTGATCACATAAGCGTAGGATTTTTTTGCAGATGGAAGAATTTTTAGATCGTCGTTCGCAGCGTATTTTTCAGTTAATTGTGGATAGCTATATGGAAAGCGGTGAGCCAGTAGGGTCATCGACATTGTCGCGCCGTTTATCTGAAAGTTTATCACCTGCAACGATTCGAAATATTATGGCGCATTTAGAAAAAGTAGGGCTGTTGTATTCTCCCCATACTTCGGCAGGGCGTTTGCCAACCGAACAAGGCTTAAAGCTATATGTACAGGGGTTGCTAGATATCGGTCCCATTAGTGAGATCGATAAGCAGATTTTAGAATCAAATTTGGATTTTCAGAATCGTTCCTTTGACGAGGTGTTGAACGAAGCCATTACAACCTTAACGGGGTTGTCTCAGTGTACTGGGATTGTGACGGCTCCAACCTATAACTCACCCTTAAAACATGTTGAATTTATTTATCTGTCTCAAGGTCAAGCCTTGGTCGTGATGGTGTCTAACGAAGGCATGATTGAAAATCGTATCATGGCCATTCCAGAGGACATGACGCCGGCTCATTTAGTTGAGGCCGGAAATTATTTATCAGCAAAATTGATTGGAAAAACGCTGGACGAGGCCAAAGCCTTAATCACAAAAGAACTAGAATTTGAGAAAAACCAGCTGCATGCAATAGCAAAACATGTGGTAGAAAAAGGGCTTGCAACGTGGGGCGCATCGGAAAGTTTGCCCACATTGATTGTTAAAGGACAATCGAACTTATTAAATGTTGCGCGAACTGCGGACGATGTGTCCCATATTCAGCGCCTGTTCGAAAGTCTTGAAACCAAAGCAGGAATTTTAGACTTACTTGATTCTGCAAAACAAGGTGAAGGCGTTCAAGTGTTTATGGGTGCGAACAGCCCATTGTTCCACTTGTCAGGCTGTTCAATGATTGTTGCCCCCTATAAAAATTCACACCATGATGTCGTTGGTGCCATCGGAGTGCTGGGGCCCGCCCGACAGAATTACGGACGCATCATCCCCATGGTGAATTATGCAGCTCAATTGATTGAGAAGTTTCTGAAAAAATAGGCAACCTGCCGTTGCATCAGGGATGATCCCTGAACCCATTAGGCAACCTGAGATTGCATCCGTTAGGTAATACGGTTTGTAAAAGTGAAAATTCTAACTGTTGCAAAGTTGTTACTTATAATCTGTGTCAGACCACATCGGATCTAATCTAAGGGATGCAACGTCACGTTGCTCGGATCTAATTTTATGAGTCTAGGGATCATCCCTGGTGCAAACACAGGTTGCTTATTTTAATAAATTTTCTTTCATATCATGCCAACCTTGTGTAAAAATATTAGTAAAGGTTAACAAAGGTGTTTAGAGTGCTTAGAAATCAATTATTAGTTGGGACAATGTATTTAGCGACAGTGTTCAACGGTGTGTATGCTTCCAGTGAAACAAAAGAGGCTAAAACAACAGACGTCGAACAGGCTAAAAAAGAGGCTGCGCCTAAAGAGCAAGCTAGTTCAACGAGCAAAATTAATGTTAGACGCAACATACTGTTGTTGGACTTTTTACAAAAAGCATATGACGGTAATCCAGAATTATTGAGTGCTCGATATGCTCGTAATGCTAAAGAAGCTGAAATGATGGCTGCTATGTCACGCTTTGGCCCAAATGTTAAATTATCGGCAACTGCAGGTCATGCTGATCAGTTTCCATCAGGAAGAAACTTCGCAGAAAATCTAGAGACGTTTAGAGATACCAATTATGATGTTAAAGGGCAAGTTTCTGCAGGGATTAATCTATTTCACTTTGGGTCTGATACGTTTGCAGTTATGGGTGCTGCTGCGAAACAAGATGCATATGATATGGAGCAATTTGGAAAAATTCAAAAATTCATTTTGGATGCAGTGGAGTCTTATGTCAACGTATTGAAGGGACGCCAGGCATTAGACGTGTATACAAAATTTGAACGTCAAGCTCGCCATAACTTTGAACGTGTTCAGACAGAATATGTGGTGGGATCGTCTACGCGTACAAACGTATTGACTGCTAAGGCAGAGTTGGCTCAAGCGACCAGTAATCGTATGAAGGCTCAAACAGAATTAATCAATGCCGAACAAGCGTATATTGAGATGGCGGGTGAACCTGCGGGTGAATTGGTGTATCCCAAAAACAACTTAACATTGCCCACAACATTGGATGACTGTATGAAAATTGCTGAAGAAAAAAGCATCACATTGCGTGGGGCGGCAGCGAATTTGAGAGCCGCGCGACATAATTTAGCATCCACTGTGACGGGAACATTACCATCAATCGATGTGTATGCTCAGTATGACACATCCTTAAAAGATGAAGATAAGGATAAAGGTGGTAGTGGTAGCGTTGGAATTAGATTCTCCTATGAATTGTTTTCAAACTCTGGCCAGGGGTCGCACATATCCCAAATCAAACAAGCAACGAATAATAACACAGCGGCAAGTTATGGTCATGAGCATGCACGTAATGCCATGGTAAAAGAAGTTAAAGCAGCTTGGCATGGATTAAAAACAGCGGAATCTCAACGGTCTCAGGCAGAGCTTGGGGTAGAAGCTGCACGTAATGCTTATGAAGGTGCAATCGAAGAATTCCGTTTAGGTCAACGTGCGTACCTTGATTTATTAAAAGTACAAGAGCAGTTGTTAAAAGCAGAGTTAAACTATTTAGAAGGTATTAAAGCCGAAGTTTTAGGGCGATATAAGTTGTTAGCTGCTGTTGGAACCTTAACCCCAAGTGCTGTTGGATTAGTCATTAATGAACGTGATGATGAACACAGTGTAGAAGGATAATAACAATGATAGATGATGCCAAAACATCTAACAGGCACGAGCATGAATTAAGTATGGACGAAATTTTATCGTCCATACGAAATATTATTACCGAAGATCAAGAGACAAAACCGGAGCTGCGTCGAACGTTTCCAGAGGATTCCACAACAAATCCATCGGGGGCGCGCATGATGGAAGATTTGCCTAGGTTTGATCAGGATGAGTTTGTGTTGCCTAATTTTAAAGAAGAAGAATTAAACGAGCGTAAACTTGAAGAACGTACTGTGCGAAATCAATCAGTTTTTCCAGATGAAGATTTTAATTTAAAACATCGCAATGAACGTTCTGTTCAAGAGACGACGGATCCTTATTATAAACGTGAACAATTTACCCGAGAAGCCAGTTCAAACGAGGATCGAATTTCCAAAGCGTTAAAAGGTATTGTGGATTCTTATGTTCAGCAAAATATGTCTGATTTGCGAAAAGAAGAGCCTGTGCGATCATTTGAACCGCAATATGCACCAGCAGGGAGATTAACGGAAACAATCAGTGCTGTGGTCGAAAAAACCATGTTGCTGCGTGTGGAAGAATGGTTACATCGAAATCTACCTGGAATTTTAGAAAAAGCGATTCTTAAAGAGTTGGAAAGAGTTATTAATCAAATGAAATTATAACTATTAACCTAAAATTAATCTTTATTGGCTTTTATTATAGTATAAGAACAAAAATAAAAATAAGGAGCCTCTACGATGCGAGTGTTGTTAATTGAAGACGATCCGACCGTTTCTAAAAGTGTTGAGCTGATGTTACAGTCGACGAATATCGTCTGTGATGTTACAAATTTAGGAGAAGAAGGGATCGAAATTTCCAAGTTGTATGATTATGATATTATCATCTTGGATTTAATGTTACCTGATATGGATGGCTTTGACGTTATTAAACGTTTACGAAATGCAGCCATCAAGACGCCGATTCTAATTTTATCTGGGTTAAGTGAAGCCGATGATAAAATTAAAGGGTTTGGTATTGGAGCCGATGATTACCTTACAAAACCATTTAATAAAAATGAATTAGTTGCACGAATCAATGCAATTGTTCGCAGAGCGCGTGGTCATGCTGATGCGACAATTAAAATTGGTCGCCTTGTGATTAATTTACAATCGCATACGGCAGAAGTAGATGGTGAGGGGATTCCTTTAACATCTAAAGAGTATGCTATTCTAGAGTTGCTTGCAATGCGTAAAGGGTCAACGCTTACCAAAGAGATGTTTTTAAATCATCTGTATGGTGGATTGGATGAACCGGAACTAAAAATTATTGACGTATTTGTGTGCAAACTTCGTAAAAAATTATCAAAAGCTTTAAATGGGGATTGTTGTATTGAAACCATTTGGGGTCGTGGATATGTTTTACGCGGTCCACAACAAGGTGAATCGGATAGCAGCATATCCGCCGCTTGATTTCAAGCGGCAAGAATTTAATAGAAAGTTTTGAAAGGGATTAGTCGCGAATAATCCCTTTTGACGTTTAGTAAAGTATTTGTAGCGTGCACATGAAGAAAAAATTAGTTTTTGTTTGGGTGGTGTTGAGCGTTGTTACCTTAATAACGAGTATAGGATATGGGGTTAGGGTCTTTTTAGAGCCGAAGCTTTTGAGTGCGAATACAACTTATCAATTATATATTCATTTATCGTCAACTGTGCATGATTTTCCGTCGGCTAATCCCTTGGCATTTAGTCTAAGGTTTAGCCCCAATGTTTGGGAGATTGATCAAGGATTGCGAGCTGCTGCAGATGAGTCCAAAATATCATCAACCTTAATTCATTTAGATAATGTTCGTTTAACCGTCTCACAAGCTTATACGATTGGTGAAGCAATTCACTATTTTAGATCTAAAGGAAAGAAAGTCATATGTTATTCAACATCGTTTGATTCTAAAAATGGAGGCGTTCCTGCTTATGTATTGGCATCGTATTGTGATGTTATTCAGCTGCAACGATTCGGGTCAGTCAGCTTACACACATTGCAGTATGACGGTATGTTGAAAGAAACGCACGCTTATAAGAGCGTATCTATCGTTCGTAAAAATCGGAATTCCACGTTTGAGTTGCCAGAGATGCCGTTGATTGATATGCAAGCTGTGAATGTAGGGCTGGTTGATGCAGTTGTTTCAGAGTTAACTCAATCAGAGCATGCGATTGTTATTCAAGATTATGTTCGGCTGCTTGGAAAGTCTCACAAAGATAAGGGTAGTATTGTTGCAGTGATACCGATATTGGATGGTGTTAACGATGATACGCTTAAAGCAATCTGTTCTCGATTCGATATTAGAGCAGTTGTCATATACGATGGTTCAAAGAGTGGCATAGATCGTAGTGCTGAAAAAATAGGCGATAAACCTGTGGTCGTTTGTGTTCCCGATCAAGGAGCGGACAAGCAACGAGGTAGCCTGCATGATGCGATTGATAGTGCCCTTCAACTAGCAGGTTTGAATAAAGATACAGTGCGCATTGAGGTTATTCACCCAGGTAGTTATGTGTTTTATATTATGAGTGATTTATCCAGCTTTGGGAAATCAATTGTGTCGATGCTTAAACGATCGGTCAACTACGTGGTGCAGATGATATATGGAGGGGTGTAGTTTTATGAAGATACATATAGACGAAGAGTTTCTTTCTATTTGTAAAAAAATTAAAGAAAAGAATTTATCCGTTGATGAATGGAGATTAGTTGAGTCGGATGATATGTTTCAAAGTTCGAATTTTTGTGGTGGTTATGATACAATTGAGGATGCATTTTGCTTTAGTTACTATGACCAGGAAAGAAAAGAATTTTGGTTTCAGATAGATTTGTCAGAAATAGGACAAATCTTGGATGGAGTGAAAACGTATCTATCCGTACGGTCTGCTTGTTAGAGAATATAGTAAAACACCTTTAATTCTGATGCGGTGCTGAGAGAGTATTTTTATACTTTACGGAAAATGTTCTTAAAGATAAAAAATATCCACTTCGTCAATCTTTTGTTAACGTTTATACGATATCGTATCTTTAGTGCACTTACATTATTATTTTAGCCCACCGTTTCGTGAAGAAAAGACGGATTGCTTCGTCTATTTAGTCTCGATTTAGGGAGTGGGTTTTGTCCCCCCCACCCGAAGGTCACTGAGGGTGACTAGGGCGGGGGGTGGTAAAAAAATCGCGTTAACTGAATCTTAACCTTTGTTAATTTCAGATTAACGGCAACGTGCCTACAGGGTTGATCCCTGGATCCAATAAGGTTATTCGAATAAATCTCTTAACTGGCGTAACGTTGTTTTTTACAATCCGTGTCAGGCCATATCTGATCTAACTAACGGATCCAACGGCACGTTGGTGCTTTCCAGTTGATTGTTTGTGAGCAATTGTATATAGTGTGACCACAAATATTCTGGAAAAATTATGAAACATTTTTTACACGTGTGTGGTGTGGTAGGCATTTTATTGAACAGTATAATGGCGGACGTCGTTGTTTCTTGCAAGCCATTATATTTTGTTGTGGCTCCCTTAATTAAAGGTGTTGATACCCCAAAGTTATTGATTAATCACGGGCAATGTGGTCATCATCACCATGCAAGACCTTCAGAAATACTGTTGATCAAATCGGCTAAGCTTGTTGTGTGGAATGGCTCGACTCATGAACCATTTATGTCAAAGCTTATTGGATCTGCTAAAGCTAATATTAAAGTATTTGATGAGACGGATGGATTTTCATGGTTATCACCGAACGAGGTTATCAAAAAGTTACCTGCGGTGGTTGGTGCCCTTAAATCTGTATATCCTGAGTGCGATCATGCAACGATTGATGCAAATGCCAAGGTGTTTATAGAAGAGCTGCAAAAGCTGCATGAGAAAACACAATTGCAACTTCAACCTTTATCTGGGAAATCGATTTTGACGACGTATCCCGTGTTGACGTATTTTGCGAATGCCTATGGATTGGTTGTTTCTGGATATATGATGGGGTCTCCTGAAGAATCGATGACGCCACAACGATTGCGAAATGTATATAAGGTGCTTGAAGAGCGACGTGTTATTGGGGTTATTAAAGACCATCATGTGCCAATTAATGTTGTACAAAACTTGGTGCAAAAATATAAGTTGCCGATTTTGACTGTGGATACAGAAGGGGTTGATATTCCGGCAAGTACTCGAGGGTATAATATTTTGATAGAAAGGCTGGCACAATCTATTGTAAAGTGGGCACAATGATTAATAGTAAGTGTTCAAATGAAAATTGCCTTTATAACAGCCAATAAAATTAAGGCGCGACGTACCCTTGATTTAATTGAACAACGATATACAAATTATCCTCCGGAAGAGGCTGATTATTTAGCAATTTTGGGCGGTGATGGGTTTATGTTAAAAGCATTGCGGGATTATCATGCTTTAGAAAAACCATTTTATGGAATGAATCTTGGAAACCTTGGTTTTCTAATGAATTCAATTAACGAAGATGGTGAAGATGATATTGAGGCGTTAATTAATGAGGCAAAGCCTGTTCAGTTGTTTCCATTGGAAATGACAACGATTGACGTATGGGATGGAGAGAAAACAGTTCTGGCGTTTAATGATGTTTCAGTGACGAGGGCGTCTCCCCAGGCGGCTAAATTAAAAGTATTGGTTAACGACGTTGTGCGCGTACCCAAGTTGATTGCTGATGGGATATTGGTGTCTACCCCTGCGGGAAGTACGGCATACAACTCTTCTGCTGGGGGGCCGATTTTACCGATACAGGCGAACTTGTTGGCGTTGACCCCGATTAGTCCGTTTCGTCCCAAGAACTGGAAGGGCGCCTTGTTAAAAAACAACGATAATGTGGTCATTGAAACCTTAGAATCTAAGAAACGGCCTGTGAATGCTGTCGCTGATATGGTTGAAATCAAACGCGTGGTGAAAGTATCCGTGCATCAGAAACATTCGGTTAGTGCGACAGTGTTATTTAGCACTCATTCCCATTTAGAAGAGCGGATTATTGCAGAGCAGTTTTAGGAGAAATGCATGAGCACAGTATTAGACTTTGAAAAATCAATCGTTGAATTAGAATCAAAAATTGCCGAGCTGAAAAAGTTTGCCGGCGTAGAAGATTATGGTTTAACCAAAGAAATTTCTGCGATGGAAGATAAGGCGCATAAGTTGATGATTAAGGCGTATGGCAGCCTTACCGCTTGGCAACGCGTTCAAATTGCACGGCATGAAAAGCGCCCTCAGTTTTTAGATTATGTAAGCCGTTTGGTTGAAGATTTTACGCCACTTGCAGGCGATCGTCAGTTTGGTGAAGATCAGGCGATTGTGGGAGGATTGGGGCGATTCGAGGGTCGTTCCGTTGTGATTATGGGGCATCAAAAAGGGACGGATTTGGAATCTAGAATCCGGCATAATTTCGGATGTGCTAGACCCGAGGGATATCGCAAAGCCGCACGTTTGATGGAAATGGCGCATCAGTTTGGATTGCCTGTAATAACATTGGTAAACACACCGGGGGCGTACCCTGGCGTGGATGCTGAAGAACGTGGTCAGGCTGAAGCGATTGCGAAGTCTATTGAAACGTGTTTAAAGATCAATGTTCCAATGGTAAGCACAATTATTGGTGAAGGTGGATCAGGTGGTGCGATCGCGATTGCTGTTGCGGATACCGTGATGATGTTAGAAAATTCTGTATATTCAGTGATTTCACCGGAAGGCTGTGCGTCTATTTTATGGAAAGATGCGGATAAAAAAGAAGAGGCCGCAGCAGCACAAAAACTAACGGCTCAAGATCTGTTAGAGTTTAAAATTATTGATCAGATCATTCCTGAAAAAGTGGGTGGAGCGCATCGTCATGCTGAAGAGACAATACTTACTGTTGGGCGTTATATCAATTCAGCACTTAAAGTGTATGACGGAGTGGAGCAGCATACATTTATTGCGAAGCGTCAGCAAAAATTTCTGCAGATGGGGCGCCTGTAACAGGAACGTTCTATGCCTCAACTGATTCCAATTATTATTACAGGACCCACTGCGGGTGGAAAGTCTGACATTGCAGAGCAGGTGTGCGATGCGTTAGACGGTGTCATTATCAATGCAGATAGTCTGCAAGTATACAAAGGATTGCCCGAACTGACGGCTCAGCCTGTTATTCAAGAGGGACGACATGTCCTGTACAATTATTTTGAACCCGATGATAAATGCGATGTTGTGCGGTGGGTTGGGCTAGTGCAAGAGGCTATCGCACAAGCTCAGTCTAGGGGTAAGCAACCTATTGTCGTGGGTGGTACTGGCTTTTATCTAAAAGTGTTGATGGAGGGAATTGCCCCTATACCCGATGTTCCGAATGAAGTCATGCAACGGGCAGAGGCGATTATCCAAACACAAGGCATCGATGCGTTATATCAAGATTTGAAAGAAAAAGATCCGAATCTTCCAAAGCATCTGCGTGTGACGGATATTCATCGTGTTGTGCGAGCCTGGACTGTGTTGGAAGGAACAGGAAAAACTCTTCACTCCTGGTACCAACAGCAGCACCCTCAGAATGATCGGTTTATCAAAGTGCTGTGTTCCCATGATCGCGAAATTTTGTACCATCGTATCAATCAACGCTTTGTTTCCATGTGGAAAAATGGTATACACAATGAAGTTCAGGTGTTTCGTACCACATATCACGACATAAACAATAATTATGCGGCAAAAGCGATCGGCTTTGATGAAGTAGAGGCTTATTTAGGTGGGCATCTTACAGAATCACAGGCAATCGAACAGGCTCAAACAAAAACCCGTCAGTATGCTAAACGTCAGTTGACGTGGTTTAGGCATCAATTTAATGCAGATGTAGTTTTGGAAGAGCCTGAATTTAAAGTAGACAAAGTGTTAATGTTTTGTCACAACTCAGGAATGTAGGATTTATAAAAAAGGATTAGACCCGTGGCCAGAAATATGTTTTCGAAATTAAAAGGGCTGTTTTCAGCTGATATGGCAATTGACCTTGGTACTGCTAACACATTGGTGTATGTGCGGGGTAAAGGGATTGTATTAAATGAACCCTCTGTGGTTGCGATCATTGATCAACATGGTAAACAAAAAGTATTGGCTGTGGGTGAAGAGGCTAAGCAAATGGTTGGTAAAACTCCCGGTAATATTAAAGCCATTCGTCCTATGAAAGACGGCGTGATTGCAGACTTTGAAATTGCCGAAGAAATGATCAAACACTTTATTCGTAAAGTCCACAACCGTAGATCATTTATTAGCCCTCAAATTATTATTTGTGTGCCGTCAGGTGCAACCCCAGTTGAACGTCGTGCAATTCAAGATTCTGCCGAAAATGCGGGCGCCCGTGAAGTGTTCTTGATGGAAGAACCCATGGCAGCTGCAATTGGTGCGGGACTGCCAGTGACAGAACCTGCAGGATCGATGATTGTAGACATTGGCGGTGGAACCACTGAGGTTGGAATCGTATCATTAGGTGGTCTTGTGTATTCACATTCATTGCGTGTTGGGGGTGATGTGATTGATGAAGCGATTATATCGTACATTCGTCGAACCTTAAATTTGTATATTGGTGATGCAACGGCAGAACGAATCAAAAAAGAAATAGCATCTGCGTGTGTGCCTGGGAATGGAGATGGAATGTCGATGCAAATTAAAGGAAGACACTTAATAGAACAAGTGCCTAAAGAAATTACCATTAATGAACGTCAAGTTGCAGAAGCCATTGCTGAACCCGTTCAAGCGATCATTGGCAGTGTCAAGATGGCGTTAGAACGCACAGATCCAGAATTGGCTGCTGATATCGTTGATCGTGGTATTGTCTTAACGGGAGGCGGTGCATTACTTCGTAACCTGGATAAAGTATTGCGTGCTGCAACGGGCCTTCCAGTAACTGTGGCAGAGTCGCCGTTGGATTGTGTGGCGTTGGGAACTGGAAAACCATTGGAACACATGGATACGTTACACAATGTACTAATTAAAGTCTAAGCATGCGCCTGCGGCAAAATCAGCGGAAATATTCACGATTTGGAAGGCGAATTTGGCCTTCCGCATCTTTTTTTAGAGTGCGTTTGAACGCGGCCAAGATTACGTTAATGTTTTCGATGATTGGGGTGATCGTTCTGTCGGTCATGGATTATCGCAACCAGCAGTTTACCCAAAAAATCAAAACAATAATCGTTGATGCAACATTGCCGTTGGTGGATTTGAGTGTGGATGTGACACACACGGTGACCCATAATATTCGTGATCTTTTGAGTCCGTATAAAAAATACGAACGACAGTTGCATGAAAAAGACGAAACCATTCAGTTCTGGAAATTAGAAGTTCAACGCTTGCGCAATGAAATGCATGTGTTGCAGGAATTGCTGAATTATAAAAAAGACCTGAAGGTTTCGGCTCTAACAAGTCAGATGTTTATCCCCCAAGGGTATCAAGGTAGACATAAAGGTTTTTTGGACGTCGGAATAAAATCCGGCATTCAAAAAGATTCGGTCGTGATTAGTGCCCATGGTTTGGTTGGCAAAGTAATCGCAGTGGGGCAGAAGACGGCCGAAGTAATGTTGCTGTCTCACCCTTTATCATCGGTTCCAGTTTATGTTGAGCGCACAAATGCTGTTGGGGTAATTAAAGGCGATGTGCGACAAGGTGTGCTTTTAGAGTATATTTTGACCGATCAGCTAGAGGATGGTGATCGGCTGTTAACTTCTGGACAGGGTGGCGTTTTTCCCAGAGGAATTAATGTTGCTGTTATCGAAAAGAAATCTGCGGGCACAAAAATACATCTGATTCACGCTATGGATGCAACGTTATTTGTGTATGTATTATCATCGTTAAGTGAAACAATGGTTGAACATGTTCACCAATAAAATCAAGCTGTATCAATATGTGCCTGGGCTTACGATTATCATATCTGTATTTATTAGCATTCTGTCTGGCATACAATCGTTCGCCTATGCTGCTATATTTTACTGGAGTGTATTTCGATCAGATTTCGTCCCCATTTCGTTGCTTGTCGGATTAGGATTGATTTGCGATAGCCTGTCGGGGCATCTTTTAGGGGAAGAAACATTCGTATATTTAGCGTTAATGAGCATCATCCATATGGATCGTCGATTTTTGCTGCACAAGGAATTTAATTATTTATGGCAAAGCATTGGCAGTTTGATTCTTGTGATTGGGGTAGGGAAGTGGATATTGGCGATTCAATTAAAACTTCCATTTTCCCTGATGCATCAACTACTGGATGTAACCGTGGGGATTCTATGGTTTCCCGTGTGGGTAAAGCTGATGGCACCGCTATATAGCCGGTTTGCAACGTTATAAGTAACGTGAGGCTACCAGGGATGATCCATGGATCCTATAGGCAACGTGCCATTGCATCCGTTAGGCTAGATCTGATTCGCACAAACACGACTTATAAGAAAAAGCACTGCCGTTAATCTGGGGTTAATAAAGGTTAACAATTTTTTAATTTTTCTGATTTTTGCGCACCCCCCGCCCTAGTCACCACAACTGTTGAAAGTGATTTGAAAAAGAATATTTTTGACAACAAATCAATAGAACAGGGAAAATCATTGATAAACCGATTAATTGTGTCAATCATACAGATATGTATGAATTAAGTAATAGATATGCGACTATTTTACACAATATGAAGTTTTTTATAACATTCATAGCTTGGTGTTTAAGTGGGTGATTTTAATATCGTTAAACACTTCTTCTGATCACTTTCAACAGTTGTGCCCTAGTCACCCTCAGTGACCTTCGGGTGGGGGGACAAAACCCACTCCCTAAATCGAGGCTAAATAGACGAAGCAATCCGTCTTTTCTTCACGAGACGGTGGGCAAAAAGCAGCGTGACGCTGCACCCTATAGATAGATCCGATGCGCCTCGACACGGATTATAAAAATATATTGACAATCTAAACTTCTTATGTATACTAATAGCTAGAATTGCGAAGAGGCTACCCAAAAACCTGGGTAGCCTTTTTTTGTTCTACGTCTTTGAACCACTCAAAGACATGCCGAACTGAATCCCCAGTACAGGCGCTCAAACTACCCGATCAGTAGACACAGCCCTGTAAACAACCCCTAGAGCCGACGGGCTCGTAAAACACCGACTTTGTATATATTACTAAAGTCCGCCTTTCCCCATTCGTGTAAGAAATGGGGTTCTTTTGCACGTGCGGGTTACTGGGGATTCTCTCGGTTTTAAAACTAAATAATTAAACACTTAAACAAATAACTTAACTTTGAAAGCCTTACACGCAGCACTTTCAAACAAAACAGAGGAACTAAAACACTACTCTTCACAAAAATATCTCAAAATCATTTTTCACCCCAAATGATCCTGCGCCGAAGGTAGGTTCAAAATCCGCCCCATTCCCCCATATCTCCAAACACACTCAATCTAACCTAATGGGTGCAGCGTCACGCTGCCCTGCGCCCGAAATGGGTCAAAGCTGGGTCAAAATCCGCCCCATTCCTCCACATGTATCTTATTACATCTCAAACCACATCGATCCAACTCAAAGAATCAAAACCTTCCCCACTCTCCACGGCAATAATCCGTATCCAACCACACTCAATCCAACCTAATGGGTGCAGCATCATGCTGCCTTACGGCTTTCATTGTTTGAAATCCGTGTCCAACCACATCGGATCTAACCTAACGAGTGCAGCGTTACGCTGCATTGTATCAAAAGAGAGTTCCGTCCAAATTCAAATTAGTGTAAGAATAATCGTATCATGGGGATGGAGTAAGAATGCGAAATACGTTCGCACTGTTTGGATATCGATTGGGTGTGGTTATCGCACTACAAATTGCATTGATTCTGCTATTGATTGGACGGTTGTTTTTTTTACAGATTATTGATCAGGAAAAATATGCAGGATTATCTGATCGCAATCGCATTCGCGTTACGTTGAAACCAGCCTTGAGAGGCAATATCAAAGATCGAAACGGGGTGATTTTGGCACAGAGCACCCCATATTATAATGCTAGAGTCACTTGCAAAGACCAAGACTGTCGGGAAAAATGCAAGCAAGTCTTAGCTCAAAAAAACTTTCAAGTTAATCCAGACCTATTCAATCGAAAAGATAACAAATCGTTTGTATTAAAAGAACGATTAAGTTGGGATGAAATCACTCTTTTAGAGACCCATAAGAATGATCTGCCTATGGTCGATATTCAAACGTTGTATGAACGGACGTATCCAATGGACAGTGTGACACCTCATTTTTTGGGGTATACCAGTCGAATCCCTGAAGATCACCCTTACGCTAAAAAGCTACCCTTTTCAACGGTTGGGCGTTCGGGATTGGAAAAGCAATTGGATGAGACGCTGTTTGGTGTGCCGATGTTATTAGAAGAAGAAGTGAATGCATACGGTGAAGCGATGCGTACATTGTCATTTAATCCAGGACGTAAGGGAGATGAAGTTAAGTTGACGATTGATGCAGAGCTTCAAGAGTTTGTGTATCGTAAGCTTGAGCCGCACAAAAGCGGTGCTGTGGTCGTTCTGGATGTAAATACGGGAGAGATCATCGCCCTGGTGTCATATCCCAGTTTTAATCCTGGAATTTTTGAACGAGGGTTATCACAGGCACAATGGGATGCATTACGACATGATATTCAAACGCCGCTGGTTGATAAAACCATCATGGGGCAATATGCGTTGGGATCGATCATAAAGCCGATAATAGCCTTGGCAGCATTGGAAGAAGGGTATATTAAGCCAGAAACGCGGTTCACATGTACAGGTGTTACGGTGATTGATGGGCAACCGTGCCATTGTTGGAAAGATGGGGGGCATGGTTCAGTAAACTTAGAAGAGGCGTTGAGAGGGTCGTGCAATATATACATGTATGAAATTGCGAAAATAATGCCCCTAGAATTATTAACGAAATGGTTGGGAATATTTGGGATGGGAGAGCTGACGGGGTCGACTATTCCTGGTGAGAAAAAAGGGCTGCTGCCATCCAATGAATGGAAATTGAAAAACCGTAAGGAACGTTGGCGTAGGATTGATACAGTTTACTTGACGATTGGGCAAGGATATGTCTTGGCGACTCCGTTACAATTAGCAAAAGTGATGGCTCAGCTTGTGAATGGAGGGCATACAATAATCCCGCATATTCTAGCGAACAGCACCACCGAAGCATCACCAGATATTAAGGTATCCAAACAACACCTTGCGATTATTACGCATGCCATTGGCCAAGTGATGAACCATCCAAATGGTACGGGGTATCGCAGCCGCCCTCAAGGTGTTACTTGGGAAATGGGGGGGAAATCAGGGACGGCTCAGGTTCGGAAAATTACCCTGCGTGAACGAGCAGAAGGACGCCATCATGGATATGACTGGGACTGGAAAGACAAAGATCACGCATTGTTTGCAGGGTTTGCGCCGTTAGACAAACCCAAATATGCAGTGATTGTTTTGGTTGAACATGGTGGGTTTGGCGGAGTTACAGCAGCCCCTCTTGGTCGGGATATCATGCAATTCGTTATGCGAAAAATCTTACATTAATATTTATGATCTGTTAACTAATTCGAGCTACCTTGAAGTATACAATCATCTTCAAAGAGTTCAAAATGCTATTGTTTCGTATAGTGTCATTGGTTCTATTCATGCAGCTTTGTATTAACGCTGCGGCGTTGCCAACAGAAGAAGCGGTGCCTTTACCAAGTGCACAACAGGCAATGATTCAACGAATGGCGGTTGTTGTAGGGGCTAGACCCTATGGTGATGTTTTGGACCGTATGCAGGTTGATGGTGGGCTTTTGAGTGGTAGCAGTGATGATGCAGAAACGATTGAGCGTAGAGCAGCCATTATCCATGCATTTTGGGCGAATTATTGTGATGTAAAGTTGGAGCAAGAGCCATTGCCCAGGTCAGATGATCGCCGATTATTTGCAAATCTATTAGCGTTAATTCGAGATCCGAAAGCTATCCCAAATGAGCGGTTGACGATCGAAGATGAAGAGGAAATGTTAGATATAGCATCCATAAAATTTAGAATTTCCTGTGATTTTTTATTTGTGGACTGCGATGCTGAGGAATTGGATGGCCTTTGTAAGGCGAATGCCGTGCTTTCTGATATATCTTCGGAAGTTGAAAACTGCATGGTATGGTTTATTAAGATATTGCGGTCTAAAGATGCCGAAACGCCTCAAGGGAAATCTATCTTAATTGGTCGATTGGTTAATGTTGCAAGTTTCTTTAACGATCTAGCTACGTCAGATAATCTAAGCAAAAGAATGCGCGCACGAGATATTTTAGAAAATTGTGCTATTTCGAATGCAAAAGATTGTGCTGACAGAGCTATTTCTGGATTAGACGATATGGAATTTGAGATGGCGTTGTTTAATGCTCCAAATCTGGAAGCTGCGATCCATTTTTTAGTTAGACAGTATAAAAAGCATATTATTCAAGAGTGTTTGGTTGACCATGAATATGCCGAATCTGCAGAGGAATACGTATATTTGTTGTTGTTGCTGAGTGATCATTTTAATTTAGGCATCTCGTCAAAAGGAATTTGGTCAGCACAATGTGGTGCCAGAAAGCCCTTTGATAAAGCTGCACGACTGTTAATGGAAAACTTAAGCATAGAGGGTGTATGCCATTTCATCGCCAAGCATTCTGGATTTAGAAGCTTTTTGCGATCTAAACCAGAATATCAAGAGCAACTAGAAACAGCTGCAAGCAATCCAGATCTTGCAGAAGATGCGGTGTATGCTTGTGTGCGTAACATTATTGAGCCGTATATCTACGCAACATTTGTTCTTGAGGGTGAAAAGTTTCAAGAATTAACAGCAGCGGATATAGCAGAGATGAGTGCTTGTTTGGAAAAATCTGCCGTTTAGTTGTCGGCTTCGTCGTCAGGAATCATGCCTAAGGCTGCTCTGTAAATATCTAACAGTTCTTCTTGTTCTTGAACTTCTTGTGTATCCATGCGGCGGATTTTCAGAATTTGGCGCATAACCTTTGTATCAAAGCCTGACGATTTTGCTTCGCCAAATACGTCGCGAATATGTTCGGCCATATTTGCTTTTTCTTGTTCTAATTTTTCAATGCGTTCAATTAAGTTTTTTAAGTGAAGTTTTGTATCGTTTGTTGTGATCATAAAAAAAGCCTCCGTTAAGAATTTGGTAATGAACAGTTATTATTATATAAAAGGTTCCGTTGTGTATAATAAAAAAAATAAAAGTTCAAAGGCGGAACTTTTTTCATTTAATGGTCGGAGTGGCGGGATTCGAACCCACGGCCCCCACACCCCCAGCGTGGTGCGCTACCAGGCTGCGCTACACTCCGATGGTCATACTTATAAATGATCTAGCGATTTCATTCAAGAAAAATCCATCAACGTGCCGGCAGCATGATGCTGCACCCATTAGGTTAGATTGGATCTGATCTGATCGGACACGGATTATTGCCGTGGAGAGTGGGGAAGGTTTTGATTCTTTGAGTTGGATTTTGTGCGATTTGAGATATGAGAGAATGAGGGAATTTTTGCCCCACCTTCGGCGCAGGAGGAGTAAGGGTGAAAAATGAATTTGAGATATTTTGTGGTGATGTAGTGTTTTAGTTCCTTGTTGTTGTTTGAAAGTGCTGTGTTTGTAGTTTTCAGGGTTAAGTTACATAGAATCCGTGTCAGACCATATCGGATCTAACCTAACGGATGCAACCGCAGGTTGGCGGCTCAAGGGCGCTTTCCGCGCCAGAGCGGCGGTTGCCGCTATCAAATCGCGTTGCGATTTGCTTGAGCCGCATAAAGACAGAGGTTGGCACGCAGAGAGAGCTGATACAGTTGGTGGATGTGTTGTTTTTATAATCCGTGTCAGATCACATCGGATCTAACCTATTGGGTGTAACCTCAGGTTGCCGGGTCTTGAAATAACAGGGCGTTTTCGGGGCGCTTCAGCTTGTGGATAAAAATGTGGATAAAAATAGATAAATCAATTTATACAAAAAAGGCAGTTTCAAAAGAGTTTAAGAAATAATTATGAGTGGAAGTTTTGTTTTTTTATAGAAGACCTTATTTCAAAGCCTTGAAGAACAACTTGGTGGAAGATATCAAAAGTAAATTCGTAAGTCAAAGGATAAAAAAATATTTTTTTTGTGATGAATAGTTATCCCCAAAATCTGGGGATAACTATGTGTATAACCATGCAGTTAAAATTAAAGGAGCTGATTATGCTAGACAATTGACCTGTTTGATCAAAATTTGTGCAGTTTTTAGCGTGCAGGGATATAATAAAATACTTTCATTAATCCAACAGTGTTAAATCCAAGCTTTGGGTAGACGGGAACCCCCAGAGGCTGAGCTTGCAAGACGCTCCAACGATAGCCGCGTGCAATGGCTTCTTTTAATGGAACGTAACTGAGCGCAGAGCCTAATCCGTGCCTGCGGTAATCAGGATGAACTCCCACCCAATATAGGCTTGCAAAATGTTCGCTAAAGTATATCAGGCTGCTTCCTATGACTTCGCCGTTTACAGACCCTAGATAAAAGGAGACAGTGGGATTCTTTTTTGAGGGTTTGAAATTGTTAAAATATTCACGCAGTTGCGTTGCTTCTTGTGGGTTTCGCCGGGCGGCTGAAACTTTTACCCATTGATCAAATTCAGCATCAGTCGTTACTTTCCAGATTTTTAAATTAGGTTTAAATGTATAGTTTTGATCGAGTTTTTGTAAGTCCAGTGCCATCGATGTAAAGTCATCGCTTTCTTTTAAAGAGGTTATGTATTTGAAAATATGATCGTCATCGTCTGCTTCAAAAAAAATAGTGAAGGCGCGATCTTTCATTTTATTGATTACAAGGTCTGAATTTTTATAATTTTTGGCGATGTATACATAGTTTAAGCCGTAAGCATTGTGGCTTTTGACATATTGATAGTCAGCTTCGTTTCGGGCTTCGTAGCCGGCCATTTGCCCGACAAGTGTCCAAAATTCTCTGTGGCTTTGTACAGCCCATTCATGTAGCTGTTTTGGAGTCTTATCGTCTTTGCAAGGGGCGGCATTTATGTGCGTAAAAGAAATAAATAACAGGCTTAAAATAAATAGTGGTTTTTGAAAAAAACGTTGCATCGGATTGTCCTGGTTTAATTTTCATGTGTCAACAAAATATATAACATAGACTTATTTAATAAAGTCTAAAAAACTAAATATCAAGTGTGGTTAAGATTACATTAACTTTCTTAAATTCTTATTATCCCTGATCAGCTATAGATAAATCTATTGGATGCAACAGCACGTTGCCGGGGATCATCCCTGGATGCCAAATGATGCGCTGTTTATGGCAAGGTGTGAAAAAAATGAGTGCGTGTGAAAAAGATGCATGCCTTTGTTCAGGATGCTGCGTGTCGGGCGATGAGGTGTGGTGAACCATCCTGCAGCTGCGTGGGTTACACCCAGTAAAGAATATCGGTCGGCTTGTCGTGACTGAGCATACCGTGCGAGGTGAGTGTGACTTCCTAAATCTAACCCTATGTTAAACTGGGTAGATAAATGGCGGATGAGCGTTGTTATATCCCGAATAGCTAGATTCATTCCTTGGCCTGCCACGGGGTGAATCGCATTGGCGGCATCACCCAGCAGTACCCAACGATGTCCGGCGCGTTGATTTGCCATGAATGCCTTTAAAGGATATTGTCCCACAGGCGTTATGTGTCGAAGTGTACCGAGATAATCGTGTGCTAGGGCAGACAGTAGTCTTTCAATCGAGGTTTCCTGTGATGGCAGCAACGTATTTTTTAGTGACCACACAAACGTAGACGTGTGCGGATCTTTAAGGGGTATGAAGGCTAAAGCTCCCTGAGGGATAAAAAATTCAAAGGCGCGATGATGATGAGATATTTCGTGGTGTAGAGTCCCTGTCAATGCAGTTTGATGATAATCAATGACGCGTGTTGAGCTGAGTATTTCGCGGACTTTAGAATGTCTGCCATCAGCACCAATGATTAATCGCCCTTGGATTTGAGTACCGTTGTCTAACGTTACTGTAGCATGTGTGGTTGCGATAGTAATGGTGTTAATCGCATGCCCATGGCAATAGTCGACATTGGTTGATTCGCTTAGTTTTTTTTCTAACGTGGGGCGAAGAGCAGAGTTTGCGATATTGTAGCCCAGTGGAGTGTTGGGTTGTTTTAACATTAAGGGCGCCTTATCTGTATTCATTCCAATGTGAATTTCTTGAATAGGGCTGGCTGCATTTTTTAAATCATTTTCCCATAACGATAAGCTATCCATTAAGTCTATCGAAGATTGAGAGAGAGCTGTTGCGCGATGATCCTGAATTGTGTTGGGGATATGCTTGTCGATAATGCATAGTTTTAAGTGGGGAAAGGCTTTATGTAAGCTGATAGCGGTTAATGTTCCGATATAGCTTTGCCCAATAATAACACAATCATACATATTAAAATCTCATCAAGAACGTGTGTACAGTCTAACATAAAAATGAATGAGGGTAGAGTTAGATTTTTTTAAGTGTGTGGTTTTGGCTCTTTTACCAAAAGTGTCATATTGAGCAACATTTTTTACTATATTAAAAGGGGAGGAGAAGTGCTGTCTTTGGAAAAGTCAATTATTAAAAAATATTTTTTCTTGTGGATAACTTTGTGTATAAGTCTGTGAGTTAAAGCAATCCATCTAAAACAAACACGGGCATTGATCTATTTTTTATAAAAATCAAGCTGTTTTTTATTGTTCATATACAAATACTTATCCACATTTTTTGTGGATAAGTCTGTGAATAAAAGTGGGGATAACTCTGTTTGCAATGGAGTTTAATTTTCTGCTGAACTGTTTGATTCATTTTTAGGCATGATGAATTGTCATGGACTTTGTCAGTAGGCTCTGCTAAATTAGATCAACGAAAGGACAGTTGTTACATTATGATAAGCGAGTTACCTAAAGTTCGTGGGCGGTACACGGTTAATGAATCTTTATCTAACTATGTTTGGTTTAAAGTTGGTGGACCTGCTGATGTTATTTTTAAGCCAGCGGATCTAGATGACTTAGTTTTTTTTCTAAAACACACATCACCCGAATTGGATATTTTTACCTTAGGTCTTGGATCAAACGTTCTTATCAGAGATGGTGGTATGAACGGTGTTGTGATTCGTTTGGGGCGTGGGTTTACAGAATGTCGAATCGAAAATGATATGATCATCACAGGGGCTGGTGCTTTAGATCGCAATGTAGCATTAACAGCAGCGGATGCCGGGCTTGCTGGGTTAGAATTTCTGGCATCGATACCTGGAACCATTGGTGGCGCCTTAAAGATGAACGCTGGGTGTTATGATGGGGAGGTTAAGGATGTGTTGGTTTGGGCGAAAGCCTTAGACATGCAAGGAAACCTTAAAACGTATTCCGTAGAAGAGTTAAAGTATACGTATCGTCATTGTGGGTTGGATGAGCCTGTCATTTTTGTTGAGGCTTGTTTTAAGGCGAAAGAACGTCTTCCATCGACGGTGATTCATGACAAGATCAATGATTTCTTAGCAAGGCGTGAGGCGAGTCAACCGATTCGTTCGAAAACGGGCGGTAGCACGTTTAAAAATCCTGAAGGCGTGAAGGCGTGGGAATTGGTTGATAAGGTTGGTGGGCGTGGTTTGAAAATTGGGGATGCTCAATTTTCTGAGAAGCATTGCAATTTTCTAATTAATACGAACAATGCAACCGCTGCAGATATTGAGGCCTTAGGCGAACTGGTGCGGTCTAAAGTGTTGCAGGAGTGTGGAGTTGATCTGCACTGGGAAATCATGCGCATAGGTAAGCCTGCACAATGAAAAAAACCAGGTCAAAACTTTCTAGGAAACGCATTGCAATCTATATAAGTATAGCGTTGTTAAGCATTGCAGTGGGGGCGTTTTTTATTAGCGCTTCGTTACGTGAACGTGTTGAGAGTGTAAAAGATACAGCGCAATCTTGGGTACAAGAAACGAGCTTAAAATTAGCAAGGATTGCTGGATTTTCTGTAGAAAACATACAAATCAGCGGATTGCGATACACGTCCAAAGTCGATGTATTAAAGGTGCTTAATATTAATTATGGCGATAATATTTTTGGTGTAGATACGGAAGCTTTATTGTTGGAGTTAAAAAAAATTGGATGGATTGAACATATTACCATTCAAAAGAAATTTCCGAACACGATTGATATTGTGATTCAGGAATATCGTCCGTATGCGTTATGGCAATATAAGGGTAACGTTGTTGTTATTGCTGAAACTGGCGTGGTTATTCCAAAAGCGGATCCCAAACACTTTTCAGATTTGATGCTTGTGGTTGGAGAAAAAGCAAACTTACAATGTAAGGGATTGTTTTCAATTTTGATGGATTATCCTGGGTTTAAAGATATGATTACATCTGCACAGTTTATGCATGGTCGACGCTGGAGATTATATTTTTCAAGCAATGTGCTTGTGGACTTGCCAGAAGATAATATCGGCGATACTATACATAGTATATATGCATTGCATCAAAAACAAAAAATATTAGATCGAGATGTAGAAATTATTGACATTAGAGTGCCTAATAAGATAGTATTTAAAGGAAGTAGAATTGCTAGAAAACAAAAAAATTGACGAACTGGGAGGTTTGGTTTTTGTTGTTTAAGCGCAACACATCGCCACAGACGTATCATGTCCCCACCATGAATGTATTGGATTTGGGATCGACTAAGTTTATGTGTGCTCAGGGACATAAGGTAAATAATACCTTTCGTACTGCTGGGTTTGGATATCACGCTGCTGGTGGCATGACTGGCGGGCGCATTACTGATATTTCATTATGCGAAGATAGCATTTTACGCGCCATCGAAACGGCTGAAAACCAATCTGGAGAAGTCATTAAAGATATTACAGTTGGTTTAGGTGGTCCCTGTATCCAAAATAAAATCATTAAGATTTCTGTGCAAGTGGGTGGAGACATTGTCGAAGACCATCATGTGGAAACGCTTTTCCAAGAGTTGTTGCGATTTTCTGCAAAGCAGGACAAAGAAGTATTATACTTTATTCCACAATCTTATACGTTGGATGGGGCCATGGGAGTTTTGGATCCCAGGGGAATGATTGCAAAAGAATTATCAGGATCGTTTTTTGTAACCTTTGGTCAACGGATGTTTATGGAAAACATCATGAATGTATTAGACCGGTGCCATTTAATTCCGCAACAATTTATTTCAACCGGGTATGCATCGTCCTTGGGGGCGTTGTTAAAAGATGAAACGGTGTTAGGCGTAACCCATATTGATATGGGGGGGCGACATACAGATGTGACAACATTCCGCGAAGGTAACGTTGTTCAAGCATTTTCGTTACCTGTCGGTGGGGAACATATTACTCAAGATGTGGCCAGAGGTGTTGGCATTAGTATGGCTGATGCAGAACGATTGAAAACATTGTACGGCTCATCTATAATAGAACGTGGTGACGATCAAAAAATACTGCAAGTTCAGATGTTAAACAGTATGAGCGGTAAACAAGTCACAAAACAGCTGTTGGCAACGATCATTCGTTCGCGGGTTGAAGAAATGTTTGAAATGATTACACAACAGATTAAGATTAATATATTAGCCACAGGTCAACGGTATGTGTTGACGGGTGGTTCTAGCATGCTGCATGGCATAAAAGAAAAAGCCGAATTGATGTTAAGAGGTACGGTAAGGTTAGGGCACCCTACAAACGTTGTGGGAGCTAATACAGCATCAATGGGGCCAGAGTTTTCGGTATGTGCAGGATTGTTTGCTTTGGTAGATAAAAATACCCAAGAGGTAGCCATTCCTAAACATACATCACGTAAGTTTTTCTGGGATAGACTTAAGTCTTGGATGTACGATACAATTTAGTTAAAAAAGGTTAAATGGATGGAAGAACAATTGACATTAAATACTCGCGATAAAACGACTGAGGACTTACACGAGTTAAAACCCAAAATTACTGTGATCGGTATTGGTGGGGCAGGTGGAAACGCTGTTAACAACATGATTCGTTATCAGCTTGAAGGCGTGGAGTTTATAACAGGAAATACAGACGCACAAGCGTTGGTACATTCGTTAGCGCCCCATCGTCTTCAATTAGGATTAGAAATCACTCAAGGACTGGGTGCTGGATCTAGACCTGACGTTGGTAAAGCTGCAGCTGAAGAAACAGTTGCTGAAGTGATGAGTAAGATTAAAGGCTCTCACATGGTCTTTATTACAGCAGGTATGGGCGGTGGAACGGGTACGGGTGCAGCCCCCGTAATTGCAAAAGCTGCCAGAGAAGCTGGAATTTTGACGGTGGGTGTGGTAACAAAACCTTTCCATTTTGAAGGTTCAAACCGTATGAAGTCTGCGGAAAAAGGAATTATTGAATTACAACAATATGTTGATACATTAATCGTTATTCCAAACCAAAATCTATTTAGAATCGCAAACGAACGTACAACGTTAGCAGATGCCTTTAAAATGGCAGATGACGTGTTGTATTCAGGTGTGCGTGGGGTTACCGACCTAATGATTATGCCTGGTTTGATTAACTTGGACTTTGCTGACATTCGTTCTGTAATGGGCGAAATGGGTAAAGCCATGATGGGAACAGGCGAAGCTGAAGGCGAAAACCGTGCAATTGAAGCTGCAGAAGCTGCAATTTCAAATCCATTGTTAGACGATGTTTCAATGCGTGGCGCACGGGGTGTTTTGATTAACATCACGGGCGGATATGATATGACATTGTTTGAAGTGGATGAGGCGGCTAACCGTATTCGTCAAGAAGTTGATCCCGAAGCTAATATTATTTTCGGTTCAACATTTGATGAAAAAATGGAAGGCGTTATCCGAGTATCTGTGGTTGCAACGGGAATTGACGCAGAATCAACTCAACATCGTTCAGCGGCAGCGAGATCAACATCACACAGTGGTTTCGGTAGTGCTCAACATATGCCTGAGCCAGTTGTTGCTCAACACAGTGCACCTCAAGAAACCCATGACGAATTTGATGATGAATTAACGGCGACGGCATCCGGTGAGTCGTTAAAATCGTCTGCAGATCACCATGAAGAGATGATCGAAGAATCTATGACGTCGACAGAACCCTACAGAAAAGCGCGCAAGTTGTCTTTCTTTGAACGGTTGACTGGTCGTCGTCATCAAGCTGATCTTGAAGAGGATCATTTATTTCACAAGCCTGCTCAACGTTCTAAAACAAAAGTTAGAACGGATGAAGATCTAAATTTAGATGAAGGTGAAGAATTAGAAATACCCGCGTTTTTGAGACGCAAAAAATAGACGTATTTAAGCGTCACACATAAATATAAAAAGCCAATCTTTATTGGCTTTTTATATTTATAGAGCTTTTTTAATCTGATATACCGCTAGAATCATTAAATTCCCCAACATACCCTAAGAATTAGAAACATTTAGATATAAACATATTTTTATTTGTTATACACGTCTGCTTTCGTTAGCTTTAAAGAGTATCTGTAAAGATACTTACCTTGTTAATTAATATGTGGGAGGACGCTGATGGGGCTATATTCGAAGCTGGATCGAGAGAAAAAAGAAGCCGTTGGACTATTGCAAATTGGAACTTTTTTGGAATATTTTGACTTGATGCTATATGTTCATATGGCTGTTGTGTTAAATGATTTGTTTTTTCCAAAGACGGATCCATTTACAGCAAAGCTATTGACGGCATTTGCATTTAGTTCAACGTTTGTCTTTAAGCCATTTGGAGCCCTTTTGTTTGGATACATTGGTGATAAAATGGGGCGCAAGGCAACCGTTGTAATGACGACGATGATAATGTCCGTGACGTGTTTTGTTATGGCAACGTTACCGACATACGCCCAAATTGGTATTACTGCGTCCATTGGCATTACTGTGTGTCGAATTCTTCAAAGTATTTCATCGTTAGGAGAATCCATCGGGTCAGAAATTTATCTTGCTGAAATTACCAAGCCGCCAGTGCGTTATCCAGTAGTTGGGCTAATCGGGGCTGCGGGAGCCTTTGGTTCGATGGCATCATTAGGGGCTGCGGATGCTTTGATATCGTTAGGGTTGAACTGGCGAGGGGTATTTTTACTAGGAGCTTTAATTGCCGTAATCGGAACGATGGCACGAACGCGATTGCGTGAAACAGCTGAGTTTTCAGATATGAAACGCCGTCTTCAAATTGCAGTAGAAGCAACGCGTAGAGAAGGTTTGGCTCAGGCAGCAGATTTGCTAAAAAGCACAAGCAATGTTTGGAAAGAACGTGTGGAGGTAAAAACAGCCGTTGCATATTTTTTCACGTTTTGTAGTTGGCCAGTGTGTTTTTATGTTTCATATATGTATTGCGGCAGCCTATTAAAGCAAAGCTTTGGTTTGACGGGTGAACAAGTTGTATCACACAACTTTATATTATCTGTGCTCAACTTTATAGGACTGCTAAGTTTTGTACTGTTAACATACAAGGTATACCCACTAAAAATTCTAAAAGCGAAAATGTATATATACTATCCATTTATTTTGCTAACTCCATTTTTTTTGAACAATATTACATCGCCAATGGGGCTTTTAGCATTTCAAGTTGTTGGGGTAGTCTTTGGAACCTCTACAATACCCGCGCGAGCTATTTTCTTAATTCATTTTCCGATATTTAAACGATTTACTTATGCAGGCTTTTTAGCTGCAGTAGCCCATGCTTTGTTATACATTCTGACATCCTTTGGGTTGGCTTATTTAACAGAGCTGCTAGGTCACTGGGGGTTGTTATTAGTAACCGTTCCGACGTCGATTGGTTTTTCATTAGGGGTGCGGTATTTTGAACAATTGGAAAAAAATGCTGACTTGTTACAAAAGACAGGTGTAAAAAAAACTTCGTCATTTAAGGGGTTTAAAATAAACGACAACATGCTTTGATTTAAGAAAGTATAGCTGACTCTAAAAAAATTAAGAAGGATGTTGGGATCTGGCTAGAAGTGCCGGATCCCTTAATTTTTTGAATGTATAGGAATGGATCTGAGGACAATCTAAATATTGGCGGCTCAAGGGTGCTTTATGCACCAGAGCGGCATTGCCGCTATCAAATCGCGTCGACATACGTGAGAGAGTTGATACAGTTGGGGAATGTGTTGTGTAAGACCCACGATGCGATGTAGTTATCAGTGTGAAGGTCTTTGCAAAGCGAGGGGGCTTGATTTGACGGGGCGTGGAATGTCTCTAACGCGCGTACTTATGTTACCCGTATTTGGGTATACAACGTGACGCTGGTGGATGCAACGGCACGTTGCCGGCACGGGCGCGGAACCTAGTTTACAGCAACACACTTTTAACTATGACACGATGTATAGGCTGTATTTTTATTATTTTCGGTTCGTCAATCTTTTGTTAACGCTTGTAGGATATCGTATATTTAGTGCACTTACATAGTTTATTTTAGCCCACCGTTTCGTGAAGAAATGACGGATTGCTTCGTCTATTTAGCCTCGATTTAGGGAGTGGGTTTTGTCCCCCCCACCCGAAGGTCACTGAGGGTGTCTAGGGCACAACTGTTGAAAGTGATTTGAAAAAGAATGTTTTTGACAGCAAATCAATAGAACAGGTGAAATCATTGATAAAACAATTAATTGTGTCAATGATACAGAGATGTATGAATTAAGCAATAGATATGCGACTAATTTACACAATATAAAGCTTTTTATAATATTCATAGCTTGGTGTTTAAGTGGGTGATTTTAATATCGTTAAACACTTCTTCGAGTCACTTTCAACAGTTGTGGTGTCTAGGGCGGGGGGGGGGGGGTAAAAAAATCGCGTTAACTAAATCTTAACCTTTATTAATTCGCAACCTGCGGTTGCATCCGTTAGGTTAGATCCGATGTGACCTGACACATGTTCTAGTAGCAACATTACATGTGTTCAGAAATTCAATAGTTTCAAACAGGTAAACTTACTGAATGCGGGATTCAATGAGGTTCTCAAATAAATTCCTGAACTGTTGCAACGTTGTGTTTCACAATCCGTGTCAGGTCACATCGGATCTAACCTAACGAGTGCAGCGTGACGCTGCCAACGTGCCGTTGGATCCATTAGGCAATACGGTTTGTAAAAATTGAGATCTCCAAGGCATTGGGTGGTTTTTTATAATCCGTGTCTGTGCGAATCGGATCTAACTTATGGGTGCAGCATCATGCTGCTTTTCTTCAATACCATCTTGCATAAATTATATTGTTGGTTGTTTTATTGTGCCGAATTTACGTTAATAAACTCAATGATTCGTTCTTCGGCAGTTTTAAAAATAGCATTAACATTGAGTGGCCTGTCTGCGGAGATATGCTGTGGATACAACCCTATGCCGATAACGATGGTTTCTGATTCATTTGGAAACGTGTGTTTTAATACTTTAGAAAAGCCTTTGACGTGTCCAATGAATGCGGTGCGATATTCTAAAAAGCGGCTGTCAGTCATACTCATAGTCCAGCTTAAAAGAGTTTCTTTTTCAGGTTCAACAGTCAACAGTCCATCTTTTACAATGGGGTCGACAAACCACAATTCTTTTGCGATATATTCTTCCATCCAGGTTGCATTATTACACGCATAGAAATTGGGTATTCCGTTAACGCTTCGGAATACACCAATATAAATATGCTTGAATATAGAATCTGCTAGAATAAAATCCTTTGCGATCAAACAACGATCGTAAAATGATTTGGATGATGCCATGTTAATCCCGATACATTTGAGTAGCAGTAAGTTGTCGAGATCGTTGAGTCAATAAAAGAGCAACACACAATACAGAAGAAGTGATCATCACCCATAATGCGGGGCTTCCATTATTTTGAATCATCAGTTTAGAGATCTGGGGAGTTAAGCCTCCTAAAACACCTGTACCTAAGGAAAAGCTAAACGAGACCGCACTATATCGATTCGTGTTTGGAAATAGCTCTTGCATATAAATATGTTGAGGGCCTGCATGTAATCCGATTAAGCATCCAAAAATCAATTGTCCTAATATCGCTTGAGTAAAAGAACCTGATAGCAGCAATGAAAACGTCGGTGCAATCAATAGAACACTTAGGATTCCTGCAGTAACCATAATATAAATTTTGTTTGCTTTGATTTTATCAGATAGATAGCCAGAAAATACACACATGCTTGCAAACGAGACCAATCCAATAAAGCTTAATGCATAGATTTCATTTCGAGTAAATCTGTGTAATTCAGTTAAGATAGACGTGGGGGTAATGAGTGTAAACATCATATACGCCAGAACTGCTGTTTGACCAGCAATTAGAGCAGTCAGTAGCATCTGAAGTTTATAGTGACGAAACGCATCTAAAATCGGGGTGGTTACGAAAGATTTTTCTTGCAAAGCCTTTTGAAATTCTGGGCTTTCCAAATTCTTTCGTCGAACATAATAACCAAATAATGCGATACACATACCAAATAAAAATGGAACCCGCCATGCCCATTCTGGGAATGTATTGTTAGTGAAAATAAAGGATACAATCGTTGCAAACAACAATCCGGAGGCAGACGACGCGGTCATCATTCCGCTGACTAAGCCTCGGTGTTTGGGCTCTTGGTGTTCTAAGGCAAAAATAGCGGCACCGTTGTATTCGCCGCCCGTACAAAATCCTTGTAAAATTCGAACGCTGACTAAAATAATTGGCGCCAATATACCGATAGTTTCATAGGTGGGCAGAATGGTGATAATAAAGCTTGGGATAGCCATTAAATACATGGATAGGCTAAGCGCCAAACGCCGGCTGTAACGATCACCGATGTATCCAAATATTAATCCGCCTAATGGACGTGCGATTAAACCAATGGAAAATACACCGACACCGTTTAAGAAAAGGGTGGACACGGGGTCAGAGTTTGGAAAAAATAAGGTTGTAAATAACCCGGCTAAAGCCCCATACAATGCAAAATCATAGAATTCTAGGGTGTTTCCGATAAAAGAAGAAAAGACAGCGCGTTTATTCATTAAAGAACTCCTTTCAACAATCTATTCTGAATGATACTTCTATGATTATATATATTCTTCTGTAAATATTTTGCAATAGGAAAAAAATTTGTTATGGTGGGCTTATGACTTTAGAACTATTAAATCAGCGCAAGTGCGCGTATTACGAGCCTACACAAAATCAAATGGGATATATGACAACCCATATTGACCAGGTGGGGCATGCCTTTTTAAATTTTGCACAACATATTAACGCTCCTGTAATTGATATTGGCGCGGCATACGGTCATATTGTGTTAGAAGCAGCCTCACGGAAAATTAATATCATTGCAAATGATTTGGATCCCAGGCATTTAGATATTATTTCACAGAGGGCGAACGAACAGCAATTGCCATATATTACGCCGTTATTGGGGAAGTTTCCGGAACAGTTGCAAATTCAGCCTAATTCTTTGGGGGCTGTTTTAATTTGTCGAGTCTTACACTTTTTCCCGCCCAACGACTGGATAGAGGCAGCGCGGACGCTATACCAATGGTTGATGCCTGGGGGAAAGCTGTTTATGACCAATGAATCCCCATATTTTGGAACCATGCGCAAATTCATTCCCGTATACTTAGAACGCAAACGCAGGGGGCATCCGTGGCCCGGAATGATGACGGGTATGGAGCATTTCGATGACACACGAAAGAAAGATGTGAATTCGGTGATTAATTTACTGAGCGTGACGGAGACGCAAGCGGTTCTTGAGGATGTAGGTTTTCATATTGAACGTATCGAATATTTGGATCGAAAAGGAATGTATCCAGAGGATGCGTTATATGATGGACGGGAAACCGTTGGCGTCATTGCTGTAAAGATATAGCCAATCACGGGTAAAATGAACTTGCGAAAGCTGGGGTAGTCCCTGTATTTTCTGCCTGAAATCCGTGTTCTACCACATCGGATCTACCTCAAGAGTGCAGCATGACGCTGTATAAAAAAGCCCCCGGATTGGGGGCTTTTTGCGTAATGGAGTAGTCGTTAGATTAGCGGTCTAAGCTTACGTTTAGTGCTGCTGAAGAACCAGCAACGGTATCCAACGCTAGGTTAGAGCTGAATGATACACCACTGTTTAAGTTCAATGATGATGACCATTCAACAGATCCACTGAATCCAGTTGTTGATCCAAGATCTTTAGAGTTTGCACTCCAATTTTTTGAACCGTATCCAGCTTTTGCAAGCAAGCGTGTATCGATTGAATACGTATCTGCTGCTAATTTAGCAACCTCTGCATCCAAACCAACATATGCTGTTGTTTCGTTCAAGTTTAGACCACTGCGGTCTAATTGACGGTGAGCCACTTGTACGAATGGAGATACGAATTCAGTATCTAACCCCAATGTTACTTGAGAGCGTAGACCTGACCAGTTGCTGTTGTGAACTTCAGTTGCAGACACAGATCCAATTTGACCTTCAACAAAGAATGATCCAAATGAATGAGATGCCACTACAGATGTTTCCAATTGACGGCTGTCAATTCCGAAACCCGCACCGCTGTTTGCATACCCTTGAATTGCACCAATTACAGTGTTACCCAAACGGTAAGCAACAGATCCCGTTGCAGCGTCAGTTGCTTTTGCAGACGACACATCGCCTTTTAATTGAACGAATAAAGGCATGCCCAAGTCAACAGATTGACCTGCAACGCCGTTTACCTTAAAGGCACTGCCATCCACCAATCCTGTTACAGCTGTACGTGCTGTACGTAAAGATACATTTCCGGATAGATCTTTAATCGATCCAGATGAAAGTGCTGCAGCTAGATATTCCTCAGCTGCCGCTGCTGTTGCAGGATCTTTAATAAAATATTGTAAGTTTGAAGCTCTGATTAGATCAATACAACGATTCTTTACAAGGGTTTGAATGCGTTGACCACCTGCTTGATCTGTAAAACGACCACTCATCCACTCATCTAAAGTGTGAGTTGTTGCAGGAGCTCTTGCAATACTTTGAGAAACAGTGATAAATTTAGAAAACTTTGTAACTATATCCAAAGCAAGATCGTCAGCGGTTAAGGAGCACGCTAATAACTTTGGTTTAATTTCAGCAAAGTAAGCTTTATACGCATCATCAAATCCTGCCGCTGTTCCAAAAGTTCCACTTAAACCGCGCTTGATCTCGAGTGCCGAATGATCAAACACTGAAAGAAAATCACTGTTCTGAGCGATTGTTGCGTTTATTTCTTCTAGGTGTGCGCTAATATTAGTTCTAACATTAAGGTATAGGGCTCTTTTGCGATCAACGTTATCTATCATCTCTGTTAAAGACGCAATAACTTGAGCTGATTTCTGTGCAAAATCTTCTCTTAATTTCTCAAGCTTGGCTGGAGTGGCTGCATCATTCGCAGTAGAAGGTGTTGTCGCTGTGATTTGATACTTTAAGAATTCGTTATAGTAGGTGTCTTCTAATGCATTTCTACCGAAGATGTAGTCAACAAGCTTAGCATTGAGATCGTCAATTACTTTTTTGCGACTTGTTGGCATTTTAGATAATGCCTCTGTTAGTTTTGCAGCAACGGCTACAGAGTCAGCATAGTTAACAGGGGCAGATTTGCTAAGTTCTCCTAAGTCAAATGACCTATTTAAATCATCAACAGATTTTTTAATAGAGGCTAGTGTGTCTTTATCATAATTCAATAATGCAAGTTTTGCTTTATTCATAGCATCTCTGGAAACCGTTGGAATTGTAGGAACTGATACATCAAAAGCGGTTAACATTTCGTTCAATTGTGCCGCTCCTGCATCAGCGTGTACAGCAAGTTCTTTTTGACTTTCATCGATTGCTTGTGCAGCTTTTCTTTTAGCTTCTTCTGCTTGGGCTTCTTCTGTTTTTGCGGTTTCTAAAGCAGCTTTAACTTTTCCTTCTGCCTGACTGGCTGGTGATGAATCCGATGCTGGATCACCACACGCTGTTAATAGAGCGCTGGCAGAGATTAAAGATGCAGTTAATAGTAGATTTTTTAAAGTTTCATTACGCATGTTTGTTTACCTTTTTTATTATTCATTTATAAAACCTAACATTAAAAGGTTAACAATGTGTGAACGTTTGATCAACCAAAATAAAAATCTTGCATTTTTATGAAAAAACGATATTATACAGCCCATAAGGTGTTGATCCCCGATAGCTCAGTCGGTAGAGCAAATGGCTGTTAACCATTGGGTCGCTGGTTCGAATCCGGCTCGGGGAGCCACCTTATTTTTTTCTTCGTCCCCTTCGTCTAGCGGTTAGGACATCACCCTCTCACGGTGGAAACACGGGTTCGATTCCCGTAGGGGATACCAATTTTCTTAGATTGTTGTTATATGCAATTTTCCTCAATTTTATTACACGGTCGATTAATTCAACGATATAAACGTTTTTTTGCGGATATCGAATTATTGGATGGCACCGTGATCACGGCGCATTGCCCCAATACAGGATCGATGCAGGGCGTGTTAACTCCTGGAAATTCTGTGTGGGTATCTCAATCCAATGATCCGAAGCGTAAGTTAAAATATACGTGGGAACTGGTTGAAATTGATGGAACCTATGTGGGTGTCAACACTCAAAACCCCAATCGAATTGTGGGCGATGCTCTAATGGCAGGCTACATCCCAACGCTTGCACCCTATACAACCATTCAAGCCGAAGTAAAATATGGTACAGAAAATTCTCGTATTGATTATTTGTTAACCGATAAAAATGATAATCGATGCTATGTCGAAGTGAAGAATGCTCATTATTCAAAAATAGAGCAGAATGGTCGAGTTGGCATTTTCCCTGATTCAAAAACAACCCGTGGCGTTAAGCATTTGTATGAATTAATGCGGATGGTTGACCAAGGTCACAGAGCCGTATTGATTTACTGTTTACAACGGGGAGACTGTGAATCTTTGCGATTTGGGGTTGAATTTGATCCCGTATATGCTAAAACTGCAGTCATGGCTTTGAAACATGGGGTGGAAATGCTGCCGTACAGTTGTGCAATTACGCAACAAGGGATTACCCTGTACACCCCTCTAAACCTAATTGTGGAGATAGAGTGAGTTTACGTTTATATAAACCTGAAGATTTTGCCCCCATGCGAAAAGCTGGGAAATTAGCGTCTCAAGTATTAGATATGGTGACTGAGCATATTCGCCCAGGCATCACAACAAATGAGATTGATCGATTGTGTCATGACTTTATTTTAAAACATGGCGCAACGCCGTCTCCATTAGGATATCGAGGGTATCCAAAATCTGTATGTACATCGGTGAATCATGTGGTGTGCCATGGAATCCCAAGCGATAAAAAGCTGCAAGAAGGCGATATAGTTAACGTGGATGTAACGGTGAATTTGAACGGATATCATGGCGACAATAGCCGAATGTACGGGATTGGTAAAGTTGGAGTAGCCGCTCAAAAATTAATGGATACCACCTATGAAGCGTTGATGGGTGCCATTTCAATTTTGAAACCAGGCATTACGTTGGGGGATATCGGTCATACAATACAATCGTATGTAGAGCCAAAAGGATATAGTGTCGTGCGTGATTTTTGTGGTCATGGGATTGGGACATCGATGCACCATGAACCCGAGGTATTGCACTATGGAAAGCCTGGCACAGGACATGTGTTGCAACCCGGTTTTTTCTTTACGATTGAACCCATGATCAACCAGGGACGCCCTGAAACAAAAATACTGGCAGATGGGTGGACAGCCGTAACCCGAGATCGGTCGTTGTCAGCTCAGTGGGAACATACGATCGCCATTACCGATGATGGATACGAGATTTTTACGATGTCATAAAGTTTTGATGAGGATATAATAAATAGGGGGCTGTTTTATACAGCCCCCTATTTATTTGTTACACGATATTAGAATGATGTTTTAATAAAATCAGTTGCAACATCTACAGCAGATTCAACTGCGGAATCGATACTTCCACCCGCAAGTCCACTTCCAATTTTTCCTTCAGCTTGGACTTTGCCAATCTGAGTTCCATCGCGTTTAAGAAAAACTAATTCTATCGTTAGTGATCCTTCTCCGGAGTTGCCTAGACCGCCAAATAGGTAGCGCTTAAAGCGGCTGCCTTCATCATATTGAATAAATCTAAAGACTACTTGAATATCATCACCTTCGGTTAGGTGAGTTTCTTTGTACAGTTTTTCTTTAAACTTTTTTTCAAATGTATCAACAGATTCTCTTGGAACTGCAAGGGTATGCTTTCCTTCTTTAACGCTGATACTTTGTTTTTTTTCGGAATCATTGATCGGGTCTAAAACGGTTAATTTTCCAGCACCACATCCCTGAATCGCCAAGGCAAAAAAGCCTACGGCTAAAAGTGATAAATATTTTTTCATGTTTTTTTCTCCGTGTTAAAAAGTGAATATATAATATTATTCATTCAAAGTGAATACAGCTTTTACTCTTTCTTAGGAGATTGTGGGGTATACCATGATATTATGGCAGAAGAACCCCATTATTTAGGTCATCGTGAGCGGTTGCGACAACGATTTCTAACGGAACAATCATTGTTTGATTATGAGTTGTTGGAATTGCTGTTGTTTCAAGGCAACCCAAGACGAGATACAAAACCTATGGCTAAAAAGCTATTGGATGTGTTTGGCTCGTTGGAGCGGGTATTATCAGCGGAAACGCTTGATTTGGAAAAAGCTGGGTTAAACCCATCATCGATTACGGCCATCAAAATTATATATGGGTTTCATTTAAAACTGCTGCAGCAGGCGATGTACCACCGCGAATCGTTGGATACCTATGATCGTGTTGTGACGTATTGTCAGCGTCGGTTAGCGCCGTTGACTGTTGAGGTATTTCATATTGTGTATTTGGATACGCATTTTGGCGTTATTCGTGATGTGACGCATCAAAAAGGTACGCTTAATCACGTGACGGTATATCCCAGAGACATCATAAAAACTGCTTTAGATTGTGGAGCTGCTCAAGTGATATTGGCGCATAACCATCCTGGGGGAGACCCCAAGCCATCCTTTGAAGATTTGCAACTGACGCACAAAATCGTAGAGTTAGGTCGGCAATTGGATATTATTGTTGTCGATCACATTATCGTGGGACATTCGAACGTCGTGTCATTGAGAGCATTGGGGCATATAAAATAGTAAGGCTATTTTTCAACAGCGCGTCTGTTTGTACAAACTTATTATCCATCACATACTTTTGAGGTAAGTAATTATTTTGAACTGGACTATATTTTTCTGTGTTGTGCAAGATATTTGTTGTTGCAGAGAATAGTTCATCAGAAGATATCCTGTGTAATAAATTCTTTATCTATTGTATTGACAAACTTTTATAAATTAACAAAAACTTCATCTTTTAGTTTTAAGATAAATATTACAGTTAATTGAACAAACTAGTGTAATGAAATGAATGCTTTGAAAAAAAATGGATTTAATCTGAATATTGGTAAGCAAATATACGGCTTGTTACTTTGCTTTTTTTGCGTTATTGCGTATTTGTCATATGCGATCTATTCTGAGAAGAAAATTGCGATTAATTTTTCCTCAAAAGAAATCCTTGGAAATAATTATATTATAGGTATTCAGCCCTTATATTATAGCCTTTTAAAAATTAAAAATGGTCAAGAACGTTCAATTCCAGACGAACATCTTTCCACATTAGATAAGGCTGAACAAAATTTTGGTGAATCTCAAGAGATGGCCACAAAAGATTTTTATGACCAATTAAAAAGTGATCTTGAGAAAATTAATAGTAATAAAGGTAGCGCATTCGAAGTTCAGGTTGAATTTACACGGTCTGCCGTTGAAAAGCTCAACAAGTTAATCAATAAAATTGGTGATTCATCAAACCTTATCTTAGATCCTGATCTTGACAGCTATTACGTAATGGATATCATTCTTTTAAAGATTCCCTCGCTTTTAGTGACATCCTTTGACCTTCAAGAGCAAGTCCTAAAAAATATTGAAAAATCCGACAAAGCAATCCCCTATGAAGAAAAGGCAGCATTGCTGGTTAGCAAAGGGGCAGTAAAATCATTTGTTGACGGATTAAATGCAAGTTATGCATCAATGTTAAAAGCTAGCCCAGATGGTGTAACAAGAACTAATTTAGAGGCTTCATATAAAACTATAAAAGAAGCTATGGATGCTTTTTTAAATACAGTCGATCGATTAATTACTTCTGAAAAAGTTGGGCAAGAAGATGTGAACCGTTTTATGGAATCCTATAAAAAGGTTGAACTGGAATATTTTGAATTCTGGAAAAAAGGATGTTTAGACCTGGATAGATTATTAAGCAAACGTACCGCTGGTTTTTACAGTAAGATGCAGCAAGATTTTAGCATTGCTTTTGTGTTAGTAATTCTGTGTTTAATTGGCAGCTATTATATTTATCGTGCCATCAATGTTCCCATCAATCATTTTGTGTCTGTGATTCAAACAGTCCGTCAAAACAATGATTACAGCAAACGCATTCAAAACATACCTGATACAGAGTTAGGAATTTTAGCGAATTCTTTTAATACTATGCTGGAACAAATTGATATTGGAAAAAAAGCTGAAGACGAAAAACGAATCAAAGAACAAACAGCCCTTAAAGACATTTCTGGACTTATTTTTGAAATATCTCAAGGAAATATTAGTAAACGAATCGGTACTGATGACAAGGATGGTTTTGTTAAAGAGGTCGGAAAAAGCTTGAACAATGTTCTTGATAATATTGAACGATTCCTTGCAGACGTATCTTCAGTTATGAAAGGCGTTTCAAGATATAATCTGTCTCAAACAATAGACTCAGAATACCAAGGTGATTTTAATGCATTGAAAACAGATATAAATAACGCAATTAAATCAATCGCAGAAATAGTCAAATTGCTATCACAAACAACAAGTCAGGTTGCCGTAACCAGTAGTGAAACAAGCTTAGCAATCAGCCAGATTTCAGATGGTGCACAGACGCAAATTTCAGCTATTGATAATGTTGTTAAACAGGTGACAACAACAACGAAATCAAACGAGGAAATTTCTGAAAATACAGGGCATGCATCAACAATGGCTCGCGAATCAGTCAAGATTGCCTTAAATGGTAAAGAGAAAATGCGCATTATGGTTGATGTTGTAAACAACATCGCAGAAAACAGTGCAAAAATTAACAAGATTACAGAAACGATTGAAAAGATAGCAAACAAAACAAACCTATTATCCCTGAATGCAGCAATCGAAGCTGCCAGAGCAGGCGAGCATGGAAAAGGGTTTGCTGTTGTTGCGGACGAAGTTGGAAAGCTTGCATCCAGTGCGGCTGACTCGACACAAGAAATATCCATGCTAATTCAAGAAGCAACAACAGAAGCCTATAGAGCTGTTGAGTCTGTTAATTTGATTAGTCAGGATATGGAACAAATTCAAAAGTTTATTGAGAAAAATGATGAAATTATCAACAAAATAGCCTCTTCAATTATTAATCAAAATATTTCTTTGGTGAACATTCAGGGAAATATGAAAGATTTACAGGGTGTGGCTAGTAATAATGCTGCGGCATCTGAAGAAATAACATCAACAGCGATTGACTTGGCTAAAATATCCGACGTCGCACGCAAAGAATTAAATAAATTTAAGGTATAACAATGAATAATTCAAGCGCGAAACGATTGTCAGAGATCCTTGCTTTAGAAATTAAGGAAAGATACGGCGTTGATTCCGTAGAGGCCGTTAGAGCAAAAATTGAAGAATTAATATTAAGCGATCCTTCATCGACTACTTTTGATCAATATTTGCAACTATCAAAAACTAAAAGTCATAATGCGGAATGGCAAAAGATTATAGAGAAAATTACAATTCATGAATCATATTTTCAACGCAATGAAAATATTTTAAACTCCGTCGCCAAGACAGTAGAGCAAATTCTTTCTGAAAAGAAAACGTTAAGAATGTGGTCAGTTCCCTGTGCAACCGGGGAAGAAGCTTATGACTTGGCGTTTATAGCGACTGAGCGTGTGTATTATCAAAAGTACGGCACAACAACTTTAAATGATAAGCTGTTAGAAGATTTGTCCTTAGACCATGTATACATTTACGGCACGGATATATCTGAAACATCATTAAAGCATGCAAAGCTTGGACAATATAATGATTTAACGATGGGGGCTCTGCGTAAGTTGGATCCTGTTAGGCGCCGTTATTTTTTTACTCAAAATCCAGAATACTATGAGGTAAAGCCTCAAATAAAACGAATGGTAAAGTTTGTTGTTACAAATGTTATGGATCCCCCATTACAGTACAACTTTGATATAATATTATGTCGAAATATGCTGATATATTTTGGCGATGAACAAAAAAAACGATGCCAAGAAAATCTAGCACAAGCTTTAGCTCCTGGGGGGTATTTATTTTTAGGGTCTGTTGATCAATTTTTATTAAATCCTGATGATTTTATTCAACATACCGATGAGCAATCAATCTGGTATCAGAAAAAATAGGATTTCATATATGCCAGAAATGATAATCTTTTCTCATAAAGACCAACAGTTCGCAATCAAAGCAGAATTGGTAGAAGAGATTTTACAGCCTCAAAAAATTACCATTACTCCACATACAAGTAAAATTGTTGAGGGGCTAATAAATATTCATGGAAAAATAGTATTATTGTTCAACTTTAGGCGCATACTTGAACACTATGGAAGCTCTGAAAAAATTACTGAATCAAACTTGATGGAAGTAGCTAATGTCGAAAAGCAAGCATCTAAACCCTTAAGTAACATTTTACTGATCAAACAAAACAATAGTTTTATTGGGTTGTTTATTGAAGAAGTCATTGAAAAAACAGTAATTTTAGAAGATGCAATCACAGACGCCAAAGAAAATAGCGGTCTCCTTTTTTACGCAGGTCAATTTTTACATAAGCAGCATATCATCATACTCGTATCTCTGGATATCTTAATGAGTCATGTTGCTGACGAAAATCATAAGCCAACGAATAAAAGCAATCAAATTGCATTTGGGCGAACAACATTGTTGCAAGATACAGAAAATCCCCAAAAGCATGTTGATGATATCAATGTATTAATTGCACGTATTAACACTAATTTGTTTTGTATAGAACTGGATGATATCCAAGAGTTAATCTTTCTATCCGATATTACGCCTACGCCCTTTTTGCCACCGGAAGTTTTGGGATTAGTCAATTTAAGAAATTTACCGTTAATCGTGATATCGCTTTCTCACATCATTTATGAAACAACAACATCTACGCATTATCCCTATGGTATCGTTGTAAAATCACCGAATGGGCTCATTATCTTTGCAATACATGATCTGTATAAAATTGAACGATTTGAAAAAGACAGCCGGCATTATATAAAAAAGCCAGACAAGGAAATAAAGGGGTGGCTGAAACAAACCGATAATACCTATAAAGCTATTATTGATATAAACGCAATTTTCAATAGTCCGTTGTTACAGCAATTGAATGGATACATTAATGAAAATGAAGGTGCGGAAATGTCTTATTTATCCACAACAACTAAACGATATCTAATTACAAAAATTGAAGATGAATATTGCGGTATTTGTTTAGAAAACATCAAAATTGTTGTTGATGAAATTAACATTCAGCAACTTCCAGTTTCAGAGTCTTCATTAATTGAAAATACATCAAACAGCTATATAAAAGGGGTTTCACAAGTTCACGGTGAGATTATGTATGTGTTTGATACCTATAAGCTGTTAAATAAACCAACACGAGATTATAAAAACTATATTATTATCACCGTCAATAATCGTAGTTTTGTCTTGCCCATTCAAAATGTGGATATGGTAATTAATGTTAATGAATCGGATATTGAGTCTTTAGATTCTTCAGAAAGTATAATTAATAAAATTGCAAAGGTCGACAAACGATTAATTTCAATAATTGATACGTCCTATGTTTTAAACTTATTACCTAAAGTAGGTGAAATCAGATGATTAAATACATCTTAGTACACAGTCAGCAATCTATCACCACGTTTGTTAAGCAAATAATTAGCCGACTTAAATCAGATGTTACAATCGAAATATATAAGTCCATTACAGACGTTGATACAGCAAATTTAAATCGTGATGATATTGTTTTTTTGTTACAAGGCGTTGGTTCTGAAAACGAAACTACAGTTTCTCAGGTAAAAATGCGCTGCATGATTGTTGGTTCTGGGGAAAATTTTAAGAAAATAAAGATATCGCATAATATTCCATCTAATATCATTCAAACAAGTTATATCAGTGAACTAACAAATGCATTGGAAACCATTTTTTTCAATATCGAAAATAAAATTGTTGAAAACACAGAGGCTACAGCAGAATCAGCCTTTCTTCAACACAACAGTCGCAGACCACGGAAAATTGATTTTGTGATAATTGGTGTGTCTACGGGTGGTCCAGGCGTTCTTGAAGAGTTTTTAAAAGATATTAATGAACTATGTGTTCCAATCTTGATTGCTCAACATTTACAAAAGGGGTTTTCAAGCCAGCTTTCAGCATATCTACAGGAATTATCAAAAAACACAGTTATCGAAGTATCATCAAAAGTTGAGTTAAAAACAGGGCAAATTGCCATAGCGCAATCTGGTTTTGATGTGGAAATCATTAAACAAAATGATAAGGTTTTTGCCGTTAGAAAAGATCTTAACGACGATCCATTTCATCCGTCCATTGACAGATTATTTCTTTCTGCGAGTCTCTTGGACGAATCAATTGTAGCAATAGTTTTAACAGGCATGGGAAAGGATGGAACTATCGGCGCTAAATCATTAAAGGCATCCAGCAAGTATATTATTGCTCAAGAACCCTCAACGTGTGTTGTTGATGGAATGCCAAAATCTATAATTGAATCTGGTTTAAGCGATGCGATTTTAACACCACAAGAAATTATAGAACACATCAATGCGTGGTCAAAGTTTCATGAATAGTATGTCTTTTAAAATATTGATCATCGATGACTCACTTATGATGCGGACACTGTTAAATAACATTGTAAGCACAGAAAATTATTGTGAAATTGTAGGTCTTGGATCAAATGGAAAAGAAGGCCTTGAACTAGTTAAACACCAGCAGCCCGATTTAATTTTTTTAGATATTGAAATGCCAGTTATGAATGGTATTGAATTTTTAAAACGGGTTCGCTTAATCAGCAAGGCAAAAGTTATTGTTGTTAGCTATATAGTTAAAGATAACTTAGTGAACAGACAAATGCTTGAAAGTTATGGAGCAACTACGGTTATTAGCAAACCATCAGGTAGCTTAAGTCTGAATTTAGATGAAGAGCGCGGGAAAGAAATAATAAATATAATTAGATCATTTTATCCAAATCAAGGTGGTTTGCATGACAAGAATTGACGATCTTTGGAATATTTTTGACGTTGAATATCAACAACACATTCAGGATGCTGACAGTTGTATATTTCAAGTTGTTTCAATGCAACCTTTTGATTCACAGGATGTTTTAAGAAAAATATTTAGATCCTTTCACTCTTTAAAAGGGCTGGCTCGTGCGATGGATTTGGCTGGGTTAGAAGAAGTAACTCACAAATGTGAAGATTATTTGAATTATCTTACAGAACACGTTGATTTATTTGATATGGAAACAGCCCATGAATTGGGTACAATTTTAGCTGAGATTCAGGAAATATGTCATGAGATTTCTCAAAATAAGCAAAATGTTACTCCTAAATCAACATTTTTAGAGCAAGTCAATCACCTGTTAAACAAAAAGAATTCACCAGATGTTAGTGAAAAAAATCTAAAACAACCTGAAAAAGTTAATTCTGTTGATGAGGGTACCCGTCCCGAATCAATCCAATCAAATTTGGTAAATGATATTACTGAAACTGATACAGGTGTTATTCAATTTTTCATTGAACTAATTAACGATCTTTTAAAAGGGCTTTCATCTCCAAACGATCAGCTTGACCACGCACAAAACCTTTTGATAAACGCGTGCAAGGAAATGAAGATATATTCTCTTGTTCCGATTATTGAGAGTGTTAAACCCGATGATTTAACATTTGCAAAAGACTTGATAACTGAATTGTTAGCGGCTAAAACAAAAGAGAACAGAGATTTCATAGGGTTTGACACTATTGGATGTTTTTTGAATAATATTCTAATTCCTGTGTTGAAATTGATTCATCAAAAAGATGATATGGGTACACCTCTTATATTACTCACAATAGTCGAGCAATACCTGCCTATTAAAGTATCAGATCCTGGGTTAAAAACCTTGATTCAGGAAAAATTGAAAGTAAGTTTGCCATATGATTCAAAGAGTGTTTTACAAAACCTTGAAGACTTAATAGGTGCTCTTAATCATGCAACGCAAAAAGAACTTAAAGTCCTCCCTCAAACTGACGTGCCTACTAATGCATCAGTGAAGGTCGGTGATTCAATTGCCACAATTAAGCCAACTGCGTCAGCTCCGGTTCCTTCAGATATAGAAAAATCCATTCGTGTTTCGGGAAGCACTCTTGAAAAGTTTATGGATAATATCGGCGAAATTGTATTAAACAACACGCGACTCAATCATTTTTTAACAGATAAAAACTATAAAGATTTATTGAATCAAATTCAGTTTTTAATGAAAGGTAAGAAAAATTTTGACGATGAACTGCTAGAAAAAGTTAGAAGTCTTGTTGATCAGATTGATACAAAAAATGAAAGCCTTAACGATAGCATTCATTCATTAAACAGTTCATTAAGCACGCTTCATGACACGGCCTTAGATCTTCGTGTTGTTCCCATGGAACTAATCTACAGAAGACTCCCTAGAACGGTTAAGCTGCTTGCAACTGATTTAAAGAAAGAAGTTAACCTTTATCTTGAGGGGCAAGATGTTCAAATTGATAAGATTATGGTTGACACCTTATCTGACCCCATTATACACATTTTACGTAATGCCTTAGACCATGGTATTGAATCGCCTGAAGAGCGCGAAAAACAAGGGAAAAATAGAGTCGGCAAAATTACAGTAAAAACAGAACAACAGGGCAGTCGTATTCAATTGCAAATTATTGATGATGGTCGAGGAATCAGTAGAGAAAAGATACTCAATAAAATTATTGAAAAAGGGTTGTTGTCAGCGACAGAAGCTGCAGCCTTACCCGATGAAAAAATTCTAAATTATATATTTAATCCTGGCTTTTCAACTGCAGCAGCAGTATCCAATATTTCTGGTCGTGGTGTTGGAATGGATATTGTTAGAATGAACGTAATGCAGTTGGGAGGAACCATAGGCATATCCTCAGAGGTTGGAAAAGGCACAACGTTTACAATCAGGGGACCCATTACGGCAGCCATACAAGATGTTTTGATAGTTTCAACGAACAACCAAAAAATAGCAATTCCCAATAGCTATGTTAACGAGGTTTTACAAATCTCTCATGAAGATATTATGACATTAAAAAACAATCCAGCCTGTATTTTAAGAGATCAATATCTGCCCATAATAAACTTGGGATATTCCCTGGGTTACTCTGACAATAAGGTAACTTCAGGTGCTTCACATGTAATTGTTGTGATATCACGGATGGGCGCTATGATTGGAATTGAAGTTGAACGGATTATAGAAAAAACACAAGTGTATATGAAAGAAGTAGATTCCAGTATCACCTCAATCTTTGGAATTGGTGGGGCTACTATTCGGGGAAATGGTGAGGTAATGATAATATTAGACTGCGAAGATATTTTTGATAGCGTAAAGTAAGGAATCATACGATGAGATTGCCATTAATATTATATATCGAAGATAGTCCATTTTATCAAAAAATGTTATTGGATATTATTGGCGTTGATTATGAAATGCACTTTGCAGATACCGGCTTTTTAGGAATTGTTAAAGCACTTTCAGTGCTTCCAGATATTATTTTCCTTGATGTGCAATTGCCTGATGCTCGGGGTCCTGAACTGATCAAGACAATCAAAACGTACCTGCCAAAATCCATTATCATCATGGTAACTAGTGATAATTCAGCTCAAACTGTCGGTGAATCAAAAGAGTTAGGCGCTAATGGGTACATAATAAAACCATTTTCCGTTGCGCAAATAAATAAGCATCTTGATAAGTGGCAGGCAGAATTTAAACATTCGCCCCGGATAGTGTCTACTCCAGAGATTGCCCAAAAAGTAGCCGAGCTCATTCAGGAACAAGAAGCCGTCGAAGGTGTTGAAAAAATAAACAAATACCAAGTGTGGATGGAGAAAAAACTCCCCATGACATTGCCGTTTGTTTTCTTAGAAGTTGTTGAAGTGCCCGTAATTTTTAATGATGCTAAACAGATATGTACCACAGTATTAGCCTTTGCATTGGAATTTAACGGGGACGTTAGTTGCATAGGATCTTGGAATGAAATGAAGACAAAATCCACAATTAGCGCATATTTAATTAAGTCTATGATTAAAAGTTTAAAAAATAGAGAATTAAACGATATCTACACCTTAATTTTAGATCCCAAGCTCACAGGTTTTATATCAGAATTTCAATCGGCTTATTCAAAGACAATCATTGCGCAGCGCTTAATTCCGTATCATAAGATATTTTACACGCAAGACCTTGAAGTAAAAAAAATAGGGCGCAAGTTAATATTGATTCCAGCGTTTATGGAGTTTGAAAAATCTTTGGAAATGTTGAACTCGCTGAGTTCATCTCTAGATAACGATGTTGTTGAGGTTCGCAATAACTTAGTCCTTGATTTATTACACATAAAACATCTATTTTCATTGGCTCCTGAAATACGATTAATCCTTTTGGATACCCGCTGGCTGATGATAATCATTAAGCATTTTTTATCAATCGCAGAACATCAAAACCTATTTGATTCAGTTAATATGTTGCAGTCGGTTATTGTGTCAAAACTGGCTGAAAAAAATGTTAAAAACTTTTATGATCTCCACGTTAAAAAAGATGATTGCGTTTATACAAGCAAAGAATATAAAGATGCAATGTTCATATTTTCACAAACTATTCCCGATAGGTTTCCTCAAAACGAGCGTTTTGTTTAAATCTGAAGACCATACAAAAGCATAGCTAAACACACATAAAACAATTGCGCGCCGCCCACCGTTCCACTCTTTCTTCTAATGGATGCCATGGTGCGTTGTTAGTAGAAATGATGCGATGCATCAAAAGAGGACTCTCAGACGCGCCAGAGTATCTCAGAGATATTAAACGGCATTGGATTGCGGGGCAGCAAATGTGATATTGGCGCATAATCACCCGGGTGGAGATCCTAAACCATCGTTCGAAGATTTGCAATTGACGCATAAAATCGTAGAGTTAGGTCGGCAATTGGATATTACGGTGGTCGATCACATTATCGTTGGGCATTCTGCCGTCGTGTCATTGAGGGCGTTGGGACATATTAAGTAGAGAAGGCGTTTCCAACTTACAAAATTAATTACGACAGCATTTTTTATATTTCTTTCCAGATCCACAAGGACATTTGCTGTTTCGTGGGGTTTTGTGGTTCTTCTGTTCTAAAAACGACTGATTTGTCTTAATAGACTCAATGAACATGCATCCGCCTATGGAGTGTTGATTGTGAAAGGTTTTCTTAAAATCAGGAGTAAAGTCACTTTTGCCTTGGATCATGTGATTCTTGTTTTGACGTCCAAGCGTATGAGCCAAAAGATCAGCAACTTCCAGTCCTGGTTCGTTTAAGGTTTTGGTTAGAAAAAAACAATCAATTGGCATGGAAAAGTTGTATTTTTTATCAATGTGCCTTCGAATTCTATGTGGGTTAAATTCTGCTTCTACTAAAGTGTTGAGTCTTTTTGAAGATTCAAAAATAAAACAGATGCGGCTGATTCGTTTAAATTTTTCAATCAAATTTGGAATTGTCTGTAAAATAAATGTTTCCGATATCGTTTCGTGAACAGAATACTTTTCATCGATATCTGTTTTATTCGTGCAAATTGCTCCAAATCTAACAAAGGGTTTATCTACAAATTTATTAACAGCATTTATTCGAGGCTCAGTGAAATTGATATCAGCTGTATGCCAAGGTACATTCATACCACCAAAGAATTCTTTTTTCATATCCAACCAGGGATTTCTAAGGGATTTATTATAGTGGCGCGATAAAATAGCACAACCCGCCCTGCCAAATGAAGGGTTTTTAGGGTCTTTTAAATCTTCACATCCCGTTTCATCAATAAAAACAAGCAATGCACTATCATCTAAGGTGATTGATTCGCCAGAAGACGTGCTTAGCGTTATTTTATAATTTGCTAGTGTCAATCTAGAATCTTTTATTATCTACCCAAATGTTTAATGCCTTTTTGTTTTGCAATCTCAACTTGGCGATGGCGGGTTTCCGCGATTCGATGTTGTTCTGCGGATCGTTTGTCATAGCATCGGTGGCAATGAACCCCAACCTTATAGTGTGGGTGTTGCTTTTGTTCTGCGGACACGGGGTACCTGCAGCCATAGCACTGGTCGTAATTGCCTTCTTTAACGCCATGGGTTACAGAGACGCGGTTGTCGAAAACGAAGCATTCGCCATCCCACAAGCTTTCTTCTTGGGGGATCTCTTCAAGATATTTCAAGATACCACCTTTTAAGTGATAAACCTCATCATATCCCATATCATTCAATAATGCTGTTGCGCGTTCGCAACGAATACCACCCGTGCAAAACGTTACAACACGTTTATGTTTTTCGGGGCTCCAGTTTTCTTCCATATATTTTGGAAAATCTCTAAAGACTTCTGTGTTGGGGTTGATTGCGCCTTTGAATGTGCCAATTTCATATTCATAATCATTGCGAGTATCGATCACTACAACGTCATCTTGCTTTAATAAATCATTCCATTCTTTGGGTGTTACGTAGGTTCCAACGGATTTGCGTGGCGTAACGCCGGGCACACCCATGGTTACAATTTCGGTTTTTAGCTTTACCTTCATCCGCAAGAATGGAGGTTTTGATGCGAATGATTCTTTGTGTTCAATGTCTGTAAATGAGGGGTGGGATCGAATAAATTTTAATGCTGCGTCGATGCCTTCGCGGGATCCTGCGATGGTGCCATTGATACCTTCTTCAGCAATCAGCAATGTTCCCATGACGTTGTGCGCTTTACAAAAATCTAACAACTTCGGTTGAAATTCCTTATAATCAGGAAAATCAGCGAATTTGTATAGTGCAGCAACGACATATGGTAAATTCATTTTATACTCTCATTAATAAAACAGTTGACATTTTCATTGCATTATAGAAGTTTATACAAAAAACGCAATCCAAAATCATAGCATGGCACATCCATTAGAAGTACCTTTAGATAACTGCATGACAGTTAAAGAGTTGGCTCAGCAGATTAAAAAACGCTTAGAGTCAGGCTTTCAGTTCATCCGCCTTCGTGGTGAGGTGTCGGGCGTTACCTATCACAAATCGGGGCATGTGTATTTTTCATTGAAAGACAATGATGCTGTTATTGACTGTATTGCATGGAAAGGGTTGGCTCAATCATTCAGCGTTCCATTAACAGATGGTTTAGAAATTATAGGACGGGGGTCTGTTACGACTTATATGGGGCGTTCAAAATACCAGTTTATTATGGACAGTTTTGAGCCTGCTGGGTTGGGGGCTTTATATACGTTACTAGAACAGCGTCGCCAAAAACTGCAAGCCGAGGGGGTGTTTGACGTTAGTCGAAAGCTTGCAATTCCAAGGTTACCCAAGCGAGTTGCATTGATTACATCGTCTGAAGGGGCGGTTATCCACGACATTGAGGCCAGGTTAAAAGAGCGTTATATCGAACACAATATCTATTTGTGGCCAGTGACAGTGCAGGGGGAGAATACTCCACGTGACATCATCCAGGCAATTCAAGGGTTTCACAACTTTACACCGCGGCCGGATGTGCTGATCATTGCCAGAGGTGGAGGCAGCTTTGAAGATCTGTGGCACTTTAATGATGAAAACCTTGTAAGAGCTATTAGATCTACAGAGATTCCTATCATTACGGCCATTGGGCATGAGCCAGATACGCCGTTGATTGATTATGCCAGTGATAAAAGAGCGTCGACACCGACAAATGCAGCGGAAATAGTGGCTCCACGTAAAGATGATGTTCGTCAATATCTGGATCGATTGGAAAATCGCATGGTGGCGGTGATTGATGGCGCAGTGCAATTTCAGCAGTCCCGATTGCAGCGTTCTCAGGGGGCGTTGAAATCAGCGGATATTTTCATGATGTCGCGGTTGCGGCAGGTTGATCAGATCCGATTGGATCAGTTCTTGGAACGATTCCATGTTACAAAACGCATCCAGCTTTCTCGCCTGAGTGAGCGATGTGTGTCACCATTAGCATTGGTTAAAAACAAAGCATGGGCATTGACGCATATAGATTTGAAACTAAAGCAGGGGATAGATCAAGCGGTTGCAAGTAACCAGAATCTGCTGCTTGCGTTAGAGGCGCATCTAGAGGCGTCAAATTTTGTCAACATCCTAAAAAGAGGTTTTGCAATTTTGCAAGATCAAAACCATCATTTAATTGAATCTAGTACCTCATTGCAAACTCCTACTCATATATCTATTCGATTGCGAGATGGGGTTGTGCATGGGGTTTTTACTCCAAAAACCATATAAAAATATTATAAAAACGTTGCATGGGAGCAACTCGCATCACTTCAAACCCCCAGCATTCTCTGGGTATTTAAAAAGACATAAAAAAATTAACATTTTGTTAAGTAATTTTGTTGACATCTGGGGTATTTCTCCTTATCTATACGAGTGGGAATATCAACTAGAAAGTATTATCTATGAAAAAGAAATTATTATTATTGGCAACTGCTGCGGTGTTCTTTTCCCCAGTTGCTGCTAAAGCTAACTCTAAATCAAGCATTTATGTTGGATTAACAGGAACTCTTGAGCGCCTAGCAACTCAAGGTGATAAAACTGCAGTTTCTGACTACTTAAAAGATGAAAACTTTTTAAGTGCTGGTATTGAAGCTGGTTATGGTTACAAAGTGTGGAGCAACCTGCAACTTGCTGGTTGGGTTCGTGGTTTGTACTCATTCGAGCACACATATGCTAATACTAAGAAAGTAGGAGACGTAGTTCGTAAGGATCCTTATGCAATCGTTGTTGAGCCACGTGTAACATTAGGATGGGAATTCCCAGTGAGTGGAAGCGTTTCAATCACTCCATTTATTGGTGCTGGACTAGAAGTGAACTTTGCAAAAACCAAAAACAACGGCACTGAATATGAGACAAACTGGAAAGTTCCAGCAGTTGCAGGTGTGCGTGCAAACTTTGGTTCTGTGTATGTAGCTTTCAACGGTCGTTTTGATTTAACACCATCAGATGTTTCTGATGCTGAAGTTGCTGTAGCTAAAACTGATGCTGACAAAGTAAGATCTTGGGGTCTTGAAGCATCAGTCGGCGCAGAATTCTAATTTTATAGGGGATAAAACATATGAAACGTAATTTATTGATTGGTACAAGTTTAGTTGCTGCTTTTTCAGCAACTTCATTGGATGCGCGTTCTTTTTCAGTAATGACTGAGGAGTCTCGCAAGGAAAATACTGCGCTTTCTTCAGCAATCCACATGGTTACCGAAGGGCACAAAAGAGCAACAAGTAAGACACCTTTAAAAGCTGGTGCTACTGATGCATTTGCCGAGGTATATCAAGCAGTGGTAGCAAAAGTTACTCCTGGCAAGGATGGAAAAGTGTCGCTAGCAGATGTTACAGCTGCATTAGCAACAGACGTAGAATTGCGTAAGCTTGTTGACGCTTACCGTCCAGCTGTTGTAGAAGCTGTTGCTGATGAAAAGAAAAAAGCAGAAATAGTAGTTCCGGCTCCATTAGTGGTAGTAGAAACAGAAGCTACTGTTGAAACGTTGACACAAACGGTTGTGGATACAACAACTGCTCTTACAACTGCAATCAATGCAGAAGCCGCAGCACAAAAAGCTGTTGCAGACACTACTGCAGACGAAACTGCAGCACAAACAGTAAAAGCTGATGCTGACAAAGCATTAGAAACTGCAACTGCAACTGCAACTGAAGCTGAAACAAAGGCAACTGCTGCAAAAGAAGCTGCTGACAAAGCAACTGATGCTTTAACTGCTTTAACAACTGAAAAGAAAGTTAAAGAAGAAGCAATCGCAACTTCAGAAAAAGCAATGGCTGAAAAAGAAGCAACGGCTGCTGAAACAAATGCTTTGAATGAATTAAAAGCTGAGCTTGCATTGATTGAAACAAAAATCGTTTCTGCAACCGCAGTAGAAACTAAAACAGCTGCTGAATTAGTTGCTGCTGATACAGCAGTTGCTGATGCTAAAGCTGTTGTTGAAACTGCAACTAAAGCACAAGCTGACGCTGTAAAAGCATTGGATGCTGCTGTAAAAGCAAAAGCTGATGCTGCGACGACATTGACAGCTAAGGCAACTGAAGTTGTAGATGCTACTACAAAATTAGCAACTGCGCAAACTGCACTATTAGCTGCAGCTGAAAAAGCTGCAACTGACGCTGCAACTAAAGCAACCGCTGCTACAGAAGCTGCTGGTACTGCTGAATTAAAGAAAACAGAATTAGCAACAGCTGCTGAAGATGCAAAAACTAAAGTTATTGAATTAGGTAAAAGAGAAACATCTTTAAAAGCAGAATTAAAAGCTGCTAGAACTGCTGATGCTGCTGCTTCAACTGACGCTACAAAAGCTGCCGTGAAAGCAAAAGAAGCTGCAGTAATTGCAATTGCTACAGAACTTGCAGGGGCTAAAATTGCTGCAACACATGCTGCACAAATTGCACAAACTGCTTTACACGCCGCTGCAAAGGCAACTGCTGATGCTGCAACAGCAACTGAAGCAAAAACAAAAGCTGATGAAGCATTAACTGCTGCTAAAGATGCAGTAAAAGCTGCTGATGACGCGGTAAAGGCTGCTAAAGCTACTGTTGCGCAAACTGCTGAAAAAGCTAAAGCTGATGCGTTAGCTGCAAAGACAAAAGCTGATGTTAAAAAAGCAGATGCGGCAGAAGCTAAAGCTGCGGAAGAATTAGCTGCTCTTGAAGCTAAATTAACTTTAGACCCAACTAGCAAAGATTTGCAAGACGCTGTTGCTGCTAAAAAAGCTGAATTTGCTGGATTAACGGCTGCTACTACAAAGGCCAATGAAGCTGCTGCAACTGCTGCAAAAGCTGCTGACAAAGCTGCGTCTGATCTTGCTGCAAAAGAAGCTGAATTAGCAACTGCTGCTTTAAGCGCTAAAGCATTGACAGACCAACTTACTGCTGCACAAACTGCTGCTGCTGAAGCTGCTGCCAGAGTTGCCGCTCTTGAAGATGCGGGCTCTAAATCTGCAATTGAAGTAAGCGGATTAACTGCAGACAAAATTGCATTAACTGCAACTGTAGACGGATTCAACGCTGATCTGGTTGTTGACAGCCTTATCAAACGCACTGAAGGTGAATTGGAATCTGCACAAACTGCTGCTAGAGCTGCCGATAATACATTTGAAACTTTGATGGCTGAAATTACAGTTCTTGTAAAAAAAGATGATGCTGCTGCTGCAACTGTAAGCTTAGCTGAAGCGTTGAAAGATGCTTCTATTGCGCAGATACGTAGCGATGTTGTGAGAATGAGAGATACTCAAACTGCAGCATCTGAAGGATATGCAAAAGCATTAGCCGCTGCAAACACGCTAACAGATGAAACTGCTAAAGCTGCTGCTATTGCTAAGCTAGGTGACGCACCTGCTGTTGATGCACGCTTAGAACAATTAATTGCTGCGATTGATGCATATGTTGCTGCAGACTTAGACGTGAAAGCAGCACACTCTTTCTTGGACACAGCTTCTAGACTTCGCGACTTAATGCAACAAGCTACAGTTGAAGGTGCCGGTGAGGGTACACTTTCTGAAAAGTTGGCTGCGCGGTTTAATGCAAACGTTGTTGTGCACAAAGCTCATTTAGTAGCATTGTTGAACAGAACTGGACGTCCAGTTGGTGTTGTTGCCGAGGCTATTAGAGCGTTTGAGGAGTTGGCACGTGAAGTTCGCCAATTCAACGAATTAAAGACGTTGTTTGATATTGATGCGAAATTGAATGCTAAGGATGATGCTGTTACAGCTCAACTTAAACGTATCGTGGCTGAATTGCAAGCAACGGTAGACTCTTCAGTGACTGTTGATGCGGTAGCTAAAGTTGAGAAGTTAGTAGTGGCTATGCAACAAAGCTTGGCAACAGCATCTAGAGGCCTTGAAAGATTTGCAAGAGTAGAGGGCTCTAAAAGCTATGATGATGCTCCTCGTCGTGCAGCGCTTATTGTTGATGCCGCTGCACATCTTGAAACATTGCAACGTGCATTACGCGATGCTTCTGATGTAGCAACAGGCACTATCGAAGGCTTAATGAGTCAACTTGCTCAAGCAAAAGAACTGAGTGACCAATTTGCTGAGCTTACGCAACGCGAAACTGCTGAAAAAGCTCGATTCGCTGGGTTAACTGATGCAGATAAAGCAGACAAAAGAGTTGAAAAAGAGCATAAAGATGAACTGTCTGACTTAGAAGCAAGAAAAGGCAGATTGGTTGATGATGCTGCTGATCTAGAAAGAAAAGACGATGGACATGGTCGAGTTGAAAACTTGACAACTGATGCTGTTGCTCAGTTACAAAGAGCACTATTTGAATACACTGCATTCTTAGAAAAACTAGAAAATACTTCTGATTTTGATTTGGTTGATGCTGATACAATTGATAGAGTGTTTAGTACAAAAACTGACGGGGCTGGATCTAGTAAAGCAGGTTTTGATGCGTTCAAAGCACGTGTTGGTCAAGCTGTTCCATTCGCTTCTAAGGATATAGATACTGTATCTCGTCAATTTGCCGCTTCTGTTGAAAGAAAAGAACGCGAACTTGCTACTCAATCTAGAGTATTAGGTGAAAAATTAGATGCTGCTGTTCATGCGTTTGAAACAGAATACAGAGCTGTTGCAGCTGCTGCTCCTATTGCTCTTGATGCTTTCGAATTTTTGCAAAGAGAAGTTCTCGACCGTCAATCTGATATAGTCCGCTTAACAGCTCATAATGCAGAACTAGCTACTGCAAAAGCTCAAGCTGCTGATGCTGCAGATCAAGTAAGAATTCAAGGGCAAATCGATAGAAATGCACGTGAAATTGCAGAGTTTACAACGTGGTTCGCTGACAATGCTGCTAACATTGCCGCGGCAACAGCTGAAGCTGGAAAACTAGCGACATTGGATGCTGAAGTTACAGCATTGAGAGCACAGTCTACTGCCTTAAGAGCAGATTTTGCAAAAACATCTGAAGAGCGGGCCGCAGACACTCGCGCATTGGAAGAGTTAACTCGCGCCGTGCGTCAAGCTCGTGCAGTAAAAGTTGAAGAAAATGGAGCGTTTGTAGCTGATCTTGAAGCTGCTGTTGCAACAATCTTGTCTCCAACTCCAGTTGCCGACGTTGTTAAGTTTGAAGAAGACGAAGAAGGTGCTGAAGAAGACGAAGAAGGCGCTGAAGAAGGTGAAGAAGGTTCTGAAGCTGGTTCTGAAGCTGATTCTGAAGAAGGTGCTGAAGAAGGTTCTGAAGCTGGTTCTGATGCTGCTGCAGGAACTCAAGTTCCAGGTAGCTTTGGTAGCGGTACTATGCCTCCACGAGCTGGCGGTACTCCTCCAGCAAGAGTTGGTTTTGATGCTCCTCCAGTAGCAGCTACTGCTGCTGATGAGATAAACGCTGAAAGTGCTGAACTAGATACACTATAATCGATCGCTGAGAAGTAGAAGCGGTTAGCTTTATTTCCAACTATCCCCTGCAATGTGTGGGGGATAGTTATTAATACACGAAAGTAATTAGGAGATTTACTTATGAAATTATTAAAGACGATATTATTATCGACATCATTATTAATGAGCGTACCCTTTGCGTCAGGCGAAACGGTAACAGCAGCTGATGCTGCGTCACCAGCAAGACTGGATGAAGTGGTAAAGACAGTAAGAGCATTTGAAACATACAAAGGAAAGAACGTCGAAGCCGTATTAAGACTTTTAACACGAGATGCGGGGTTTTCGTTAGAAACGTTAGGTTTAACAGCAGATAGTAAATACGTAGATGTTCTGAAAAAATTAAGTACTGTTTTGAAAGACTTCAAGACACAATTAGTAGATGGACAAACACGTCAAGAAGAAACAGCTGGTATATTGGCTACAGCAACTGCAGCAAATACAACATTAACTGCTGAAAAAGCAGCAGCAGAAGCAGCATTAGCAACAGCAAATGCAAAATTAGAAGCTCTTACAGCAGAAAAAGGTGTTGTAGATGGACATCTAGCCGCAGCATCAGCTAAAGTGACAGATTTGGATGCAGCATTAGCCGCAGCAATAGCAACCGCAAAAACAACTGACACACATAATGCTGAAGAGATCGCAGAGCTTAGATCTAAATTAGCAGCAGTAACCACAGCGCGTGATGAGTTATCTGCCCGAGTAAAGGTGTTAAATACAGCAAAAGGTCAAGCTGAAGAAGCTCTTGAAGCTTTGAGAGTGAGACAAACAGCTGTGACTCAAGCGTTCATTGATCAAGTGCGAGAGGAAGGTGACGCTTTAGCGGCTGTATAAGGTCGAATAGAGTTAACTTAGATTGGACTATTCTTTATTTCAATAGAGATAGCTATTAATACACGACAGTAATTAGGAGACTATTATGAAATTATTAAAGACAGTATTATTATCGACATCATTATTAATGAGCGTACCCTTTGCGGCAGACGCACCGGTAACAGCAGCAGCTGTGTCAACGGCAAGACTGGATGAGGTGGTGGCAACAGTAAAAGCATTTGAAACATATAAAGGAAAGAATGTCGAAGCCGTATTAAGACTTTTAACACGAGATGCGGGGTTTTCGTTAGAAACGTTAGGTTTAACAGCAGATAGTAAATATGTAGATGTTCTGAAAAAATTAAGTACTGTTTTGAAAGACTTCAAGACACAATTAGCAGATGGACAAACACGTCAAGCAGAAACAGCTGGTTTATTGGCTACAGCAACTGCAGCAAATACAACATTAACTGCTGACAAAGCAGCCGCAGAAGCAGCGTTAGTAGTAGCAAATGCAAAATTAGAAGCAGTTATTGCAGAAAAAGGTGTTGTAGATGGACAGTTAGCTGTAGCATCAGCTAGAGTGATTGAGTTGGATGCTGCGTTAGTCGCAGAAACAGCAGCCGCAGAAACAGTTGGTAAAAAGGATGCTGATACGATAGCAAGACTTAGATCTGAATTAGCTGCAGCACAAGAACAAGTAGATGCCCTAACTGCACAAGCAGCTGCGTTAAGTACAGCAGAAGCTAAAGCTGAAGAAGCTAAACAACTGAAAGAAAAAGGATTGCGGGCTCTATTGGCGGCACAAGCTGGAGGCACTAGAGCAGCAGTTGATGAAGGAGCGGCAGATGCTGATGCTGATAATATCGATGATCTATTAGAAGGTTTTGATGCCTTGCAGACAGGCGCAGAAGCCGACGATGATGGTGCATCGCCACAATCTCTGTTCGGGGAAGGGGATTTAGACGATATCTCTCCATTAAGAGCATTGGGTGCTACTGGATCACCAGTCACAGCTGCACAGATTGCAGAATTGAAAGCTGAATTAGCTACTGCACAGGCTGCAACTACTGCATCACCGTATAAAGGAAAAGGATCTGCTAAAAAGAATACAGACGCTCAAGCCGCAGCACAAGCTGAAGTTACTCGTTTGACAGCTGAGTTAGCAGCATTGGGCGTTAACTAACTATCGTCACGGCTATACTATATCAGCGCTTTTATCCATAAAGGATAAAGGCGTTGCGTGGGGGTAGTTTTGTAAACACACGAAATACCCCTTTGCGCGTTTTATCAACCCGGTGTTTCAATAATAATTCTAACAATATTCATCTTTTATCAGAAAAGGATAAGCAATTATGTCTATATCTAAATTATTAATGACGGCAGCACTCTGCACAATAAGCATGGCTGCGTCAACATCGTATGGCTCTGCTGCTACTGCTGCAGATGCAGCTGCAACTGATGATGACCGTCGTCCCAGCCAAAGAAGTTTTGTAGACCTGGGTAGTCTTACTAGGCTTGATCTAACCACTCCGACCAGACATAGAGAGCGAGATAATATGTCTGTAGGATCTACAGTGTCAACGATAAGTCATGATCGTCTAGCCCCGGCGCTAAAGATTCTCGCGGATTTGTTACGAGGGCTTCCTCGTGAGGTAGCTTTTCCAGGTGGAAAGGTAAATACTTTAGTACCAGGAAAACCTACACAGTTAGATATTATCTTAACAGGATATACTAATTTCGTAGGGGCGTATAAAGGATTATTACTGATTGCAGAAGAGGGCAAACAAGATCAAGCTAGCTTGGCACGAGTTTTGGCTAGAGCTAAGGATAAAGAAGTTGCAAAAGTTGACGTGCGTGCAGAGAGTGTAGAAGGTCAGATTCTTGCTGCAATCGAAGCAAAAGACTCAGCCTTAAAAACTGCTGAAGAAAAAGTAGTAAAAGCTGAAACATCGAAGACAACATGGAAGGTCGGTGCGTTCATAACGAGTGGTGTTCTTGCTGCCATTGCGAGTGTTTTGGTGAATGTAATTAGGGTTCATGGGTGGGAGATTATTTTGGGCTCAGGTAAATAATTTTTTTACAAGCGCACGATTAAGGCTTGCCAATCAACTGCTTTCTTGATATTCTTTAAAAAAGATTTACGCAGGTCTGCTTCATTTGAACGTAGACCTGCGTCTATAATAATCCCGAATAATATAAATCTTTGTATGTTTAAGTTGTCAACAAGGGATTATTACCATGAAATACTTTTATCTTATTATTTTAACATTATTTACCGCTACCCATATAGATGCTGCTGCTAGTGCTGCTCCTTTAGATGAGGGGCTTGCTGCAGCGTTGGCCACAGCGCAAGGAGCCAAAAGAATGCATAAAGTCTCCGCCTCAGGTGCTGAAACTCCAACACATTCTGATGCAGGCTCACGAGCGAGTTCGTATACAGGATCGTTCGGTGGGGCTTCTACGATTATGGCTAAACATGCATTGTATGAATTAGAAATGACGGCAGAAACGGATATAACAGTAGAGTATGGTAAGTTGATGAAATCATATCAAGAATTATTGAGACTGAGTAGTAAAACAGATACACGACTATCTCAGTTTGTTGGTGTTGTAGAAACGCTTTTGCCAGGTGGTATCGATCGTGCATCCGCAGATGAAGATGGAGTGACTTCATTACAGACTGCATTCCGCCAATTAAGTCAGATGTATAGAACTTTAAGAAAATCTTATGACGGGGCAACCGGAAAAACTACAGTCTTAGAAACAACTGTTTCTGAATTACAAGCTATCATTGCTACGCTGCCACCACGCCCTACAGAACCTATGGGAACAGAAATGTCTCCTCCACGATTGGCAGCGTTCAAAGCAGCCGCAGTAGAAGAGTCTGATGTTGTTGTAGGTTTGCGTGCTCGAGTTACAGAATTAGAAGCAGCCGCAGCTGAGAAAGATAGACTCGCAACTGAGAATGCTACCGCGTTAGAAACAGCTACAGCCGAGAGAGATAGATTAGCAGCAGAGAATGCAAAATTAACAGCAGCCGCAGCTAAACCAGCTGCTACATCAACTACTAAGGGCGCTTCCAAAGGTGTCAGAGAGCCTTTGTTAGGGGGTAACTATACACAACTGGATGATGGTGCATCTGCCTCAAAAGGTAAAAAAGGCAGTAACAAAGAAGAAGGCTGCCCAAGTTGCACAATGATGTAAAATAAACTCATGAAAATGAAAGAGCCTTCGGGCTCTTTTTTTTATTGTGTTTATTAGTATTTCTCATTAAAACTGTGTGTTACAAGACGCTTAACACAACAAGAGGTTAACATGAGAAAAAAAATAAAACTCAGTCTATTCATTTCAACCATTTTATTATCTCCATTATCAGCAGCAGCGGATTTAGATGTTCTTGACGAAAATGTGCAAATGTTGGATACACTCGTTGAACACACAAGAACTCAAGAGGCTAAAGTATATCAATTTTCACAACGCCTAAAAAGGGGGCGGGATGAGATAGATGAGTTTAACCACCTGATGCAGATAGGCATTCATCGATTAAAATTTATAAGTTTTCCAGAAAGCTCTCACTACTCTCAAACGCTGACAAAGTTACACAATGACAGCAGTAAGATGTTAAGTGATTTCTCGACTCAGGTATGCGCAAATATTAAAACTTGGGAATCATTGATGAAAGAGTATAGCGCATCATTGTATGCACAGCAGCCAGAAATCGAAAGCGCTGTGGATGTCAGAGAGACCCAACTAATGTCCAATGATTACGAATATTATGCTTTAGGCAAGATGCTGCGCATGTTCTAAACGTGATTGATTTAATATACGAATTGGGGCAAAGGCTTAAACAGTTGGAACGAATGCCAGCGCAAAACTTATTAAGAGATATGACAACAGTGGTGATCGATGTAGTCTTGAATGTGCGTCTGGATAAGCCTGCAACAAGTGCGTCGTGTGTTGCTCACGGTACTGACCTGTTGAGGCTTTATACAGAGATTGAAGCATTAGGCGACAAAATAAAACTATTAACAGATGGTTTAGTGGCAGAGCAATCTAATTTAGAGAGAGTTCGTGAACAACGGTCAATAGTAGAAGGTTTATCTGCGGTAATAGGGGGCGACTATGACTATGGTGATGGGGGCGCTGGTATTTTCGTGACTGAAGACGAAGATGAATTAGAGGCTGCCATTGCAAGCCGTCAAAAAGATATTGCTGAATTAAGAGCGCGCCTATCCCACATTGTTACAGAATTCACACGACTGCGCGGCCATTATAAAAGGGATGTTCCCAGAAACGATAGAATCTACTAAATAGACAATGTTAAACACCACCTCAAACGGTGGTGTTTTTTTTAAAATCTTTGGTTAAGATCGTCCAATCATGACGACTAAATCAACGGTTGATTCGATATAAGGATGACGACCTTTTAAATGAAAATCAGCCAGTGCAAATAATTTTTTTGGCGTTCTGTGTCCGGATCTATCGCTAAAGGGATTGCCTGCCCCCATGTATCGAATATCGTTCAACAACTCAATTAACGTGTTGTGTTGTAATTCCAAGGATACGACATGAACCAGCGGATTTCCAATGTTGGCTGCCTGCATTAAGTTCAGTGTGTCTGATGCACTGATCATGGGAATAATGCGCTGGGGGGCTCCTTTTGATAATACCATGTCTGCCTTGATTAAGGCTTTATGAACTTCTTTGAATGAATCTTCACCCGGGAAAATACCATACAATACGCCATCTAAAGTCAACATTGATTTCAAGGTTGTTAGGTAAGACAAAGGATCGTTGATCCACTGCATTTGCCCGATGGAAATAATAATATCGTAAGAATTTGCAGCGTTAATATCTGGGGTAAAACCTTCACGATACTCAATTGATGCGGAAGGATAGTTCGTTTTTAAGGTTTCAAGTGAGGGGAAATGCCCTAAAATTAGTATAGAAGCTGGAGTTAGTGAAAGCTCTGATAACGATGCTATACACTCCTCTGCTGCAACTTGATATATAAACTCATGATCAGGAAGACGGTTTGCAAATCTTGCGTGATTTTTTTGAATCGTTTCGTATGAAAACATTAATAAATAACCTCTGTAACTTTGTGTTTAACGGGACGTTTGCTTTCTGATTTTAATTGACCGCATGCAGCCAAAATGTCTTGTCCTCGTGGAGTTCTAACCGGTGACATATATCCAGCATGTTCGATAATGGATGCAAAGGTTTTGATTTTGTCAGGAGCCGAACATGTGTAACCACTACCTGGCCAGGGATTAAATGGAATCAGATTGATCTTTGCGGGAATGCCCTTAATGCGTCGAATCAACTCTTTTGCATCGGCGACAGAGTCATTAACTCCGTTCAGCATGACGTATTCAAACGTAATGCGGCGATTTTGAGTTTTTTCGGCATATCGGCGGCAGGAGTCTAATAATTCCTTCAACGGATATTTCTTATTGATCGGAACCAGTTCATTGCGTAAATCGTCACGCACAGCGTGTAATGAGATTGCGAGATTTAAACCTAAATCATCTGCACATTGATCAATAAACGGAACAATACCTGACGTGGATAACGTGATACGACGTTTCCCAAATCCAATACCATTTTCATCCATTAAGATACTCATGGCCGTTTTTACATTTTCATAATTGTAAAAGGGTTCACCCATGCCCATTAAAACAACATTCGTTAATTTTCGGGGATCGGTGGGGGCTCCCCAGTCATTGAGCCTATCTTTCGCAACCATTATTTGGTGCAAGATATCTGCAGCCGTTAGATTTCGAACCAATGTTTGGGTTCCCGTATGGCAAAACGAACAGGTGAGGGTGCATCCTACCTGAGACGATATACACAGTGTACCGCGATCAGACTCTGGAATAAAAACCGTCTCAACCTCATTCTTATCTTCAAATTGCAATAACCATTTTTGAGTGCCATCGGCTGAACATTGTTCCATGGAAATAAACGGACGTTCAATGGTGTAGTGCTCTGATAAAGATGTGCGCATATCTTTTGATAAATTGGTCATATCATCGAATGAAGTCTTTCCAAAGCGATAGATCCATTCCCAAATTTGACGTGCGCGATAAGACTCAACTCCTAGTTTAGAATGGAGTTCCGTTTTAAGTGCGTCAAAGCTTAAACCAATTAATGTCGTGTGTGTCATGGGATTTCCTGTGTTGGCTGTAATATGGGGGTTTTTGGAGCAAAATTCAAGTGATCATATTCAGTGTTTGTTAATCTTTTTAGTGTTGTATAAAAATGTTTGTTTTTTATACAAAAACTATTAACTTCTTGATTAAAGTCTTTTATAGTGTAGTCTCATTAGGTTTATTAACAAGGAACATCAATTGAAAAAATCATTATTATTAAGTGCAGTGCTTGTTCTTAGCGGATGCGGTGAAAAAGCAATGCCAACTAACGAAACACCAGCAAAAAGCAATTTAACGTCTGGGCAAGTTAGTTTAACTCTGAAAAAAAATCAAACAACTCAAACAGAGGTGTTAGAAGTGTTTGGCGCGCCTAACTTAGTCACTAGTAACGCAGATGGCGAAGAAGTGTGGTCTTATCAAAAACATGCAACTGTTGCAAATGCAAGCTCTGCTACAGGGTTTGGTGGCGTTGGATTTGTTACAGTCTTATTGGGAGTTGGTGGAACTGCATCAACATCCAGCAGTGAACAATCAAGCAGAACGATGACCTTGATCATAAAATTTAAAGACGTTCAAGGCACAAAGCGCGTTGTAGACTTTTCATCTAGATATTCGTCATTCTAAGGAATTAATAAATGAAAAAAACAGTATTAGCTTCAGCTCTTATTTCGTTGTGGGTTTCAGGATGTTCAGCTCCGGCACCACAAAAAACCTCTCTTGAAATTCAGGCAATTCAGGCACAAAATTTTGATGTGTCTAAAAAAGTTGCGTTTAACTCAGTCATGTCAGTGTTGCAAGATTTAGGATTTATCGTTCAATCAGCAAGTTTAGAGACGGGCTTTATTACGGCGGATTCTCCTGTAAAGCAAGATACATCCGGTGGTGCAACATTTATGGCTATATTTGGTGGAGTGCGATCCGAAGGTAAAAGTGCGGTGACTGCTTCAGTTGAAGAAATTACAGATAAGAAAGCAAGAATTCGTTTGAACTTTCTTAATCGTTCAACTCAATCAAGTCAATATGGACAAAACTCTACTCAAGATACGCCTGTGCTAGATCCAGCTGTGTATCAAAAGGCCTTTGATAAAATTGGTGAGGCGATTTTCATTCGCACATCGCAGAAATAATTTCTTATCTACCCCCTCCCATCGATTCGGTGGGGGTATCAAGTCGGCAGCATGACGCTGGCAACGTGCCGTTGCATCCGATAGGTTAGATCTGATGTGATCGGAGACGGATTATAACTTTGCAGCAGTTCGAGGATTTCATTTCTTACAACGTGTCTCAAACCACAGAAATCTAATCCATCAGATCTAACCTAATCGGTGAGGTATCATGCCTCACTCGTGGTTTTCGTTATTTAAAATCCGTGTCAGAGCAGGTCGGATTAATCTATAGGGTGCAGCCTCAGGCTGCCAGGGATGATCCCTGGCAACGTGCCGTTGCATCCATTAGAAGAAAATCTGGAGCAAAGGGCGCTGCGTAATTGTTTTATGTGAGTTTAACTATAAATACGGTTGAAAAAAATTACAATCCACATCAGCACACAATCGATACAGCTTATCGGATCCAACGTCACGTTGGCAGCCTCAGGTTGAAAAAAATCTTCGCTCTGTTCATAGTTTGTTAAGAAGTCTCTGATACTTTGAAGATGGTAGGCTTTTAGTAAACTCAGATCCCGCTTGATTGTGGGTGCATCTGATACGCAATGGCGATTTTGGACATAAAGTAGCACAGCGCTGTGCGAAATATGCCCTAGTCTGAAAAGGGATGGTATCCCTGGGATGACGCGTAAATTTTTCAAAACGATTTTTTGAAAGATACCAATTGTATTGCGTCGCGGTGGCGGGGGGTGGACACGCTCTGAGTAATTTTTTGTGGGTGGGCCCCACTTCAGGGGGGCGCGATCCCCAACACGAAAAAGAATAATTTTCTTGACTTTCCGAAAACGTTTTGTATACTAATAGCTAGAATTGCGAAGAGGCTACCCAAAAACCTGGGTAGCCTCTTTTCGTTCTACGTCTTTGAACCACTCAAAGACGACATGCCGAACCGAATCCCCAGTACAGGCGCTCAACTACCCGATCAGTAGATACAGCCCTGTAAACAACCCCTAGAGCCGACGGGCTCGTAAAACACCGACTTTAGCCTATCAATAAAGTCCGCCTTTCCCCATTCGTGTAAGAAATGGGGTTCTTTTTGCACGTGCGGGTTACTGGGGATTCTCTCGGTTTTAAACATCTGGTCTGACACGGATTGTAACTTTACAAACCGCATCACGCTAATGGATGCAACGTCACGTTGCTTAGATCCGATGTGGTCTGACACGGATTTTATATAACTTAACTTTGAAAACCTTACACACAGCGCTTTCAAACAACAACAAGGAACTAAAACACACTCTTCAACAAAATATCTCAAAATCATTTTTCACCCTTACCCCTCCTGCGCCCGAAATGGGTCAAAGCTGGGTCAAAAATCTCTCTCTCTCTCTCTCTCTCTCTCTCTCTCTCTCTCTCTCTTCCCAAACTGTCTTCAACAGTCTCACATTTATTATCTATGTTCAAACCACACTCAATCCATCCCAATGGATGCAACCTCAGATTGCCATATCTCAAATCACATAAGACCAACATATCGGGTCCAGGGATCATCCCTGGTGCAACCTCAGGTTGCCAACTTATACAGTTTCATCGTTTCATAAAAATAGATTGGAACATCGGCTGTAAATACATACCCACCAAATTCTGGGGGTAACGTTAGTTGATGTGCATGCAGGTGCAACTGGCGTGATTCTGTTTTAGGATTGTATTTACGGTCTCCTAAAATGGGGCAGCCCAAATATTCGCTGTGCACGCGCAATTGGTGGGTGCGCCCTGTGTGAGGGACTAGCGATAGCAATGCTTTTTTCTTTGCATTGTTTTTAGCTATAACCTGATATGACGTTTCACTGGGTTTTGCATCCGAGGTTGCAGACGCAACGCGCATTTTTTCCATATCTTTATCCCACCCTTTTTCAAGTTGAGTGATCAGATTGCCTTTAAGCTTTAATGGAATGCCTTCAGTTACAGCCCAATATTCTTTTTGAATAATATGATGGGAAAAGGCCTTTGTTAGCTTTTGCGCCATTAAATGCGTTTTTGCCAGCATTAATAATCCGCTTGTTTCACGATCCAATCGATGAACAAGTTTTGGGGGATTGTCTGGGTATAAGGCTCTGACTAAACCATCCACATGTTTTTTGATGGTGGATCCACCTTGAACGGCTAAACCAGCGGGTTTATTTAAGACTATGAAATCATCATTTTCGAAAATGATAGTGGCTTTAAACGCTTCCAGTTCTGATTGAGATGGCGTGTACGACAGCTGGCCCTTAGGTGTTTCAGGAATCTCTTGTTCACTGAACTGCGCAGCAAAAGGAGGAATACGTACTTTTTGACCTAATACAAGGATCTCGTTTCCTTTTGCGCGTTTTCCATCGTAACGAACTTGTCCAGTACGCAACCATTTTTGCCATTGGCTAAATGGTACATTTGGAAATTGTTTCTTTAACCAACGTTGAAGTGTTTGATCTTGGTCACTTGCACCAATAATTAATTCGCGATCCATGAGCTCTTTTGACTTAAAAATTTACAAGTGATCATGCCTGTGATAAAAATATTTGTAAATGAAAAAATTTGATCGGGAAATTATGTCTAATATTAAGAAACCATATATTATTGTTTTTGGAAATGAAAAAGGTGGTACAGGTAAGTCTACAGCTGCAATGCATGTGATGATTTATTTGCTAAGATTAGACTTTAAAGTTGGATGTATTGATGTGGATGCTCGACAAGGAACAGTGTCCAGATACATTGAAAATCGTATTCGATATAATCAAACGAATAAAGAACGTTTACCCATTCCTGTTCACATCGCGCTGCAGAAATCAGATTCGGACGATGTAAAGAAAAATGAACAGGACGAAAAAGAACGTTTCGCACAGGCATTATCAGATTTGTCGGATTGCGACTTCATAGTAATTGATACGCCTGGTAACGATACGTATTTTTCACGTATAGCACACTCCTATGCAGACACAGTAATTACGCCATTAAATGACAGTTTTATCGATTTGGATATGTTGGTGCGATTGAATTCAAATGACCCGAATAATTTAAGACCCAGCGTATATTCTGAAATGATTTGGGAACAAAAAAAGAACCGATTAATGCGTGATAAACAACCCATCGACTGGATTGTGATGCGAAACCGTTTAACGAATTTGTACGCAAAAAACAAAGAGGAAATGCATAAGATTCTAACGGCACTTTCAAAGCGCGTTGGATATCGCTTAGTTACTGGGTTTTCTGAGCGTGTGATTTTCCGTGAGTTGTTTGTGCAAGGCTTAACGTTGTTGGATCTTCAAGAAGTCGGCATTCCTTTAAGCATGTCGCACATTGCGGCACGTCAAGAAATTAGAGCCATTTTGAATATGTTACAATTGCCGCATTTGCAACAAAAATTAGAAACGATTGGATAAGCGAATGATATGCTGGGATTTTTAGTATTAATTTTTATTTATTTGTTTGTGCTGTTGGCGCATAACACAGAAAAACCAGGTCGGTCATCTTTAATACGAAGTTTAATGGTGGCAGCGTTATTTATTGTTGCGCTGTCACTTTTTTCTATTGTGACGTTTGGAATCCTGTTTTTATTTCTTTTCTTTGTTCCGTTTTTCTTTTTTCCTTCAACCCGGATTCGGGGGCGATTTCATGGGGCTTCGGATGAAGCAATGAAAGATTTTTTTGAACAAATGAGAAAGCAACAACAGTCTCATCAGAATTATCAAGATCGCGAATCATTTCGCTCTCCTTCCAAAAATGCTATGTCAATGCAAGAGGCTGCATCTTTACTGGGAGTTAGTGTTGATGCAACGCCGATACAGATCAAAAGTGCTTATCGTAAATTAATGTTAAAGCACCATCCAGATAAAGGTGGATCAGCAGAACATGCTGCCAAACTTAATGTGGCGCGTGATACGTTGATGGCACGCTTTGAATCTCACTAATGAATAAATAGTAAATCATTTTTGCAATTTACTTGACAGCAATAAACATATTCCTATTAATACGATATTATATTCTGATCGTTAGGAAAATGACTATGTACCCTTTATTAAAAACTCTATTATTATCCACTGCCGGTCTGATAGCAGGTGAAACTTTTGCAGCAGCTCCTGTACTTGATGGGACTGAAACATCTGCTGCCAAAGATTGTAAAGTTCCCAACAGTTCTACATCTATTGTTGAAATAGTGTCAAGAGCAGGTGAACTCACAAGAGCGGGTAATCCTAAAGCTGCAGCAAAGTTGTATGCAGACTATACGATGCAACCTGATGCTTTATGGTTTAACATATTATTTGCTACAAAAATGATTGAAGGATTAAGCTGTTTCGAACAGGCTATTGCAGTGTTGGAATGGTCTAAGACGCAGACAAATACACAGTATTTTGCACACAAAGCAGAATCTGAAATTGACAGATTAAGGCAAGAGGCTAAGTTTCAACGGGAACAAGCAGATGCAAGGTTAGCGGCAGCGGAGGCAGCATCAACGTCCGCTGCCGTTTCCACACGCCCTAGTGTAATGGACACGCTAAGCGCACGTGCCGGCTCACTTGCTGCTACAGAGGCTGGAACTATGGCTGCTTCGTCTGCAACTTCCTCATCTTCGGATAATAAAGGACGATATACACGAATGTATTTAGGGTTGCAGGAACGATGGAAAATTGCTACTGCTGCTGAAGAGTCTCCACAAGCCTTGTTCTTTGATAGGGATGTGAATCATTCAGAGTTAATGTCTACAGCTGTTCTTGAACTAATGTATGGGTTTGTGATTGAACATCCAGAAATTTATATTTCTGATTTAGAAAATTTTGGGCTGTTTACGATTGCAAATTATAATACGACTACGCATGCGGTTACAATTCCACAAGTACAACAGCTAAAAAACAAGTTGCTGCATCAGGCGTTAGGGGCATTTGCAAAAGGACAAAAATTATATGCAACGATTGTTCAGATCGGTGGAGCAGGTAGCGGGCACTATACAGTGGTTGTGATTGAACATGATGGAAAAGTTCATATGATTAACACCATGGGCGCCTTTGTGGGTGATTCAAAGTATGATCCATATGTATACATCCAACCTGAGTTGGTTAAGGCATTAAATACACATAAGGGTGCTACTGCAATTACGTTTACGGCAGGCAGTAATGTTCGAACTGGTATTCAAGATGCAGATGCGCTTTCAAATAGCTGTGGCATATATTCATTTGTATATTGGGCAGCGTTAATGATGACACAAGATATGGCTGCGTACAAACGTGTAACTGCAGCAGCAGCTGATGGGCGTTTGGCATCCTGTACGGATATTGTTGCTGCAGCAGCTTATCCAAGAATGATGGATAAGATCGTTCAAGTCGATGATCTAAGTAAACCCAATGCTTTCAGAATTCGATATTTCAAAAATCCAAACGCAGCAGTGCAATCTAAATTTGAGCAAGAGCTTAGAGCTCGATTACTGGCGAAATTAAAAGAACTGACATCTGCGGTTAAATAGAAACGTGAATCATACTTGCGCTTTTTCGCGGTTTATTATAGGGTGTGATTCACAGTACTTAGGGGTATCATGCAACAATCAGCACATCTACAATCCGTCGTGGACGTTATTAACGAGTGGAAAATAACGCGTCACAAGCCATTTGATCATATTCTGAACCAGTATTTCAGGGATCGTCGATTTATTGGATCAAAAGATCGCCAACAAATATCATGGCTATGTTATGAAGTGTTTCGCCATAAGTTAATTTTAGAATGGTGGGCTGAATGGGGAATGAAAAAACCCTGTATCGAAGCAGAAGAGCCCTATGCGATTAAAGTATTGGCCATTTATTTAAGTTTGGTGCGCAAGAAATCTCCCGGTGAAATTCATGAATTGTTCACAGGTGAAAAATATGGCGTTCGCCAGTTAGAGCGCATTGAACGCCAAATGATTGAAACCATTTGGAAACAGCCAACCTATGGTAAAGATCCCTTGCATCATGACTTGATGCCTGAACATATTCGATTGAATACTCCAAAATGGATCTATGACATTATTTTGGAAGGCGATGCCGAAGGCAAAGCGATGTTGTCGTCACTGAATTATCCAGCGACGGTTGACTTGCGAGTCAATACGCTTAAAGCTGATAGAGACAGCATCTTGATGACCTTTAATTCTATCGGTGTGGATGCCCTTCCAACGCCACATTCTTCGTGGGGAATTCGCATTCAAAAACGCTTTAACCTAAATACCTTAGACGCATACAAGACAGGTTTAGTTGAAATTCAGGATGAGGGGTCCCAGATCCTATGTCAGGTGACCAATGCCAAGCCAAACACAACGGTGGTTGATTATTGTGCAGGTGCTGGCGGTAAAAGCCTTGCGATGGCCATGATGATGAATAACAAAGGTAAGCTGATTCTGTGCGATACAGCCAGCTGGCGTCTTGAAAAATCCAATGAACGCCTGCGTAAAGCAGGTGTATTTAACGTTCAGCAAAAGATCGTTTTAGAAACACCTGAGGGCGATGAAGCTGTGCTTGCACTGACTGAAAAAGCCGATACGGTATTAATCGATGCGCCCTGTTCTGGAACTGGGACGTGGCGTCGTAATCCAGATGCTAGATTCAGACTGTCACAGAAAGAACTGGATGAGCTAATCGAAATTCAAGCAAAGATATTGAATGAAGCCAGTTTCCTAGTGAAACAAGGTGGCTGTTTAGTGTATGCGACCTGTTCGATTGTATCCAGCGAAAACCAACATCAAGTGAATCGCTTTCTGGAAAGCCATCCAGACTTTAAGTTGGAAACCATTGAATTTAATGGTGTAATCCACGAGATGTTAAACATACGACCGCACACATATCGGACGGATGGATTCTTTGTTGCACGACTGCGTCGAATATCGGCTGTATAAAAAATATAGACAGGACTTAATAGTTTTTTCATACTAAGCTTGTATTAGTGATGTTAATCATCAGTTAAGCATAAGGAATAATAATGAAAAAACTATATATTCTATTCAGTTATGTGGCGTGCCTTTCATCAACATTTGCAGCTGTGCTTAGCCCGTCTAGCGATTTTGACGATTGTGATGAACAGATAAAACCTGGATATGTTGAGCCTCATACGACCCCACAAGCAGGGCCACAGGCTGGAGCGGCAGCAGATTCCCTAATGCAATTATTATTGCCAGAGGTGGATCAATCTGATGCAGTTAAAGAAGATCAGGTTGATCAACCGCAAACTTTAGTAGTGGAAATTGAGCTTCAATCTCCAAAAGTGGTTGGAACTTTAGTGGTTAGCCTCGACTTAAAAATTTATTATTCAGAACGTGATGGAGATGAGATATCTCTGAAACGATTTACACAAGAGGTTTTAACAGCAGATTATGCCGTGCTCAACCCTGGTTCCACAGTGGAGTTTCTGTTTATCCCAGACATAAAGTTACATGTGGTAGGAGGTTGCTGCACTGAAGGAAGAGTATCTTTTTTTGATACAATGGCATGGAGTGCGAATGTTCGAGCTTGGTCAAAATGGTGGTTAAATTTTTGGGCATGGTGGAATCCATCGCGATATGTTTTAGATAACACAAGCGATAAAGTTGAGTGGGATAGCATAACGTCTAGGGCAACGATTCGTATTTCAACACAAAAAGATATAACATACCTGGCTAGCCAATTAAGGTTGTTTTTATTACAAGGCTGGTCATCTAAGTTTGCTCCGTATATTGCCCCAGTCACGCGAGAAGTATTAGCGCGTGCTGTGATGTTGCGTTTTGAAACTGTTGAGAAACCAGCATTAGAGGCAACGGGATTTAAGAATGTAGTCTTAAGCACTCGAATAAACCCTGTGACATCCAGATTAGAAAGAATTATTCGCGCAACAAAATAGGCAACCTGGCAACCTGAGGTTGCATCCAATAGATTAGATCCGATGCGTTCTGACACGGATTGTAATTTTTTTTCAACCGTATTACCTAATGGATCCAGGGATCATCCCTGGTGCAATGGCACGTTGACAGGAGCAAACCTGCGCCGGCAGCGCCGGCACATAATGTGAAAAAATCGTATGGATCCAGTGTGATGATTTCGGCTTATAGCGTTGCTTTTATAATCCGTGTTTTTGCGCATCGGATCTAATCTGTTGAGTCCAGCGTCATGCTGGCGGCTCAAGGGCGCTTTACGCGCCAGAGCGGCAATTGCCGCTAGCAAATCGCACTGCGATTTGCTGAGCCGCATAGAAGCAGAGGTCGGCATAAATGAGAGAGCTGATACAGTTGGCAGCATGCTGCTGCACCCGATGAGTTAGATCGAGTGTGGTCTGGCACGGATTTCAATTATTACAAACATCATTACCTAATGGGTGTAACCTCAGGCTGCTGTGTAATCCGTGTTTTTGCGCATCGGATATAATCTAATGGGTGCAGCCTCAGGCTGCCAAAAAAGTTTGTTTTGTCAATCTTTTGTTAACTTTTATGAGGTATTGTAAGTTTAGAGCTCTAATATATTATTGTTTTTTGCCCATCGCTTCGTGAAGAAATGACGGATTGTTTCGTCTATTTAGTCTCGATTTAGGGAGTGGGTTTTGTCCCCCCACCCGAAGGTCACTGAGGGTGACTAGGGCGGGGGGTGGTAAAAAAAATCGCATTAATTCAATCTTAACCTTTATTAACCCCAGGTTAACGGCGACGCTTTTTCTTATAGCATGATTCACATAAAGTGGTTATATGTGTCTTAAGTAGGTAACCTTGATCATTGGATGAATTAATGATTCGATTCGCTAAAATATATCCATTTTATTTGCGTTTAGCTATAATCCGTGTTTTTGCGCATCGGATCTACCTATAGGGTCCAGGGATCATCCCTGGTGCAACGGTACGTGTTACCAGCGTGATGCTGGACTCAATGGGGGTACTTGAATAAATTCCTAACTGTTGCAAAGTTGTTTTATGTAATCCGTGTTAGAACGTATCGGATGTGATTATCAAATCTGCACCTGAACTATAAAATTGAATCTTTACCTAAAGTTAGATATTTTAGTTACATACTACGAACAAAACAAACAATAATAAGAATAAAATCCATGGTAAAAAAACTATTATTTACGGCGGCATTAATATCAACAACCTTTGGCGCTGAAGCACAACTTTTTACAGAAGTATTAAACAATAAATCCCCTCAAACTACTCCCACAAAAATAGTAAGATCAGAACATAAAACGACTACACGAGTTGCACTTGAGGGTAATGTGAATTTTCCGTCAATACGTTTTAAGGATGAACCACTCTCAGCACAATTTAATATTCCTATACAAATTGAAGGAGATTCATATTTTTTAACCCTTACATTTAGAGGAGTAGGATTTGGGTTGGATAAATTTAACAAAGCATTAGTAAAAATGACCCTAGGAATTGATCGTGGTAATGCCAGCTTTGAAGACAATAGTGTCCAAGACGAAATTGTTTTATCTTTCAATGAAGTGGGAGAATTTAATTGCATAAATCCAGGACAACCTAATCAAACGAATTCAGCGATTGCTCTGAGAATTCGTCCTGAAAAATTTACAGATCAAACTCCCAGAGGAGTTATTGTGCACAATACTCCAACTCGTATCTTAATGGTACACGGTCATCGCATCGAGTTAAATTTTAGCGGTATGACAGGCTACGATAGTAACTCATATATTTCAAAAGTTGATATCGAAGGAACGAATAAGCATTAGCTGCAGTTTCAATAATATATCCCCCGAACTTAATATACTGAAAGTATGGGGGGATATTTTTGTTAAATACAATTATTACTTTATATCTTCTTCATCTTTAACTTCCTGGTTCCCTAAAACTTCAGGTGACGTTGAGGGTGGATAGAACCTATTAGCACCAAGCTGTCCAGTAGCAGTATCATATCCAGCAAGATGCCTCGAACTAGCCGTACCTAAATTAACCCTGAATTTCCATTCATCTCCAAATGACCGTATACTTTGTGCAACTTTATCGTCTAACCCTGAAACAGAATAATTAAATATTTTTAAGGATCTTAGTTGCTTAAGGATATTTAATAGCCCTACTTGCACAAAATCTAAATTAACAAAGGTTAGTTCTCGTAATTCAGTTAAATGTCGGAATAATTGTGGATCAATATCAAATTGATGTGATGAATAAGTTGTGTATACGGTTTTCGTTTTAGGATCTTCTGCGTTTACAACTTCTTTACTTTTACGGACGGTCGCTGTTAACGATAGTTTTTTTAAATGCTGATTCTGTTCAAAAACTCCTCCGACCCTCCGAGTAATAACGTATCATTTATATTATTAATGCTTAATTCTCTCAAAGAGCCCTGGGCACTTAATACTCGCCTAACCGGCTACCAGCTGCTTCTTCATTGTGTCTGGGCACCTCTGTCCCACTTCCATAAACTCCAACCAGGTTGGTCAATAACGCACAACTTAATAATAGTTTTACTCTCATTGTATTGCTCCTATTTAGGGTTAATGATCGGCAGTACATCGCACACGATATAGGTCGCAACAACTGCTACTTTTATAGGCATCACACAGTCGACATGAGTATCAAATAAAAATATCTTTATACAACTTTCCCTAAACTAAAAAAGGGTGCAATCGTGTTTACGAGTGTTTCAACATGCTCATAAACTCTTTCTGGTGGTAATACAGCGACTTGATACCCCCACCGAATCGATGAGGGGGTAGATAAAAAATTATTTCTGCGATGTGCGAATCGGATCTAGCTTAACGGGTCCAGCGTCACGCTGGTGCAACCTCAGGTTGCCTAGGATAGCCTAAGGGCGAGATCAAAGATTTCATGGGTTAGGTCGGAAAGAACAGAAAACATATATGGAAATAAGAAAATTAACGTTACAAAGACGGCTAGTACCTTTGGGATAAATGCAAGGCTTTGCTCTTGAATTTGGGTTACTGCTTGAAGAACTGAAATCACTAATCCTACAACTAACGCTGCGATCATTGGTGGACTGCCTGCTTTAATCATCACCATGACTGCTTTTCGTAACAACTCTGTTAGTGCGATAATATCCATAACACCCTCTCTTTAATCATAAAGTATAGGTTAGAAAGAGTTAATGAAGTATTAAGGTTAGCGCGCGGGGGAGATTTGTGTCTCCCCCTCCATTACAATTTAGAAAGGGCGAATGTAGAGGGACGTGTCACCTAATTCTTCTTCAATTCGCAATAATTGATTATATTTTGCAACGCGATCCGTACGGCAGGGAGCTCCTGTTTTGATTTGACCTGTGTTGAATGCAACGGCTATATCTGCGATGGTTGTATCATCGGTTTCACCAGAACGATGAGAAATGATGGTTTTAAATCCATTCGTTTGCGCTAAGGTAATTGCATCGATTGTTTCGGTAAGCGTTCCAATTTGATTCGGTTTAACTAACAGAGCGTTGGCAGCTTTTTGTTGAATACCTTGAGCAATTCGTTTTGGGTTAGTTACAAATAAATCATCACCCACGATTTGTGTGCTTGCCCCTAAGGTGCGTGTTAATTCAATCCATGATGTCCAATCGTCTTCTGCACAGCCGTCTTCGATGGAGGCTATGGGGTATCGATTGCATAGGTTTTGATAATAGGATACAAGTTGAGATCCGTCTATGCGTTGACCCTCGATATGGTAAAAGCCATCGCGGTACAGTTCTGTTGCGGCGACATCTAATGCGAAAACGATATCATGACCTGCTTTGTATCCAGCCTTTTCAACGGCCAATGTAACAAGATCTAACGCTTCTGTAGTGGTTTGAATATTGGGAGCAAATCCGCCTTCATCCCCAACATTCGTTGAAAGCTTTTGAGATTTTAATACGGTTTTTAAGTGATGGTAAATTTCTGTTCCCCAACGCAACCCTTCATAGAATGAGGGAGCTCCGACAGGCATAACCATGAATTCTTGGATATCTAATCCATTATCCGCGTGAGCGCCACCATTTAATATGTTCATCATGGGGACAGGTAAGCGGGCGGCATTGGTTCCACCCAAATAGCGATATAATGGAAGTTTTAAAGATCTGGCAGCGGCTTTTGCTGCGGCTAAGCTAATCGCCAATGTAACATTTGCACCTAAGTTAGCTTTTTGTTCCGTTCCGTCAAGAGAGTTCAATAGCTGATCCAACCCACGTTGATCGAATACGTTGAATCCAATGATTTCATCAGACAGGATTTCATTGGCGTGTTCAATAACAGATTCAACTCCTTTTCCTACATAGCGATTAATATCTTGATCGCGTTTTTCAACAGCTTCGTGTGCTCCCGTGGATGCGCCGCTGGGAACAGCTGCCGTTGCTTTAGTTTCATCTTCTAATGTAATTTCAGCTTCGATCGTTGGATTGCCGCGAGAGTCCAAGATTTGTCGAAAGGTATAGTCTGCGATCATAAGATATTTCATGGAAGAATCCTTTATTATATTAACAACAGTGATAGTTTATCGTTATTTTTTATAGGTATAAAGTAGAAAGCGACATACGGGATGTCGCTTAATAATTAGTGCTTTTGAGTAGCAGGAACAGCAGGGCTGTCAACCTTTGTTGGGGTGTGAGGTGCTTGTTCGGCTACTTCGATTGGGCGTTTAGGTTGGCTTGCAAGAAGGGCTAAAATAAAACAGTTCACAATGAATGCTGTTGCTAAGATAGCCGTTGTTCGAGTTAAAAAGTCTGTCTTTCCACGAACTGAAAAAAATGATCCAGTGGATTGTGAGGATCCAAATCCGCCGCCTTCAGATCGTTGTAACAAAATAATACCAATCATCGAAACAGCCAAAATAATGTGCAGGGTAATAAGAACTGCAGTCATGGGTATTTCCTTTCAATTTAAAGTCTGATCTATTATATAGAGTTGCCATCAATTTGTCCAGTTTAGCAGAATAAAAAATCTTTGTTGTGTTCCGGAGTCGCTAATTATTGGAATAAATCTCTGATGTTGCAAGGTTGTTTTTCTAATAATCCGTGTTACTGCACATTGGATCCAGCGGCACGTTGCTAAGGATCATCTCTGGTTTTTCGCTATTTTTTAATTGAGTGTAAAAAATTGGTTGGAGTAATCGTGTCTTTTTCAAATAAGCTGCCGAAGTTTTCGCGGATTTGGAAAAACAGTTCGTCATATAGAGGAAGTTCTTTTTGAGGGAGATTGCTAAGGACATAGCCTGATACCATGTCTTTAACGCCGGGGTGACCAATACCGATGCGTAATCGCCAATAGTCTTTACTCAAGTGGGCATCGATGGATTTTAGACCGTTGTGTCCACCATTGCCACCGCCTTTTTTAACACGAATATCGGCAGGTGAAATATCAAGCTCATCATGAATGACAATGATTTTATCCAAGGGGATTTTGTAAAAATTTGCAGGACCACTGACGGCGGGGCCGGATAAATTCATATAAGTCTGAGGTTTCAAGAACAATACTTTGTGACCATTGATGGACCCTTCGGCCATTAATCCCTGCCATTTATTTTTCTGAAAATCGCCTGTGCCATAGGTTTGATGTAAAATATCCACCATCAAAAAACCAACGTTATGGCGATGAAATCGATATTCAGTGCCTGGGTTGCCAAGTCCAACAATTAGATACATAGTCTGCTCTCGTTTTAATAAAAAGGGGGATATACATCCCCCAATAATACATAAAGATAAAAAGAAATAAAGCTTAAGCTTCTTCTTCACCTGCTGCACCTTTACCACGACCTTTAATCACAGTACATACTGTGGGTTGACCGTTGTAAGCTAAGGTTACATTTTCTGGTAATTTTACCGAAGAGATTGCAACGCGATCGCCACCTTTTAATCCTGTTAAATCAATTTCAATACATTCAGGGATATTTTCTGACGTACATGAAACGTTGATTTTGTGAGTCACTGTGTTCAACGTACCACCACGTTTAATACCGGATGATTTATCATGGTTGATATATTTAATTGGAATTAACATGTCGATTTTAGATGTTTTATCAACGCGTCTGAAATCGATATGAATTGGCATATCCGTTACGGGATGGAATTGGATATCCTTGATCACTGTGCGTTGTGATTTAGACCCAATGTTTAAATCAAATAAATGAGTTCTGAATCCTGGCTTTGCCAATTCGCGAAGCACATCGTTTTGAGCAACAGAAATATTATCATTTTCTTTGTCTAATCCGTAAATGATCGCGGGGATTCTTTTGTTTAAACGTTCGGCTCTGGCACCGGATGTCCCAGATCGTGTGCGCATTTCTGCACTAAATTCAATAGTTTTAGTCATTGTATACTCCATACTTACTTTCAGCAAAACTGCTTATCATCAGTTTTTAACTTAGAAATCATAAGGCATTTTAGGTGAAAGATCAAGAAATTGTTCACGCATTAACGCATCATCAGGGCACAGATATCCATGGTTAAGGCTACACCAAAATGTAAGGCAGTTCCCATGATAACGGAATTGGTGCGAAGGCTCATCATTCCAAGAATAAGACCTGCAATAATAGAGCCCAAGGCTTCTAAAAATGGTTTTTGAAAGTGAATCATGCAGTAGGGAATGATCGAAATAAAGATCGAATAAAATCCAAAACGGTGTTTTAATCCGTGAATCAAAAATCCACGAAAGAAAAACTCTGCACCTAAAAATTGCAACAAATAGAATACTTCCCAAATTAAAATATTCGGCCAAACAGAACTACCCGTGGGTGCGTTATAAAAGGGGTACGTTGCTTGAAACGATGGAAAGGTTGCAGCTAAAACAATGGCGGGAACCATGATTACCATAAAGATCAAGTAAAACTTACCATACAAGAACGATCCCTTTATTTTTAATCCAAAGTCGCTGGGGCGTTTATTGAAAAAAATACGCATACATAATAAGGGAAATACTAAATAGAAAAAAAGCTAAAACTTGCAAACCATGCCAGCTGAACTAAATTTCCATTTTCAGACGGCAGAAAAAATAATTTGAAATAATCAGATGCTGAATACAGATTTAGTTCGCGCAGGAAATAAATAAACTTTCCTGTTTTCGCAATGAATTGTATCAAGAGTAACGAAACTGCCCCCAGTATACATACCAAGACAGTCTGGGTATCAAATGGTGCATTCTTTTCTTCGTTGCGATACGTTTCGCGGGTAATATTTATGAATTCTTTTACGAGTTGTACAACCATGATGCATCCTTTTTATGTATGCTAATTTAGCATGCTTGGTTGCGGCGTTCAAGGAGTGTAGAGTTCAAACATATCCTCTTTCTGTTGAAAGGGGACAGTATAATAATAAGTTATTTTTTAGTCAGCAATTGCTTCGGGATTAATTTCTACCTCGATTAAAGAATACCCAAGAATATGTATGAGCTGTGGCTCAGATGATAATTCTCCGTTAAAACTACCCCATATAGATCCAATATGCAATTCCTCACCCCTAGAGGTAATAGGAATATCGGAAGTACCTAAGGTAATTGATTTGATAAGCGATTTAGGATTATTAAAGCTTAATGTAACGTTACCATTTGTTCCAAATATAGTTAATTTTTTAATTCTAAAATCGTCTGCAGAAATAGATATATTATTTTTCCCAACAATAGAGCCCTCCCATTCTGCAGTCCTGGATGTGCTTGAAAATACAGGTACTGTTATACAAAAGCCGTTTCTTAAAAACACAGTTTTAAGATAGTCGGCGGTGTCGGGCGTGTCAGAAAGAATAGCTCTTTGAGGCTTTATGCCAGCTTTTGAAATATTTAATACGGCTATTTCATTGGGATTGGGCTTAAGGATTACTATCTTATCTTCTGTATCGGTGAAACTTTTAGCAGAGTCACCAAAAATTGTCATCTCCTCTGCTGCAAAGGAGGGATGGATTGTATACAGCATTAATGCTATATATGCGATCGATAGTAATTTTTTATTCATTTGATTGCTCCAAAATTAACTTGGGGTATCTAATAACAAATTGGAGGTTTAGAATCAATATAATAAAAAACATTTGGATCTGATAGAACGATCGGGCTATACTTTTATTAAACAAAATTCAAGGTGTTTTATGGTGTTACGATTACTGATTGCGTCATTTATTCTATTGGGAACTGTCAATATGAACGTGTATGGCGCCGAGGATGACAATGAGGATGAATTTACTGTTGAAGATGTTACGCCAGAAATGTTGGCTAGAACGTTGCCCCCTCAAGATCAAGATACAGATGTTGACGCGGATGCCGCTAAACCTTCAGATGCTGAAGATTCAACTAATCAAACTTCTGCAACAGCGGTGACGTCTGATGACGTTGCCACTAATTCAAATCCTGTAGCGGTGACTCCTACAAATGAGTCTGATCCAAAACTGCGTGATGTGATTCGAATATTAGAAACAGATGCAGATCGAGCAAATTTGGTTGCAACATTAAAAACGTTAACTCAATCCAATGCGTTGGCACCCCAACAGTTTATGTTTGTGAATATGGTTGTTGGCATCAAAGATTTTTTAAGATCTGTTGTGACAGAATTTAAAGTATTTGTTCAAGGGTTAACCCAAAAAAATACCTGGAAAATTGACTTAGACACCCAGGTCTTTCAAAAGAGCGAGCAAGTAAAGCTCATATCCCTGGCCTATATTGTGTTGGCAGCGTTGTTTATTCAAGCCCTAATCGCTAAACTGATTGGTGGGGCTGTTCCTCCATTCTTTGGAAAGTTAGATAGAGAATCCAATATCAAAACGGTGATGCGTACGTTTGTATCGATCATTGCATTTTTCTTAGTTGCCTATGCATTCAAAACTTATTTTATTCAAGATAGTGATGCACAGACATATATTGAGGAAAGCGTCTTAACCATATTGATCGTTCAGGTTGGATTTATGGTGTTACGTTTAAGCATCGCGACGGGTATTTTGCCGGTTAATCCAGAATATAGAAAGTCCTTAGTTGGAACGGCATTCGTTCTGACATTGTTATGGGGCGGATATACCTACGCAGCAACCTTATTATCCAGTGCCGATCAACTTACCGTTGTGTCGCGACCTTTATCACAGTTGTTTTTCGGAGGCGTGACGCTAATTGGTGTTTGGATATTGAACCGATATCGCCATGTGATTGAAGGAATGTTGTTTCGAAAAGAGTTTATTACAAGCAATCGATTGTTAGGAAGCGTGCAGCAGGTGATTTCCGGAAGCGTTCATTACGTTGTGGTCATTGGAGTTGTGATGATGTATCTGGCCTGGTTTGTGAACAATCAGGGAATGTTTCAGTATTTTCAAGATCAGTTGGGAATTACGATTGTCTCGTTATTAATATTAAGTATCGCATCGTATATTATGGAGTCGTCTGCGGGATATTTATCGTCAGATAATGATCAAGATGCCAAAATCTCTGCAGTTACGCATCGGTTGATTGATGTTTTAGCATTCATCACTGTGGTTAATCTGGTCTATCGTTGGTTAGCACCACTTGTTGAAATGCAGGGTATCAGCACATCTAAAATTTCCGACAAATTGTTTGGTATCTTTATTATCGTTGCATTAACGGTAGGTGTGATTCATGGACTAAACCGAATATTGAATGGATCATCGCGAATGCTGGGAGACAATAAACATCTTAAAACCTTTGTACCCATTCTGGATCGTTTAAGTAAATTGGTGGTGTTGATAATTTCTGGCTTATTAGTCTTAATAGAGTTAAATGTCAACGTAATGCCCATCGTTGCAAGCTTTAGCGTTTTAGGATTGGGTATCGGTTTAGCCAGTAAATCAATCATTGAAGATTTTATGAATGGGTTATTGATCATTCAAGAAAATGATTTCAATATTGGGGATAAGATCACCATCGGGGGGATCAGTGGAACAATTGAAAATATTACCTTGCGTAAGCTTCATTTGCGGGATAGTCAAGGGTTCCTGAATTTTATTCCGTTTAGTAACGTGGGGGCGATTACCAATCAATCCCGAGATTACAACAACGATAAAATTACAATTCCATTGCCATCAACATTTCATTTAAAACGTACTGTTCATATTTTAGAAGATGTAGGTAAACAGCTGTTGCATGATCCAGACTTAAAATCGTATATCATTGCAATTCCTAAATTTATTGGGGTCAGCGAGTTTCAAGTTTCAGCACATCAAGGTTCTGAAATTACAACGATGATGCAATTTGAATTAAAGACAGTTCCAGGCCACATGGCGCTAGTGGCAGGAGAGTTTAGAAAGCTTGCAAAATTGGCGTTTGAAGAAATGGAACGGGTATTATAAAAACTTTCATTCAGTTCAGAGTTTGTTAATCCTTGCCTGTTATCTTACCTAGGTAGGTAAGATACACCGGCGGCTAGGCTGGTGCGTAATAACCAACAACGAAATTATCACTGAGTACTAAGTGATAGTATAGTTGAGATGGATTGAGGTTGGAATCTTAATTTATTAATACATCGAAAAAACTTAGTTTTTTTAGATTACCTTGGTTATTATGTTGTGGCGGCGGCGGGGTGGGCTCGTTGGGACTTCACACTTTTGCAGGTGGGCCCCAATATTGGGGCGAATACTACTACTTCTTTCGAATCAGATTTAATCTAATCTTTTGAAATTCCGCGTCACGTTGCTTAGACACGATATGATTGGATTATAAATTTTTCAACCGGTGAAAACCTAATGGGTGCAGCGTCACGCTGGTGGGTGCAATGGCATGCTGCTAGGTTGCTTCTTATCGACGCCCATGGTAGGCTTGTATACATAAAAATAATAAGAGTATACCATGACACTAGATCACCAAAAACTTTCAACATCATTACGAATTTTATGTGCCGATATGGTTGAGGCGGCTAAATCTGGACATCCTGGATTACCGTTGGGTATGGCAGATGTTGCAACTGTGTTGTGGATGCGACATTTGAAATTTAATCCCGCAGATCCGGTCTGGTGTGACAGAGATCGTTTTGTGTTGTCAGCAGGTCACGGTTCAGTGTTGCTGTATGGATTGCTGTATCTTTCAGGTGTGTCAGGTGTTAATTTGGAACAGCTGAAACAGTTTCGTCAATTGCACTCTGGAACGGCGGGGCATCCTGAATATGGGGAACTTCCTGGCATTGAAACGACGACAGGACCATTGGGGCAGGGGCTTGCGAATGCCGTGGGAATGGCGATTGCCGAACGCAAGCTTGCAGCACAATTTGGATCAGATCTGGTGGATCATTATACTTACTGCCTTGTGGGAGATGGTTGCTTGATGGAAGGGGTTTCTCAAGAGTCCATATCGTTGGCGGGTCATTTAAGGCTGAGCAAACTGATTTGCTTTTGGGATAATAACAGTATTACCATTGACGGTTCGACCAGCCTTTCAACGTCTGAAAATCAGATTCAGCGATTCCAAGCCTCTGGGTGGAATACGATTGAAATTGATGGGCATGAGGCTGATGCCATTGATCGGGCTATTATTCATGCGAAGCAAAGCGATCGTCCCATCCTAATTGCGTGTAAGACGATTATTGGATTTGGCGCACCGAATAAGCAGGGAACGCCTGATATGCATGGAAGCCCGTTAGGGGGTGATGAAATGAGTGCCTTGCGTGACAGATTGCAGTGGTCACATGCGCCATTTGAAATACCTTTTGATATACTGCAGCAGTGGCGATTGAGTGGAGCTCGATCGAATGATGCATATGTTGAGTGGCAACAACGGTATGGATCGTCTTCTTTAAAACACGAGTTTGATCGTTGGCATACCGGTGATATGCATACCGAAATTCAAAGCGCGTTACATCAGTTGCGTACAGAGATGGTTCAGGATTCAAAACCAGAGGCTACTCGAAAGTCATCTGAGCGTTGTTTAACCGCATTGGTAGAAGCGGTTCCGAATCTTGTCGGTGGATCTGCAGATTTGACACCCTCCAATAATACTAGAACCAAAACAATGTCTGCAATTCGTTCGGATAGTTTTGAGGGGCAGTACATTCATTATGGCATCCGCGAACATGCTATGGCTGCCGTGATGAATGGGATATCAGTTCACACAGGATTGCGTCCTTATGGTGGGACATTCTTGTGTTTTAGTGATTATGCCCGGCCATCGATTCGATTGTCTGCCTTGATGCAACAACCTGTCGTTTATGTGATGACTCATGATTCTATAGGACTTGGGGAAGATGGTCCCACCCATCAACCGATTGAGCATTTAGCAAGTTTGCGTGCGATGCCGAATGTGAATGTATTTCGCCCGTGTGATGCGGTGGAAACTGCAGAATGTTGGGAGCTTGCGATAGTGTCACAAACGACCCCCAGTATTTTAGCATTGTGTCGTCAGAATTTGCCATCGTTACGTCGAGATGTTCGCGTGAATCGTTCAGCGTATGGTGCCTATGTTATTCGACCATCGAAAGGTGATCGAACGTTGACATTGGTTGCAACGGGGTCTGAAGTTTCCTTAGCGATGCAGGCGGCAGAGGTGTTAGAACAATCAAGTTCTCATGCAGTTGCGGTAGTTTCAATGCCATGTTGGGAACTGTTTGCGGCGCAAGATCTTGAGTATCAAGAAGAGGTGTTAGGAGATGTTCCCCGGTTTGGAATCGAAGCCGCCTGTTCCTTTGGTTGGGAGCGTTGGGTGGATCATATGTTTGGTATTGATACCTTTGGAACATCCGCCCCAGCCGCCGATGTGTACGCTCATTTTGGCCTGACTCCAACCGTAATTTCAGAGAGCATTTTAGCGTTTCTGGATTGATATCTAGTTTTGGATTGTGGTATGTTAGATTAATTAAGACACGATAGAAAAAAAGATAAGTAGCAAGTAAGCGAGATAAGAATACTGTGTTAATTCATGATTAAATCCCTATTCATATCTTGTGTATTTCACTGCTCGATTTCTATTGTGTGTTGTTATTATTAACGACATAGGAGTAAAAATATGTCAAAACAACTAGAAAAAGTATCAAGACTAAAAGATGAGTTTGATAAAATATGTAAAGATATTCAGGTTGATTATCCTATAAACAATGAAGTTGATCATGACGGTTTTCCAGAAGCACAAAATCAACGGATATACGATGTTGCGCTAAATGTTGAATCACTTATATCAAATCTTCCTGAAAAAAGTTTAAAAAAGGCATTAGATAGAAAATTATCTAATTTGCATATGTATAAATCTTTTAAAGAGGATGTGAATGGTACGTCGAAATTTCCTCGATTAACTTCACCTGGGTATTTAGAATTTAAAGAAGTTAACCCTCTCTTAAAGAACGTTTTGAATCAACTATACGAGTATTATACTGATGATATTGTAGAACTTCGAAGTACTGCGGATATCGCTTTTAAACATTTACAAAAAAGTATTATTGTAAACAAAGTTCAAAAAGAAGAATGGCAAGATGGATGGGAAAATAACAACTTAGAAACACGTTTTGAAAAATTAGGAGATACTCACCTACTATCCCATAACATCTGGAGTGCAAAGTTTAATACAAAAGGAGCTGGGTCGGATTCTGTATTAGTAGATCCCACTTTTGAAACCAAAATAGATTTAACTGATGGTAAATATCAAACGGGTAAGGGATTGTTGCTAACTGAGTGGAAGGTTTGTCGAACCCCTAAAACTGTGGACAAATCAATTGATGGAGCAATTCAACAAGCAAAGCAATATTGTACTACTCATTTTAGTGGATTTGAATTTGCACGCCTTTGTTACATTGTTATTGTTTCTGAAGATTATGTTGATATTGGAACAAGTGATCGATTCATAGAGGGAATCACTTTTAGGGTTGTAAATATTGCATGTATTCCAAGTTCCCCAAGTAAACACGCAAAGAAAACGTAAGACCTGATCTGTCCTTGAAACAGAATAACCTCTAAACACATTCCCCCATTTTTGTAAGTTGACAGTGGGGGGATATTTCCCCCTATTTCAGACTCTTCCAATTTGGTATACTGATCAAAATAAAATGGAGTATACAATGACGTTACGAATTGCGATTAATGGGTTTGGTCGAATTGGTCGAATGGTGATGCGTGCCTTTGCAGAGCAGGCGCCAAAAGATATGGTGGTCGTGGCGATCAATGATTTGACGCCCTTGGATGTAAGTGCACACTTATTTGAATATGATTCTGTGCACGGACACTACAAAACCCCGATGTCTCATGGTGATGATTGGATGGATGTTGGATTTGGAAAAATGCAATACCTGCAAGTTTCTGATCCAACAAAATTACCCTGGAAAGACTTAAACATTGATATCGTGTTTGAATGTTCTGGTCGATTTACGGATCGTCCGGATGCTGCAAAACATTTAGCAGCAGGTGCAAAACGCGTGTTGGTTTCAGCTCCATCAAAAGATGCAGACATTACTGTTGTGTATGGTGTGAATCATGAGAAAATCTCTGCAGATCATGTTGTGATTTCCAATGCGTCATGTACCACAAACTGTCTGGCTCCGCTAGCGGCTGTGTTGCATGAAACCGTTGGCATTTTGCGCGGGTATATGAGCACGATTCATGCCTATACCGGCGATCAAAAATTAGTAGATACTGGGCATTCAGATGTTCGAAGAGCCAGAGCCGGGGCAATGTCCATGATTCCAACCTCAACAGGTGCAGCAAAAGCGTTAGGCTTAGTCATACCCGAATTAAAGGGTAAGCTGGATGGTTCATCGATTCGTGTGCCCACCCCAAACGTATCTGTCGTTGATTTCAAGTTTGATGCCGCAAACCCAACAACCATTGATGCAATTAATGAAGCCATGAAAACGGCGTCTGAGAGTTCGTTAAAGGGAGTGTTAGGGTATAACACAAAACCGTTGGTTTCCATTGATTTCAATCACAACCCAGCAAGTTCAACCTTTGATGCCACGCAAACGCAAGTGATTGATGGAACGTTTGTGCGCGTGTTGTCTTGGTATGATAACGAATGGGGATTCTCAAACCGTATGATTGACGTTGCACGGGTTATTGCAACGACGTTGTAATTACATAAAAAAAGACCTCACCGAATTGTTGTGAGGTCTTTTTTTATAGGTTAGTCTTCAGATGTATAAAAGCGTTGCTTTGCTTTATAAGTCATAGATTGTAACAACCCAACCGCATAATTAATATCCGTTTCTAAAAGTTTTGATTCTATGTAGGGAGCGCTGTCTGCTGGTTGTTTAAAACGATGAGACTGGATGTCAGAGTATTCATTAATACACATTAACGCTTCATAAAAAGGTGCATAATCTTTAGGAGACATAGCCCAGTTTGGATCAGCATCTTGTTGTTTTATAACAAGCTCTAGATGTACTAGAAATGTCGATGGATCTTTGAGTCTTTTGCCAGCAGCAATTTCCAGCAGATCTAAATAACGGATGCCTTTTCCTGAAGCTGTGAGTGTATAAGTACATTCTCTCATGATGGATGCTCCCCCCTCATATGTAGTAAATGTAGAGCCAAAATGACTTGAAGCATATAAAGATATGATTGCGATTAGCGCTGATTTTTTTAACATGGTTGACCTCTTATGTATGTGTTGAATCTCTCATTAAACATATAGAGAGGCTTTTGACGACTGTCAAGTTAATCTCTGTTTTTTGCTTGCTCCCTTCTTCTAGAGGTTAGATGTACTAGAAGAAGGGCAAGTACCTTTTTATTTAAGCATCCAAGTTCACAACCTTTAGGGCGTTGTCTTGGATAAAGTTACGACGGGGTTCCACGACATCGCCCATGAGAGTGGAGAAAATATCATCTGCATCAGCCATGTGCGCGATGTTCACTTGCAATAACGTTCTGGCATTAGGATCCATTGTTGTTTCCCACAGTTGGTCTTCGTTCATTTCTCCAAGACCTTTATAGCGTTGAACATAAATACCTTTTTTCGCAAGCTCTTGAGATTTTTGCATCAACGACACAGGACCAATCACGGGGTGACGATCCGAATCTTTTATGACTAACGTTGCAGGTGCAGCGAAGAATTCCTTTAACCAATCGGCTTTAGAGTTCAAGTATTGAGCGTCATTCATATTTAAATGATAGCCATCAATGTCATAGACTTCTTTCAGACGTTGGTCATGACGGGTGAATGTTACAGCGTCGGTGTTTAAGACAGTTGCCGTCCATTTGCTGCTTGGATCCAATTGTTTTAAACGTCCGATAATGGCATCTATTTTTGAACCCAAGTGATCCACGTGGAATCCACCTTCTAAGGCAATGGCTTCAGCTAAATGCAAGGATCCAATTTTTTCGGATAGTTTTAAAATCTTTTCACCCACGGTATACGCCATATTTAAAATGGCTTGTAAATCCTGACCAAACAAGCGTGTGCCAGTGGCTGTTTCAATGACCCCGTGTTCGGTTGTGGTTTGAATCAAATAGGCATTCATATCCGCGTCGTTTTTCAAATACAGTTCCGATTGTCCGCGCTTTACTTTATATAAAGGAGGTTGAGCAATGTACAAATAACCCCGTTCAATCAATGAGGGCATGTGACGGAAAAAGAAGGTTAGCAATAGTGTTCGGATATGGCTTCCATCCACATCGGCGTCTGTCATGATAACAATTTTGTGATAGCGTAGTTTATCAAGATTAAAGTCGTCTTTGCCGATACCCGTGCCCAATGCGGTGATGATGGTACCCACTTCGGCAGAAGCTAACATCTTGTCAAAACGAGCACGTTCAACGTTCAAGATCTTACCTCGTAGAGGAAGAATCGCTTGAAAGCGACGTTCGCGACCGCCTTTGGCAGAACCACCTGCGGAGTCTCCCTCGACCAGGAATAATTCACACAGGGCTGGATCTTTTTCTTGGCAGTCGGCTAATTTTCCAGGCAAGGATGCCATGTCCAATACGTCTTTACGACGGGTTAATTCGCGGGCTTTTCGAGCAGCTTCACGAGCAGAGGCAGCCTCGATAACTTTCTCAACAACCTTTTTTGCTTCTTGTGGGTTTTCTTCTAACCACTGTTGTAAGCGATCGTTGATGATGCTTTCTACAACGGGGCGGACTTCGGATGAAACCAATTTGTCTTTGGTTTGTGATGAAAATTTTGGATCAGGAACTTTAACCGATAATACACAGGTTAAGCCTTCACGGGGGTCATCGCCCATTAAGTTGATTTTAGATTTTTTAAATGCTGCAGATTCTGTAACATATTGGTTAACTGTGCGTGTGAGTGCTCCGCGGAAACCAGCAAGGTGCGTTCCACCGTCTTTTTGCGGGATGTTGTTGGTAAAACATAACATGGTTTCATGGTACGCAGTCGTCCATTCTAGGGCGGCTTCTACCGTCATGCCATCGCGTTCGCCTTTAACATTAATGACGTTGCCTAATAATGAGACTTTGCCGCGATCTAAGTATTCAACGAAGGATTTGATGCCTCCTTCAAAAAAGAATACAACTTCGCGAGGTTCATCGCCACGCAAATCTTGTAAGATTAATCGAACGCCAGAGTTTAAAAAGGCTAATTCGCGTAAGCGATGTTCAACGGTATCAAAATCAAATTCAACAATCGCAAAGATATCGGGTGAGGGTTTAAAGGTAACCTCTGTTCCGCGTTTGTCAGAGGGACCTACTTTTGCTAAAGGGGCAACAGAGTCTCCCATTGTAAAGCGCATGTAATGTTCCGTGCCGTTTCGCCAAATGCGAAGGTCTAAATATTCAGACAACGCGTTAACTACAGACACACCCACACCGTGTAATCCACCGGATACTTTGTACGAGTTCTGATCGAATTTACCACCGGCATGCAGTTGGGTCATGATGACTTCAGCTGCAGAAATGCCTTCTTCGGGGTGAATATCAACAGGGATACCGCGACCGTTATCGCGAACGGTGACCGAACCATCTTTATTGAGTGAGATATAGACGGCATCACAATGACCCGCCAACGATTCATCGATTGCGTTGTCAACGACTTCATAAATCATATGGTGAAGACCGGAACCATCGTCCGTATCGCCAATGTACATACCGGGTCGTTTGCGAACCGCATCCAGACCTTTTAGTACCTTAATCGAATGAGCGCCATAAGCAGTATCTTCAGTAGTTTTCGTTGTCATGTGATTGCCCTAATAATTTCAATAATTATACCACAATTTGACTTGATTCAGAAGGGGAAAAATCTAATAATTGAAAAGCCAAGAGAGATGGCTTATATTACGTTTGTAAAAATATTTACCGTGCAGAAACCAGGAGAGACCATGAGAAAACATTTATTAGTAACCATGACATGCTTTATGGGAACAGCGTTTGCTGCAGAATTAATTCCAGATTCAGTCACCACTTTAACCCCAGCAATGCAGCTGAGTAAACTTGTAGATGCAGAAAGTCAAGCGCGAGAAAAACTACTTGAACATTATAACAAAGCAAATCAAATAAATATAAACTTTTGTACGCAGCAACATGTTTATGCAATGTCGAAAGTACTTCAAGAAGCAAAACGTAGAAACGTTGGAGTGACAGTGGAAATTCTTGCGCTACATAAAAAGTATTTAGGACTTTCTCTTAGTCCCGAAATGAAGTTTTTGGCACAATTAGACTATGTTATTGATAAAAAGAGCTATGAATCCCAGCGGGCAGGTTTTGCAGATTTGAAAGCAAGACTCATGCTTCAGTACGAATATCTTGTAGGAGTAATACAATTAATCGCGGAATATGATCAAGTAAAAGATGTTCCTATGATTAGAAGCCAGAGTGCTGGGTTCCAAGAAATGCTTCCTCAGCTATTCGAAGAAGCAAAAAAAGATTTTAGGGGGATAGCAATGTTTTACGCCTCTGAAAATTTAAAAGAATTTTTAGAAACATTTCAACCTTTACTTACGCCGAAAAACCAAGATCTTGCACTTAAAAAATTAGAAGAAATATTGGCAGAGGTTCGTTTTATTAGCATTGGACTTGAGATGAGCGAATTAACGAAAGATAGAACATCACCAACCGATAAGATGATTGCGTTACAAAAAGAGTCTTTTGAACTTCCTTTGCGCCCTGACTTAAAGTTTGTTGCAAAGTTAAACTATATAATTCTTAAACACCCGTACGATTGGGAGCGTATAGCTGTAGATGATCTTGAAGCACAATTCCTTCATAAATATCGATGCGTTAAAGAATACCAAGAGCTCCTTGCTGAGTATAAGCACGTACAGGATTCTCCAGAAATTAAAGTCACTTATGCTGAATGTGTGGAAACGTTACCCTCATTGTTTCAAAATGCAAAAGATGATTTGATAGAAGCGAGTGAATTGTATATGAAAAAAAAGAAGATGGAATACCTTCATTTGGTAAAAACAAGAAGAAGGGAAGTTGGAGACTTAATACAGCAAATAGTTATGGAAGAAATATAATATCGTGCTGGTTTTGATATCGTATAATATATTATGAGTCAAATAAGTTCTTTATTCGACTCATAATATGCTGAATGATAAGTATGATTATTTTCCCAATAAGCCTTCAATATATTTGTGTGTGTCTTTAGAAACTATGGGCTGAGCTAATACCTTTTCAAAAGCAGCATTTGCTTCATTAATAACACCCATCTCCCTTAAGATTTTTCCAACATGTATTAGTTGAGATTCTGAAGTATCAGGATGTGCAATGATTCGTTTGAAACCAATAATTGCGTCTTCCCGCAGTTGATGTGATTTAAGTTCTGTAGAGGCTTTCAGAATCATCCAAATTTCAGCATTAGGATGGTCGCGCACTTGAATATATAAGGCAATACCTTCGTTTGGGTGACGTGTTTTTATGTATTCAAAGGCTTGTGTTAAAAGCGTTCTTGCGCAGGAAGAGTGGAAAAGTTCATCGGATGCGAATAGGGAAGATAGGGTACATGCAATGAGGTTAATTGCCAAAAGCTTCATTTTCATTGTTTTTATTCTTGTATGAAGTTGCTTAAATTAGATTAACGATATATTTTTAAAGACGCAATATGAAGATTAGTCAGAAAGGAGAAAAAATGGATGAATTAGAGTTTAAGTTTCTTAGAGATCAAATTGGTGTATCGGAGTATCTGATCTATAGCAAAACACCTTTTACTCTGACACAGAGTTGAGAGAGTATTTTTTTATACTTTACGGAAAATGTTCTTAAAGATAAAAAATATCCACCTCGTCAATCTTTTGTTAACCTTTGTGATGTATCGTAACTTTAGAGCGCTCATACATTGTTATTTTTGCCCACCGTTTCGTGAAGAAATGACGGATTCCTTCGTCTATTTAGTTTCGATTTAGGGAGTGGGTTTTGTCCCCCCACCCGAAGGTCACTGAGGGTGACTGGGGCGGGGGGTGGTAAAAAAATCGCGTTAACTCAATCTTAACCTTTATTAATCCAAGATTAACCACTGCGCTTTTTCTCATCAGCTGTAACCAAATTACATGTGATTTGCTATATCTCAAGGGTACAGCGTCACGCTGTAGTCAAAACCAAAGTCAAGTTATCCGATATGGATTTTCGTTCTATACATGATCAATGCATGGAATATCTTCAGGAGTTTGGATTCGATGATCACGATCGAATAACTGAACAGGGGAAGTTAGTCCAGAAAATTATTGATTCAATATTCGACCTTCAAACAAGCATTAACGATTAATGTTGTGGTTTGAAATCAATATCTAACTCATTCCAACCGTCTTTATAGTATTCTAATTTAAAAATTTCAGGCTCTAATGTGAACTGACCTAATTTCCACGCAGCACGCCTAGCTGCTTCTGCTGCTGTTTGTTGTTGAGCGGATTGACCGTCTGTGCCAGAAAGCTCCACATCTAAAACTTTGCCTGATGGGTCAACTTTGATGAGTAAGCGAAAGTTAAAATCATCAGATGCATTATTCCATACTGCTTGGATCTGAGAGCGAATAGAATCAATCATTGCATTTTCCAATTGTTCTGGCATTTCAGATGCATCTTGTTCTTTCAGCTCTTTCGCATTTTCGTCACGTTTGCCACCCACATCAGGTAATAGTGTATTGAGCAAGGCGTCGACAGATTCGACTTCTTGTTTTTTCTTTTCAATGCCAGGACTTGGCTTTTCAACCTTGTCTTGCTTTGGGTCAGGTTTAGGAGTTTTCTTAGCGGTCTCTTCAACCTTTTTTTCTTTTTCCTTTTTAGGGGGCGTTTGCTTATCTTTTTTTAAATCAATAGCATTTTTTTTAGGTTTTGGCTTTTCCTTTGGAGCAGCAACCTTTTTAGGTTCTTCTTTTACAGGTTCTTTTTTTGTTGGTTTTGGTGTTGTCACTTTTGTCTTAACGCCAGGATCTGGTTTAGGTGGAGGAGACGTTTCTTTGAGTTCTTCCTTGGGTTTTGGTTTATCTTTGGGTTTTGCCACAACGGCCTGAGTAAGGTTCTTGTTAACGGGCAAATTCTCTAAAAACTCTATACGGATAGTATTCGTTTGTTTAATTTCGGGCTGGGGAAATAGAAAGCTTAGATTACCCAAGGTAAACAATAAAAACAGTGTGACGTGTGCCGTCAATGAGATAATTAAAAAGCGTTTCATCGATGCCGTTGTTAGTGTTTTTTAGGAGATGGTGTAGCATCCGCTGCGCCAATCAATCCTACTTTTTTGTACCCTGCTTTGTTCAAGCGCCCCATGATGTCCATTAATCGTCCGTAAGGAACCGTACGATCGGCTTGAACATAAATGATTGTATCCATATTGTTTTTTGTAATTGCTTGCAATCGTGGAACTAATGCTTTTACCTCTGTTGGAATTTCCATGATAAAAATCTTTCCGGCTTTATCGATTGAAACAACTAAGGGTTCAACATTTTCAGTCATCGTGCCAGCTTGTGTTTCAGGCAAATCGACCTCAACCCCCACAGTCATTAAGGGGGCAGTAATCATGAAAATGATTAGCAATACCAACATGATATCAATAAATGGAGTCATGTTGATTTCGTTAACGGGGCCGTGTTTTTTGGAATAACTGTTCCGCATGGATTACCGTCCGTCTAACTTTCTGGATAGCAGGACTAAGAAATCATTCATGAAAATTTCTGTGTTGCGCGTGATTTTGTTGATGTCGCCCGAAAATCGGTTGTATGCCATAACGGCAGGAATTGCGGCCAACAATCCAAGTGCTGTAGCAAATAACGCTTCAGAGATGTGCGGTGCAACAACAGCAAGGCTAGTTGTTTTTTGTGCGCCAATTGATCTAAAGCTGTTTACAATTCCCCATACAGTTCCAAACAGCCCAACAAAGGGGGAAATGGATCCGATGGTGGCAAGTGATCCTATGCGACCTTCTAAGGGTTCGATCTCTTTTGTCAAAGCATTGTTCATGACTTGATCTAATCGTTCCATCAAACGTTTTGGATCTGTTTTCTGAGATTTTTCCCATTCTACAACACCTGCGCAAAATACAGCTGCCATTGGGTCTCTGCTGCGATTGTTAAAGCGATTATATAGAGATTCTAAAGATTCTCCCGACCAGAAAATACTTTCAAAAGCGCGCATTGTGTGGTGAGTGCGTTTGAAGTACATGTAACGTTCAAACATAATCGCCCATGACCAAATAGATGCACCAATCAGCATCAACATGACGAATTGAACCATGAAATCAGCCTGGAGGAATAGACTGGTTAAAGAAAAATCGATCGCGTTTTCTTGCATTATAATATCCGAATATAACAGGTTAAATACGTATAAAGGGTACAGTGATTAAAGAAACTTTACAATGTTTTTTTGCGACAGATCACGAATAGAAGTTAATCAAACTTTAAGACTATAATGCTATAAAGCAATGAATGAGGGTTGCTTTATAGCATTATTTACGGAGAAAATGTTGTTGCATTTTATTTATATATATTTGTTTGTGACTGTGTTTATTTACTCTGCATTTCTATTATTAACTGTATACTCTCTAAGTATGGGTAAATTTGGACTATGGGTAATAGGTGCGATAATAAGCGGTATGGTTGGAATAAATATTGAAATTATAAATAATAAGTTTCTTCCAATCCAAATTACAGTGTTTATTATTGAAATAGTATTGTATTCAGTTTTGTGGATGAAGAGTTTTAATGAGAAAAGATCTTTCTCAGAATTGTTTAACTTCATAATGAGTTATAAGATATTAATGCTATGTTTTGCGTTCGTAACACATAAGAAAGTTTATATTTTTTGTAGTGGATTTTTACTACCTATTATATTTAATCTGTTCAAATCATACATCCATTCTAAAAATTCAGTGCAAAATTTCTCGTTTATATTCCTATTATTCTATATCTCGATATTGGTATACATGATACGTTCAAAAACCGTTAAAGATGTGTTTGTGAATTAAAGCTTTGTTGTGGTCTTGATAATCAGGCTCATCAGAAAATGAAATAGGCGTTTGCGTGTATTAGCGATACCCGTTGATGACTTAAGGGCGTAATTTTCTTTCACAAGATAATCGAAAAACCTCCGTTAAAAATACACTGTTTTTTTCTGTGAATCCATCTGGAGTTGCTGAACCTTTGTAATCATTAAACGCAAACGCTAACCCCACAATATGAGACCAAAGCAGTTTATTGTTCAAAAAACTTTCGACATAATCTTCAAGTCTTACATGCATTAAAACCATATGAGCATAAAAATCATATGTGTCCGTGATAGCTTTCTGATATTTAATCAGATCTGTACTTGCGAAATTTGTAGAGAGTTTTTCTAACGCAAGGGTAATCCTAGACGTGATTGGAGAGGCTTCATGAGTGTCGGTTGCACCAATAGTAACATCAAAGCTTGCAGACGTAATGGAAAGCATAGACCATGCTAAAACAAGGATAAACATACTGCAGTACTTCATAAAGGTCACCTCTATTGTTTATTTTTATAATTTCAAACGTAGTTTAATATACCGTTAACAATGATTATTCGAATAGTGCAAGCAAAGCTTTAGAAAAATCTAAGTTGTATCTTATAAGCGGTGTTGTCCATATTGTGTTTATAGGTTGAGTATCGGCAGAATATTGAAGAGATGTTAATGCTATCGCAAGGCTTAGAAGTTCAACCAAGTTAATATCATCATTTAGATACCATTGAGCAAAATTAAAATTATAAGCATGTGTTATGGTTACCTGGGGTGTTGTCGTTAGGTATTCAAAAAATTCAGAAGATGTTTTGGATTCTTTTTTTGCCTTATTAATTGCAGCAGCGTGCGCATTTAAATTGTGGGATGAATCACTGAGTGTTTGGGCATCGTTAAACAAAAGCGTTGCTGAGTAGGTAGGGCTTAATCCAATTAGTATAGTCGCGATTATTGTAGTCTTGATTTTGTTCATAAAGAGTCTCCTTAGCCTTTAAGTAGCTGGATGTTTACAAAAATTTTACTTAGAAGTCAAGGTGTTTGCTGTAGAGTATAGCTAGACTAATTTAATTTGAGTATAGGAAACGAGGCGAGACATGTACTAAAATGTACATTAGCGACCGAGTGACGCATACTCAGATTATAAAGAGTCAGCTATAATAAAAAACACCTGACATTTATATGAAAAATGATTAGGATCATGGCAGTTTTTTTAAAGAAGTGTTTACGTTTTCTGGGGCATCCTAGGTACAAAAAGTAATAAAGGGTAAGTTATGACACAGTTCGCAACAGCGATATCAAAGGCTGACGCCTTAAAGTATTATGAAGATATGTTACTGATTCGTCGGTTTGAAGAACGATCAGCTCAATTGTATGGTATGGGATTAATCGGTGGATTCTGTCACTTATATATTGGACAAGAAGCCGTGGTGGTTGGTATTCAATCTGTGTTAAATCCAGAAGATGCTGTGATTACTGCATACCGCGATCATGGGCACATGTTAGCGTGTGGGATGGATCCTAAAGGGGTGATGGCCGAGCTTACGGGTCGAGAGGGCGGATTCTCAAAAGGTAAGGGCGGTTCTATGCATATGTTCAGCCGGGAAAAGAATTTCTATGGCGGGCATGGCATTGTGGGAGCTCAAGTACCGTTAGGTGCGGGTTTAGCATTTGCGATGAAATATAAACAAAGTACAGCACTTTCAGTAAGCTATATGGGCGATGGAGCGGCTCACCAGGGGCAAGTTTACGAAGCCTTTAACATGGCGTCATTGTGGAAACTGCCGGCGTTATTCATCATTGAAAATAACAACTATGCAATGGGAACATCAGTTGCACGCAGCTCATCCGTTCCAGATTTGTATGTGCGTGGAGCAGGCTTTGGTATCCCCAGCAAACAAGTAGATGGTATGGATTTATTCAAAGTTCGTGAAGCTGCTGCCGAAGCGGTTGCACATATTCGTGCCGGTAAGGGGCCTTATTTGTTGGAAATTAAAACCTATCGTTATCGTGGGCATTCCATGTCTGATCCTGGAAACTATCGTTCAAAGGATGAGGTCGAGGACATGAAAACAAATCATGATCCGATTCAAATGTTCTTAGCCACTATTCAGAAAGATTTTAACGTGACGGAGGCTGAAATCGAAGCCATTGAAACCCGCGTGAAAGAAACAATGAAAGAGGTTGTGGAGTTTTCAAAATCATCCCCAGAACCCGATGTGTCTGAGTTGTATACTGATATTTTGGTTGGGGAATAAGAAGATGAAAAAAATAACATATGATGATTTTTTGGACATCATTCAAGAGCTTTCCACACAGAAAGATTGGGATGGGCTGGAATCTTATTTTAATAAATATTGTGCGGCGTTGGTTTCAGCTGAAGTTGCAAACACCATTCAAAATGTTAATCTATCAGAATACGAAAATAATTTAATGAATAAAGCGAAAGAAGCGTTGTCGTTAGCTATAGAACATAACGCAAAAGCTGTATATTTTGAATACTATATACCTGATTGGAGCGGTGGTTTTTATATTTGTCCTGATTATAATTCTACTGAAATTCAAGATGATGATTGGGCTGCTAATTTCATTTCTTTTAGGGATGATTCTCTACATTTTTATCCATTTGGCTCCCAAAATACTTTTGAATTTGAAGATCTTTTCTATGAATGCGAAGGAACAGAAGAACAATCCGTTGTTGAATATTATCTTATTGCCAGGACAACTGCCTTATTCGGGCGAGTTAGTCAAACGATAGATTGGGGTAATATTGCGTTGTGTATAGGGTTTCATGATCAGCAGATTGTGACCCGTATTTACGAGCCGCAAAACATGAAAGTAGGGGAATAAGAAGATGAGTCAAATGATTACTGTTCGTGAAGCATTGCGCGATGCAATGGCAGAAGAAATGCGGAAAGACCCAAACGTATTTGTAATGGGGGAAGAGGTTGCTGAATACCAAGGGGCGTACAAGGTGACCCAAGGGTTGTTGCAAGAGTTTGGATCAACCCGAGTTGTGGACACGCCAATTACTGAAATGGGGTTTGCTGGCATTGGTGTTGGCGCTGGATTCATGGGGTTGAAGCCGATTGTTGAGTTCATGACGTTTAACTTCTCCATGCAGGCTATTGATCAGATTATTAACTCTGCTGCCAAGACGTTATATATGTCAGGCGGGCAGATGGGGTGCCCCATTGTGTTCAGAGGACCAAATGGTGCAGCATCCAGAGTGGGCGCTCAACATTCGCAATGCTATGCCAGTTGGTATGCCCATTGCCCTGGATTAAAGGTGATTGCTCCTTATGATGCAGAAGATGCAAAGGGATTGATGAAAGCGGCGATTCGTGATCCCAATCCGGTAGTATTCTTAGAAAACGAATTAATGTATGGTCGTTCGTTTCCAGTCCCAGAAGGTGATGATTTTGTAGTGCCGATTGGAAAGGCTAAAATCATGCGTGAGGGGTGCGATGTGACCATTGTGTCATTTTCAAAACCTTTAGATTATGCATTGCAAGCGGCAGACATTATGCAGGAACAATATGGTAAATCGGTGGAGGTGATTAACCTTCGAACGCTTCGTCCATTGGATACAGAGACGATTGTTGAGTCTTTAAAGAAAACCAATCGATTGGTGACCGTAGAAGAAGGGTGGCCGTATGCAGGGATTGGATCGGAAATCGCAGCCCAAATTATGGAGCATGCCTTTGATTATTTGGATGCCCCGGTGCTTCGAGTAACGGGTGAAGATGTCCCGATGCCATACGCCGCGAACCTGGAAAAACTGGCATTGCCCAGTACCGAGAAGGTTGTTAATGCACTGAAGAAGGTGTGTTACGTTTAAATGCAACAAGGGCTTGGAAACGAGCCCTTTTTTGTTTGCGACGAATTTAGAGAACTCTTCACTGGGTATCGATGTTTGAAGACAAAAGGTGTGTGGCTGCGTTTAATGTATGTGAATAGATATATATCTATTTAAATTGAATGGTGGGTAATACAGGATTCGAACCTGTGACCCTCTGATTAAAAGTCAGATGCTCTACCGACTGAGCTAATTACCCATAAAGATGAATTACTTTTTATCAAACTTAGTGGAGATTGTCTAGGTATTTTTTATGTTTTTCATATATTTTTTTAAATTTAATAATTTTCTTTAAACGAATGTAAAAAAAGCTGCGTGATGGTGTCGCGCAGCTTCAAGATTTAGGCTCAAGACTTTAGTGAGAATACTGAGGAGTAAGTCTTGACAGAAGGAGATGTTGATTGATTATTATTATAGTTATCTCCAAGCTGTTCTAAAAAACGGATAGGGGGTATTCACTTGCTGTTCTAAAGCATAAAGGCTTGGCACCTCATTTAAAAGAGTTCCATTTACTTTAATCATCAAGGTTTCAGATATTTCTGGATGTTCAGCTAGAATCTTTACGACATCAAAAAATATACTTTCAGAGGGCTCTGTTGAGAGATTTACTAAAAGCTTTTTTCGATCTGTATCGTTATGACATAGCTGCATAAATGTTTGTCGTTTAGTTTGAGGGGGAAGCATATAAATCATTTTTGAGAAAGCGATGGTCGTTACATCTAGAGATGCAGGATATAGTCGTATGATGGCTTTGCCGGTTAACGTAAATCTTTCTAAGATTAGTTTAAAATCATTGTGTAAAAACTCTCTAGAAAAGCCACATTCAATTCCGTAGAATATGTCAATTTTGTTCGGAGCATTTTCAGATCCAAACGATATTATATACCTAGATGTATCTATGAATTTTCTTATTACGGACTCATGACGTTTTAATAGGGCATTGCTCATAATTGATATCCTCAAAAAGTTAGATCACTCCATTTTTTTAGCATTAAACTAAAAGAGAAAAATATTTAGCATATCTACACAATACGTATATTACGTAGTTTATACTTAGATGAATAAAACGCTGAGTGTGTGAAGAGAAATAAAAAAATGATAAAAACACTTGAAGATGAGAAATATTTATTTTACTACTTTTGATAGGACATTATTGCATCGGAGTATTTTATGACTAAATACAATCTAATTATAATAGCATCATTCAGTATAGTATCTTTAAGTACTGTGTCTGCATCGCAGATAGGAGCAGGTGATACACCCGACACTGCGGCGAGCGATTTAGAAACTGGACGTCCTGGATCCTGGCCACAAGTTCTAAGCCCATTACGGTCACGGGAAAAAAAAGATCCATTAGCAGCTGCCATTACCACAAAAATATTAGGCTTTCCGACTGAAACTGCTTCTGAGGACAGCCAAGGGTCTTAATCGATTTCTTGCTTTTCCTCAAGTAGAGAAAGCAGCATAGGGTCGCAATTGAGCACAAGTGAGGCGAGTAAGAGGTGGATGACCTTCTTAGGAGGTTTTTCAGGCGGATCTTTGTGCAAAAGCAGATCAATAATATGCTTTGCATAGTCGTTATAAAAAGAACGCGACATTCAAAGTAAAACATTAACCATCAATGTAGAGAAAAAATGCAAAAGTATCGATTGATCGACTTATTTTCATATCAGGCTGATTTAAGCACGCTCAATAATATCAATATAACAGACCGTGAAGTTGATATTATTGCGTGTGTAATGAATCGACGAATTTCTGATCCTTCTATTGCAACTCAACTAAAAATTAATAAACGTACGGTTGAAACGCATATTAGAAATATTACTCAAAAGCTAAGGTGTTCTACCCAAAGGATTAGAGAGGTTGTAGAAAACGAAGAGAAATTGGATATATTTTTGCAGCATTATAATACGCTGTTATTGTCAAACCGATTCCAATTAACGTTGGATAAAATTCAAACGTTAGCTTCATATAATCAGACAACATATATATTTTACCATATGGAAGAATCTGTTCGGGATGTATTAAATAAGATTCGCCCTTTTTTAAATTATGTGGGAATTGAGTTTGTAATAGCTCTATTTAACGATCAAGCGGTGATGGACGTACAAGATCAATCGTCTTGCGTATTAATTTTCACAGATAAAGATTCGGCAGGCTTATCAGACACATTCAAAGGTAAGTGTTTGAATTACGAACAGTTTCCTACATTGTTTGGTTTTATACTAGAAGTCATTAAGCAGATTATAGGGAATGAACGCGTCGCAAATGCGGTTGATGTGTTTAATAAAAAAACTGATACAGAGTATGTGCGTTTTGCTAATGAGAGCTCACAAGTCTTAGAAAAACCCTTGCAAGAGACTTCAATTCATTTCATATATAGAACCTTGAATTATTGGCGTCAAATGCGGTGGGTTAGTGTAGCAGCTGTTTTGTGTTTGGGGATAATGGCTTGGGTGGGAATTGCTCATTTAAGTGCGAATGAGAAAGTTAGATCTGAGTTTTATATTCCTAAGCCCCATTTGCTTTTACAGCGCTCCGCATTGTTGCTGAAAATACAACATAAATTATATGAACCGTTATCCAAGTCTAATATATCTACACTTGTTATAAGTGGCGTTGGTGGTGCGGGTAAAACTATGTTAGCCAAAAGGATTGGGCAACAACATAAAGGGGTTGTGTGGGAGTTTAATGCAGAAACCAAAACGACTCTGAATGAATCAACAAAAGATTTTGCATTTGCATTGGCCAATTCAAATGAAGATATGGCAAAGCTAAAGTTCATTTTTAGTTTAAGTGATGTTAAGGAACAAAATAAACAAATGTGTATGTTTGTTCGTAACAAACTAGCGCAAAAGCCTAATTGGTTGCTTATTTTTGATAATGTAGAATCATTTTCAGATATAAAATCTTATGTGCCGTCTGATCCTGCAGTATGGGGATCTGGGAGTGTTATCATCACATCTCGCAACTCTAATTTCTCAGTCATAGACCCTGATAACATTATAAAAATAGACGCTTTGTCACCAGCAGAAAGTATAGAATTATTTACTCATCTAAAGTATCCGAACGTTCAAATTAGTAAAAAGGAGCGCAAAGAAATAGAAGAGTTTATAAAGAAAATACCAGCTTTTCCATTAGATATAGTGATAGCAGCTAATTTTTTACGAAACTCTCCACAATTAGAATATGATCAATACTTAGATCAGCTTAACAATAATACGTTTCAGATGGATCAATCTGACTTATTTAAAGCCAGCAGTGACTATACTCAAACACGGCATGACATTATTTCAGTTTCATTACAGCGTCTGTTAAGTAATGAAACATTTAGAGATTCTATGGTCTTGATTGGATTATTGGATTCACAAAATATTCCCAAGCATATATTGCAGCGTGTGGCGGATTCTGCGTCAGTGGAACGAATGATATATGAACTGAAAAAATATTCCCTTATTACATCTGAATCCAAAGTAAATGATGTTGGGGTTTTTTCTATGCATCGTAGTATTCATTCTAATTTACGTAATTATGTTTTTAACCAATTCAAGCAGGAAGAGCGTGAGCAAAAATTACAAAAAGCACTTGAGACCTTTGAATTATATGCCAATGAAATGGTAGATAGTTCAAACTATCCCGTCATATATTCTTTGGTTTCCCATGCCGAAAATATTCTTACACATCAGATGTCTGATTTTTTTCAAGCTATAGCTAATGCAACCTACGTAAATTTGTTATCAGCCGTTCCGGCACATACAGTAAAAGTGATTCCACTCTTAGAAAAAAGTCTGAATGTGTTGGCGCGTTATCCCATCCAAAACAACCAAGATTCATTAAGAATCGCAAGAGTATTATCTACTTTAGGGGATCGGTATCGTTCGTTGTGTTTATATCCGAAGGCACATCAATCTTTTGAAAAAAGTATAGACATTTATCAGGCGTTGGCTCCAGAGTCTATAGAGGCAGCTAAGACTTATGGGCGCTTAGGAACATTATACCGTGTGGAGGGGCAACATCAAAAAGCAGAAGAGTTGTTCTTAAAAAGCATAAATATCTATAATCAATATCCAAGCAGTTACCATCCTTTAGATATGCTGATTTCTTTAGGGTTGAACGCACGGGATGTTGGAAAATATAAGCAAGCGTTGGATTATCTTAATCGAAATTTAGCCTCTATAAAAGATAAGCATGACCCCTGGTATTTCTGGACGCTGTCTTACCTGGGCACTGTATATCTGGATGTTGGAAATTATGATAAGGCGTGGGCTTGCTTTCAAAAAGCAGATGCGTTTTTCAACACAATACCAGAAACCCAAGGTGTAACTGTTCCCAGTGCTTGGCGATTGGGATATATGGGTGCAACTCAATCTATGCAAGGTAGGGTAGACGAGGCCTTACAAACATTAAACAAAAGCAATACAATGTTTTCAGAATTAACGGCCGGCAAAGAGATGCATGGAATTTGCTTTAAAACCATTATGCCGTATAAGGCTTATGCATATATGCAAAAAGATAAGTTGGTTAAAGCAAAAGAGCTTTACACAGAAAGCTTAAAGCATGCGGATAAATATTATGGAGTTGGGCATTTTCAAACAGGACGTATTATGTGTGGCTTAGGGATGGTGGCATTAAAAGAGCATCGTTTAGATGAAGCAGAAACTCTGATGCAAAAAGGATATGATATCTTTAACAATTATCAACATACAGATGTCTTTATTCCGTTAGAAGGATTAGCTGATGTGTACTATGAAAGGTATGTGCAAGAGGTTCAAACAAAGGCTGCATCAAAGTCAGGGGCCTATGGGGATAAATCTAAGGAGTATTTATTAAACGCATACGAAGTTGCAAAAGGAAATTTTCCGCCTGATTCCGAACATATCAAACGATTGAAATATAAGATGAATCAACGAACATTTTAACCTGCTTATTCGCAGCACTTGATGGATTTTAGAGAGGAGACCAGCGGCGAACTTGGGGTTATTGTTATCCTGGATCTGGCTAGATTTACCTTTGCAAACCTTGTTCAGTTGTGGCAATACGACAGTGTTGGCATCCAACTATTTACAATTCATTAAGCTTCAGGTGATACTTTATAATAACTACAAAGTAGGGTTAAGTCCTATTTTCATCAATGGAGCGCCAAATGAAGATCATACTTAAACTGATGAGTATATTGGTGGTGTTTACTAATACAAACTATGCAGTTGATGCTGTTGTATTTTGTGCAAGCAAAGGGAGTGTATCTTGTTCCCTTATTCGAGAGGTTAGAGCATTTCGATCCATAGATGTAAAATCTAGAGGTCTAAGTATGCCTATGTTACAAGGATCAAGCGATACAAGTTTAGATACTATAGAAACTCCAAGTGCTGTTATACCCGTTGCTTGTGAAGCAAGGGCTTCTTTAGCATCTAAGCCAATTCCCATTTTGGTAGCACAAGGCGTTTTTTCAGACGACGACGAAGAAGCGTGTGTGCCCAGTTCATTGCCATGGCATTTAAAGAATAGGGGCGTCAGAAAAGCGTCTGTATGGGGCGGCTCTTCTGATGAGGCGTCTAGGCAGACTGAGCCAGATGCGGTCGTATCAAATGAAGATGACATCTTGTCGATGTCGGAGGGTGCAGTGCAGGTATCGAAAGAGGATGAGACGTTAGAAAGAAGTGAGTCTCCGTTATCTTCCACGTGCTGTGGCTTAACGCATACTTCATCTTTCTTTAGCTGTACGGTGCAGGAAGGTGGATCGGCATCTGATTTTGATGACGATGATTTCTTCACAAGTGGCGAGTTTCACAGAGTAGACTGGTTATCGCCATTAGAAAAGCGACCTATATTAGCACTTGCTGTTTTTTCGGAGTCTCCCACATGGATCCCAAAAGAAGAAGTTACGGTTACTTTTACAGGAAATAACACTGCACAAACTGTGAAGTGGGGTGGGGGTGTTGAAAAACAGAAAACAGTGAGTTCGTTGGTTAGGATAAATCCCCCACGATGTCAAACACCAATGACACCTGTTAATCAAGTAGTTCGTTGTTCTGTAATCGCGCCAGAAAGCAGAGCTTTAGAGTCCCGATTGCGTGAAGCATCAATAGGTACATTGCTTCCGGTTCAGCTTGAGTGGAACCCAGAGATTAGAGCAGAGGTGGTTAAGGTGGTGCCTCGACCAAACATTTCAAGCATTATTCAGGGTGAAGCGTGATATGTTCGTAGGCAAAAGTTAGAAAGATAAAAAGTGCGATTATTATTAACACCGATTTATATACAGCGTGACGCTGTACCCATAAGGCAAATCCGACATGCTCAGACACGGATTTTATGCAGCAATCGCAGGGATGATCTTAACATTCGCAGGTTCATTTTATCCGTGATTTATATAATGAGTGTGTGTCTGAGTTCTGTGAGTGGATCAGGACTTCCTGAAGATGGAAATGTTGCTCCGATGTTAGGAAGTCAAAACGCAGTTAATAAGTATGAAAGAACTGCAGCGAGTCTATTGCGTGAGGCGAATTGCAATAGTTTAGCTCCAGTAACACTTGAAGGGTATAAGCCAGTTTTAACGATTCCAATGCGTAGTAAGGCTGGGGGTGTTCGCGCCCGAATAACGGATAGTGTTGATACACCACGGCGACCTTGTATGCGACGAACGGAGTCTAGGCTGTTGATGGAGACGAATAGCATCGAAACATAGTAATCTGTGACATGGGCTATAGCATTGTGAATGTATTAGGTGTGGTAAGTTTGCCGGTTATGGCGTATCCTTTCTTGCATTTCAGTTGAAATCATGGTGAAATGTTTGGAATGAAAAAAAGGATTACATAGGTCATGCCCATTGAGATTTTAATGCCTGCTTTGTCTCCGACGATGGAGGAAGGTAACCTTGTAAAGTGGCACAAAAAAGAAGGTGATACAATAACGGCTGGAACTGTTATTGCTGAAATCGAAACTGATAAAGCAACTATGGAAGTTGAAGCTGTGGATGAAGGGATCTTGGGAAAGATCTTAATTCCAGAAGGGACTGATTCCGTTAAGGTCAATACGTTGATTGCCTTATTGCTGGAAAAAGGGGAGGATGCTTCTGCTTTGACTGGGTATGTTGGAACGACTGTGGCATCGTCGCAAACTGTTGAAAAGACCAGTGCGGCAATGGTTGAGGGTGTTCCTGTATTACAATCATCCATTGCGTCAAGTGACCGCGTGTTTGCAACCCCATTAGCAAAGCGTATTGCTGAACAAAAAGGTGTTGATTTGCAACACGTTGAAGGGTCCGGGCCTCATGGTCGAGTGATTAAAGCGGATGTTGAATCATTTTATCCCAAAGCAATCCAGGCGACATCCCCTATATTGAATGTGGGTGGGCATCATGATGTAAAATTATCCAATATGCGTAAAGTGATTGCAAAGCGATTGACAGAATCAAAGCAATCAATCCCTCATTTTTACTTAACCTTAAAGTGTGAACTGGATAAGGTGTTAGCGATGCGATCTGAGATCAATGTGTCCCGAGAAAAAGACACTCGCATCAGTGTGAATGATTTTGTGATAAAAGCATTAGCGATGGCGTTGGCGACAACAGAGGATGCAAATGTCATGTGGCTGGGCGATGCAATGCGACATTTCAATACCGTAGATATGTCCGTTGCTGTGGCCATTGACGGTGGGCTTGTTACGCCGATTATCAAAAATGCAGAGTTGAAAACGTTGTCTCAAATTTCATCGGAAATGCGCGACTTAGCGGTACGAGCCCGCGCAGGCAAGTTGAAGCCTGAAGAATTTCAAGGCGGTACATTTAGTTTATCAAATTTGGGGATGTATGGTATTGATGAATTCAGTGCGATTATCAACCCACCCCAAGCTGGAATTTTAGCTGTAGGCGCTGGCGTTGAACAGCCCGTGATTAAAGATGGAAACGTTAGTATTGCAACCATTATGACAGCGACGCTGTCTGTAGATCACCGGGCGATTGATGGCGCAGTAGGTGCACGATTATTAGGTAACTTTAAAAAGTTTATTGAAAATCCTGTTCGAATGTTAGTTTAAGGAATTAAAATGCCAGGTAAATTAGTCTGTTTAATGCGACACAGTGAAGCCGTATCTCAACTGTCGGACGTTGTGACGAAAGATTTTGATAAGCCTTTAACGGATCATGGAATTCATCAGTTGGAGCACGTAAGGGATTTCCTAAAAACCCATCATTTCTTGCCAGACTTGATAGTATGTTCTCCCGCTGTTCGAACGCGTCAAACATTAGAATGGATTCAGGAAGCGTTAGGAACTGGCGCTGAAGTTGTATTTGATGAAGAGCTATATGGCATCAAAGCGGATGCCTTAATTCAAAAGTTGGGAAATCTGCCAAACTCTAAATCTACTGTACTGGTGGTTGGGCATAATCCAGCAATTAGTGATGCAATCCAAACATTTTTGAATTTAATGAAAAGCGAAACCGTTTCAGTTGTGTTGCCGGCAAAGCCATCACAGTTGGCTATTTTCCGGATGCAAACAACGGATTGGTCTGTGTTAACAACTGAAAAAGTAGAATTAGAAACCTCGTTTGAGCCAGAACACTAGGCATGCAACCTGAGGTTGCACCAGGGATGATCCCTGGACCCATTAGGCAACGTGCCGTTGCATTCAATAGGTTAGGTTGAGTGTGATTTGAGATATGAGAATTGTGAACCCACCTTTGACCCATTTCGGGCGCAGGAGGGGCAAGGGTGAAAAATGAATTTGAGATATTTTTGAGTTTTGTAGTGTTTTAGTTCCTTGTTGTTGTTTGAAAGTACTGTGTTTGTAGCTTTCAAAGTTAAGTTATATAAAATCCGTGTCTGTGCGAATCGGATCTATCTATAGGATGCAACCTCAGGTTGCAAAACCGAGAGAATCCCCAGTAACCCGCACGTGCAAAAAGAACCCCATTTCTTACACGAATGGGGAAAGGCGGACTTTAGTATACTATATAAAGTCGGTGTTTTACGAGCCCGTCGGCTCTAGGGGTTGTTTACAGGGGTTGTGACTACTGATCGGGTAGTTTGAGTTCCTGTACTGGGGATTCGGTTCAGCGTTTTGTCCATTGAGTGTTTCAACCAAATCTCGTCAAGGATCTTTTTACAGATCATTTGGGTGAAAGTTTCAAAGACGTAGAACGAAAAAAGCTACCCACTTGTTTAGTGGATAGCTTTCATGCAATTCTATCTATCAGTATACATATGAAGTTTGGATTGTCAAGAAAAAAAGTTTATTTCGAATGCATTGAGGTTCGCGCCCCTGAAGTGGGGCCCACCCACAAAAATTACTCAGAGCGTGTCCACCCCCCGCCACCGCGACGCAATACAATCGGTATCTTTCCAAAAAGCGTTTTGAAAAAGTTACGCGTCATCCAGAGGATGTCATCCCCGTTCAAACTAGGACATAGTTCACACAGCGCTGTGCTACTTTATATCCAAAATCGTATTTGCGTATCAGATGCAACCACCGAAGTGGTATCTGAGTTTACTAAAAGCCTACCAATTTCAAACTACTAGACAATCCTTAACAAAAACTTGACAGAATGAGAGTTCTTGCAACCTGCGGTTGGATCCAATAAATTTGATCTAGTGTGGTTTGACACATGTTATAGCTAACCGCAAATAAAATGGACATATTTTAGCGAGTCGAATCTTTAATTACTCCTATGATTCCAGGGTTATCTACTTAAGGCACATATCCACTTTATGTGAATCATGCTATATAGCTAAACACGCATAAAAAATTACGCAGCGCCTTTTGCTCCACAATGCCCCAAAAGGGGCAAGAGGGAGCAAACCTGCGCCGTGTATAATAACGTAAGAAGGTCGTAGGCACCCCTTTCGAGTTTCTCCACGATTTACAGGGGGTAGAATTGTCTCCAAAGTATCGCAAAAGTCATTTTTTTCTTTCAGCGCAAAGTGCCAACTTTATCCGCGTTTGGCTATAAGTCCTATTTCTTAGGTAAATTATCTGCTATAGCGGTGAATTTTAATCTTTCAGCACTGCCCTCTGGGTATTTATTTGCAAGAGCATTCAAATCATTTACTGCAGTTAGAATATCCCATGACGTTGCTTCGGGGTGATTTGCGGATTTTTCATATAATTTTGCCAATCCGTCATATAATGTTGCTGATTTGTCAAGGTGTAGCTTTCTTTCCGCGCTGCCCTCTGGGTATTTATTTGCAAGAGCATACAAACCATCTGCTGCATTTCGAATATCCCATGGCGTTGCTTTGGGGTGATTTGCGGCGAATTTAAACAATATTGAGGCTTTTTCATAGTATTTCACACGATTCTCAGGGAATAAATTTCCAAGCTCAAATGAGCGGTTTGCTTGAAATAGAATATTACTTGGGATTGTCTTGGGATGGTTAGCGAATAGTTCAAATATTAAGGGTGACATGTCGTGGAAAGTGCTATTCTGATTAGGTTCATATTCTTCAATTAGAATATCGCTTGGGCTTATATCTTTATTGTTAGCAAATCGTTTATATAATTCGGCTGCCCTGTGATGGTATTGATATCCAAGATTACGTACCCCATGTGCTGCCATTGCAAGATTCTTGGCAGTTGCATTCCTCTGGGCGGATTTTTCAAATAATTCGGCTGCGTTGTCAAGGTATAGCTTTCTTTGGTTGCTATCCTCTGGGTATTTATTTGCAAGATCATTCAAACGAGCTGCTGCTAATCTAATATTCTCTGGAGTTGCATTTGAATGATTGGCGAGGTTTGTATATGATTTTGCCAATCTCTCAAGGTGTAGATTTCTTTCGTCGCTATCCTTTGGGTATTCATATCCAAAATAAGATGCCTTATCTGCTGCAAATCTAATATTCTCTGGAGTTGCATTGGGATGATTGGCGGCTTGTTCATATAATGCTACTGATCCGTTAAGGTATAGGACTTTTTCCTCAGGCTTCGTTCTTCCTTTTGTTCCAAACTCGCCCAATTTATCTGCTGCTTTAAGAATATCTTCTAGGGTTGACCCAGGATGGGTAGTGGAAAGTTCAAATAATTTTATTACTCTTTTAACATGTTGCAATCGTTCAGCGCTGTTTCTTCCGTGTTTTTTTTCCAGTTATTTAAGATATCTGCAGCCTCTTGAATATCCCAGGGGGTAACACCGGAACTGTTAACAAACAGTTCAAACAATGGTAAGGCACTGTCAGAAAATGGAGCCATAAGACAAGATACATTATTTGCTGCTTGTCGAATAAACTCTGGAACTGCATCGGGATGCTTCGCGGCAGTTTCATATAATTCAGCTGATTCTGTATGGAGTTGTATTTTTTCTGCATTATTCATTTTTTTGGTTGCAAGATTACGTAACCTATTTGCTTCTTCTAAAAGAGCTGGAACAACAAGGGCAGGTTGCCCTAAAGCAATTCTATTATTTAGTGTAAATCTAATAAATTCTCGAGTTACATCGCGATGCTTCGGGTCATTTTCATATAATTCAACTAATTTTCCCTGGAGTCGGTGTGTTTCTGGATTATGCATATTGGGGGCTACACGATTACGGCTTTCTTTTACATAATCTATTTGGGAGGTTGGAAGGTTACGTAACCTTTCTACTTCTTTTGAAAGAGCTGAAACAACAAGGGCAGGTTGCCCTAAAGCGGTTGCTGATGCAGCGGGTTGCGTATCAGAATTGGTTCCAAAAAGACTGTCGTGACTTGCAAATACTGTGGGTATTGTTAACATTGATGTAATTAATAATGATTTAAGTGTGTGATTCAAGAGTTTCTCCTTTGTTAGAATCATAGGGATGCTTTTCATAAGTATCTCCATGTTAAAATTATGGGGATGCTTTTTGACAAAGTCAAGAGCAGAGTGAAGAAGAGAGGGCGACCTATAATCAAAATTTAAGATTATCGAATAGATGCAATGGGCACAGTGCTGGTTTCGAGTGTCAATCGTAAAAAACTGGTGTTAGAATTCTTTAGCCCTGTAAAGCTTATTGTTTGGTATAAATGTGAGATAAACTTATGGCATAGGTATTTTTTATTAGGAAAGAGTAGAAAAAACCTTGACCCCTTAATCGTTAGACTTTAGAATCCAACCAGAATTATAGGGAGTTGCTGAGTGAGTTGGTTATCTGATTTTGTTCGTCCAAAAATTCAAGCGTTGATTCATAAGAAAGAAGTGCCTGAAAACTTGTGGGATAAGTGCCCCGCATGTGAAAAGATGATTTTTAGGAAAGACCTAGAAAAACATCTGCATGTGTGCCCTCATTGCGAGCATCATTTAAGAGTAAATGCTGCGTTGCGTTTGCAATATTTGTTTGATAATCAGACCTATGACTTGATAGCAATTCCATCGGTTAATTTGGATCCACTTAAATTCAAGGATCGCAAAAAATACAGCGATCGATTAAAAGAATCAAAAGGAGATGGTACAAAATCTCAAGAGGCTATACTCGTGGCTGAGGGAACTATTGACGGTATGCAAATGGTTGTAGCAGCCTTTGATTTCACCTTTATTGGTGGGTCCATGGGAATGTATGTGGGTGAGGGGATTGTTCGTGCGGCTGAGCAGGCTATTCAAAATCGATCACCCTTAATTGTGGTGCCTGCATCTGGAGGGGCTCGTATGCAAGAGGGGATTTTGTCCTTGATGCAGATGGCAAGAACGACTGTGGCTGTGAACATGATGAAAGCAGCTAAATTGCCCTATATTGTGATTTTGACAGATCCAACAACGGGCGGAGTGTCAGCATCTTTTGCGATGTTGGGAGATATTCACATTGCTGAACCAAAGGCAACGATTGGTTTTACCGGAGCTCGTGTCATTGAGCAAACCATGCGTCAGAAATTACCAGAAGGATTTCAAACCGCTGAATATTTGTTAGAGCACGGTATGGTGGATATGGTTGTCCATCGTAAAGAACTGAAAAAGACGTTGGGACGAGTTTTGAAATTATTAATGAAGCATTAGGGTAGGGATAATCTCTGCCAACGTGCCTTTGGATCCATTAGGTTAGATTTGGAGTTTTATAATCCGGGTCGGGCGCATCGGGTCTATCTATAGGGTCCAAGGATCATCCCTGGTGCAACGGCAGGTTGCCTAATGGGTGCGCTTTACGCGCCAGAGCGGGGGTCGGCACGAATGAGAGGGTTGATACAGCTGGTGGATGTGTTGGGCGAGACCCGCGAGGTAGTGTGTTGTTTTTTATAATCCGTGATCTAGAGAATTTAGAGTGTCTGCGATTTGAGTGTGAGTTTGAGTTTTGAAGTTTCGAGAAGTTTTTGTAGTGGGTTCCGACCCACTTAACAGTGGGACCCACCTGAACATCGATGAAACTCCACAGGGCCCACCCGTAAGACCTCGCTCCCGGTCTTACCCACCTAAACATAATAACCAAGGTAATCCAAAAAACTAAGTTTTTACGATTATTAAATAAATTAAGATTTCAAACTCAATCCATCTCAACTATACTATCACTTAGTACTCAGTGATAATGTCGTTGTTGGTTATTACGCACCGACCTGGCTGTCGATGTATCTTACCTACCAGCTTCAAGATAGCAGGTGATGGTTAAGAAATTATGAACAAATATAGACTTTGCGAATAAAGCTTCGAATAGCTCAGGTGCTTCTTTGTATTCGTAATTTTCTATTTATTACAATCCGTGTCAGACCACATCGGATCTAAGCAACGTGACGTTGTATTCACCAGAGTGGCGCTGGATTCAATGGGTAATGCGGTTTGTGAAAATTGAGATCTCCAAGGTATTGGGTTGTTTTTTTATAATCCGTGTCAGATCACATCGGATTTAATCTAATGGGTGCAGCATCATGCTGCTCGGATCTAATCTATTGAGTCCAGCGTCACGCTGGTTTGTCAATCTTTTGTTAACGTTTGTGGGGTATAGTAACTTTATAGAGCTCATACATTGTTGTTTTAGCCCACCGTTTCGAGAAGAAAAGACGGATTGTTTCGTCTATTTAGTCTCGATTTAGGGAGTGGGTTTTGTCCCCCCACCCGAAGGTCACTGAGGGTGACTAGGGCGGGGGGTGGTAAAAAAAATCGTGTTAACTGAATCTTAACCTTTATTAACCCCGGATTAACGGCAGCACTTTTTTTATAATCCGTGTCTGTGCGAATTGGATCTAATTTATGGGTGCAGCATCATGCTGCCAACGTAACGTTGTATCCACCAGAGTGGCGCTGGATTCAATGGGTAATGCGCTTTGTGAAAATTGAGATCTCCAAGGTATTGAGTTGTTTTTTATAACCCGTGTCAGAACGAATCGGATCTAATCTAATGGGTGCTGCGTCATGCTGCCAACGTGCCGTTGCATCCATTAGCGTAACGCGAGACGCAATGGGTAATGCGGTTTGTGAAAATTGAGATCTCCAAGGTATTGGGTTGTTTTTTATAATCCGTGTCAGAACGAATCGGATCTAATCTAATGGGTGCAGCATCATGCTGCCAACGTGAAGTTGCATCCACCAGCGCGACACTGGATCCAATGGGGGTACTCGGATAAATTTCTAAAGTGTCTAACGTTGTTTTTTATAATCCGTGTCTGTGCGCATCGGATCTATCTATAGGGTCCAGCGTCACGCTGGTTAGAATTGTTTTTGAAAAAAGTTGTGTTTTGATGTAACATTTACACACATCACTTTTTTGGACTCATTATGAATGAAGCAACGTTTGTTCGGTTTGTTACGGACTACTTAGATACTCTTTTAGAAAAAATTGAAACATCCTATTGGTCGGTGGTGGAAAGTGAATTAAGCGAAGGTGTTTTAAAAATTCAAACCGAGACGAATGAGGTGTTTATTATTAATCGAAATATTCCCCGTCAGGAATTGTGGTTGTCGTCACCTTTTAGTGGTGGTGCACATTTTAGTTTTTCGGGTAAAGAATGGCTAAACACACGGACTAAAGAATCCTTTGAACCGTTGTTATTTAAAGAATTGGATCAGCTAACATTATGAGTTTTAATTTTTTTAAACGTTTTGATGCTGCTCATTCCGTGGATAAAGCAAAAGTAAAACTGAGTTCTTTTTCTTTTTTAAACGGGTATTTTAAGTCTTATCCGTATCTAGTGTTTTGGGGACTATTATCCATTATTGTAATTTCAGCTGCAACCTTGATTATGGGGTTTGGAATTAGATCGGTAGTGAACGATGGCTTCAAAGATAACTATACAAAAATTTTGGCCTTTCTAGGCGTTATCGTGTTTTTCTTGGGTGTTGCAACGTATGTTCGGTATCTTGTGATGTCATATCTGAGTGAAAAGATTGTTGCTGATATTCGGCGCACAATGTATCAGCATGTTTTAACTCTTGATCCTGCTTTTTTTGAACGTGTGTCTGTGGGTGAAATTTTATCTAGAATTACGGTGGATACCACGTTCATTCAACATCTGATCAGTACAACGTTTCCCATAGCGTTTCGAAACATGATGATGGCGGCAGGCGGGTGTGTGATGTTGTATATGACCAGCCCAGATTTGACCTATTTAATGGTGATTTTAATTCCATTAATTTTGACGGTGTTACACAAGTTTGGTCAACGTATTCGGAAATATTCAACGAATACTCAAGCATTAGTGGGGCAGGTCAATGAATACCTTGAAGAAACGCTAAATGCCGTACGGACAATTCAGGCGTTTTGCCATGAAGAGTTTGATCGCAGAACGTTTAACAACCGTATGGAAGCCAGTGTTCAAGGTGCATACGAACGGATTAAAGCGCGGGCCATATTAAGCACAATGATCATTTTCTTTGTGTTTGGTGGTTTAACAGCCATTATTTGGGTGGGGGGGTACAAAGTTGAGCATGACCAGTTGAGCCTGGGAGAATTAACATCGTTTCTGTTCTTTGGTTTGACCGTTGCAGGTTCGATCAATAACTTTATTGAAGTGATTAGCGATTTTCAAAAAGCTGCGGGTGCGTGTGATCGTATTCAAGATTTGTTTCAAATTCAGTCTTCTGTTGTCTTGGCACCAGCTCCATTGCTTTTGCCAAAACCAGGTAAGGGAGAAATTCAATTTGAAAAGGTTCAATTTGCCTATCCGAACATGTCAGATTCTCAGGCTTTAATTGACTTTAATTTGCATGTGCATCCGGGCGAAAAAATTGCAGTTGTGGGGCCGTCAGGATCAGGGAAAACAACGGTGTTTCATTTGTTGTTACGGTTTTATGATCCATCGCGTGGGCATATTACCTTAGACGGACTTGATTTGCGCGACTTAGATCTGAAAGAATTGCGGGATCAAATAGGCTTTGTTGCGCAAGACCCTATTGTGTTTAGCGGTACGGTCTATGATAATATTCGATATGGCAGACCCGATGCAACGTTTGAGCAGATTCAAGAGGCGGCAGAAGCTGCAATGGTAACCGAGTTTATGGAACGTTTACCCAAAGGGTTTTACACCCACATTGGAAAAAAAGGTGTGTCATTATCAACGGGGCAAAAGCAACGTATTGCCATTGCGCGTGCGATATTAAAGAATCCGCGCATTTTGTTATTGGATGAGGCAACCAGCGCATTGGATGCTCAAAATGAACAGTACGTGCAACAAGCTCTGAATCGCTTAATGGTCGATCGTACCACCATTATGATTGCTCATCGATTGTCGACAATTTTGCAAGCCGATCAAATTGTGGTGATTAACAATGGTCGTATAGAAGCAACAGGAAAACATAAAGAGTTGTTGGCGCAAAAAGGGTTATACAATCGTTTGGCAACATTGCAGTTTATTCATAAAGATACTTAAGTAGTGTTGCGTTGGCGGCTCAGGCAAATCGCTAGTGCGATTTGATGACGGCGACTGCCGTCTGGTGCGAGTAGCGCCCCTGAGCCGCCAGCGTGACGCTGGACTCAACAAATTAGATCCGATGTGTATTGACACGGATTACAAGCAGCATCACATTTGTTCAAGAATTCAATAGTTTCAAACAGGTAAATTTACTAGGTGCAGCGTCACGCTGCCAACGTGCCGTTGCATCCGATAAGTTAGATCCGAGCAGTGTGACGCTGCACCTGCCGCTGGCAACTGTTCGACATAAATCTAAAGTTGTGGATTATCGTTCAACCGACATGTTGATGCTCCAACCCAGACCTTTTAACGTATCATAATCAGTAGACAAACCAAGGGTTGTTGAGTCTGAAAATGTTGATTGTAATCGACAAGAAGCATATCCGAGTGCAGTTCCATCAAAATTTGTTAGATATGATGCTGATACGGTTGCGTCAAGTGTTGATTCGCCAAGGTTATATTTAGCCAAGTTTGATTCAAGTCCAGCCCCCAATAACGAAAGTGAATCGTTAGCTGTTGTTCTGTTCAACAGGCGAATAAATGGAGTTACGTAATCGGTATCAAACCCAAGGGTTAATTGATAGCGTTGCCCACTCGTGCTTTGATTGGCATTCGACTCATCAAAGAAGCTTCCCATTTGGGCTTCAACAAATCCTGTGTTAAAACTGAATCCATACACCGCTGATGATTCAAAATGGTTCGGTGTTAATAGGGTTGTTTCAAATGTACCGGCAACAACAGTCCCCACGTAGTTGGATCCAAATTTGAGTGCGAGTGAACTTAGTTTTGAATTAGGATCAGATAACGTGGAATCAAAGGATGCAAACAGTGGCAATGGCAAGTCTGACGCTTGACCATAAATACGGAGCTGCCCAGTTGCGTCAGCTGCTTGTCGGGCATCTTTGAATGACTGACGTTGCGATATGTCAGATACGGCAGAAAGTGGATCAGATTTTCTTTCATAAAGCTCTAGGGGGTTAGGTCGGCCATTCTCTCGATAGCCTTGAATTAAAAAAATATCGAAGGCATTCGGTTTAACGGATTTTTCAATTAACTCAAAAAAAGTGCTGTCATCAAAGTTCGAAGATGGGTTGCAGCATTTTAGCAATAAATCCACATCATAAACTCTGCGCTCATTCATAAATAATTTTCCATTTAGCAACAGTATTTCGTACGATTTCTGATCAATCTTTATGGGTACTTTTAAAAATATGAGGTCACCAGATTCAAATAACCTTTCTGGTTCCTTGGCTATTTTAGAACCCGTCTTCACACATAGCACAATCGTTTAAGAAGGGTCATAGAATGAGCAATCATAATAAGGGTTTCAGCAGAGTTGGTCTTAATTTCATAGTCTTTGGACAAACGTCTATAATGATTTAACCAGGCAAAGGTGCGCTCAACGACCCAACGTTTGGCTAATACAGCCCAACCTGGGGTAATACGTTCAGAGATTGATATTGTCTTCTTCAGTACGTTTCTAACAAACTCTTTCATGGTTTTGCGATACCCAGCATCAGCACATACCCCTTTGAGAGTAGGATGTTTTTCAAGAGCCGCTTTAAACACTTCTCCTCCAGCAACCGTATCATGGATATTGGCAGCATGCACCTTAACATGTAGCAGATGACCCTGGGTATCGGTGACGATATGACGCTTTCGCCCTTTAACCTTTTTTCCCCCCATCAATACCTCGGTCATCAGCATTGCTTGTAGTTTTAACACTTTGAGAATCGATCAAACTATAACTTGGTGGTGCACTTCGTCCCTGACTTAGGCGGCTCTTTTCAACCAGAGCCTGCATCATCTTTTCCCAGCTTCCACGCTCTCTTGCGCGTTTGTAAAAGCTAAACACCGTCTTGTAATTAGGAAAATCTTTGGGCAACTGTCTCCATTGACATCCGGTCTTTACGATATAAAATACAGCATTGACGAGGCTTTGTTGACTGTACTTTCGACTCTTTCCATAATTCCCTGTATCAAAATGTTCCTTAACTAACGCCCATTGCTCGTCGCTTATATCGCTTGGATATCTCATCTCTTGTCCCTTTTTCTAGGCACTATACTCGTTTTTACCCCTCCTGTGAAGACGCGTTCTTACTTAAAGCTTTCATTAAGCCTTTAGGTGTATATACCAATAATTCGTCTCTAGTAGTGATGCGATAATTTCCCAAAGGATCGCTCTTTATCTTTGCGACCCTATTTTGATGCTCTTTAAAAGCATCTTCCCATGATTGGGTGCTTAGTTTTGGAATGTATTTTTCGGGGGTGGAATTGTCTTTTTTTGCAAGGTGTTGAATGTCTACTGATGGGTTTTCCCCCGTCTTACTATATTCATCAAGCAATACTTTGTCTTCGTTTTTTGGAACTACACCATACGTTTGTGCCGCAGAATCCATCTCTTTTTGTGTTAGAACTCCGTTCATTAATTTTTGAATAAATTGAATGTCGTATATTCGTTTACCATCAACGAATACTTTGCCGCCTAATACTAGAATACCTTTTAGACGATCCATTTTAAATGGATTAACTCCACTAATGTTTTGTTTGAAATTGTATTTATAAATCAACAGTTCATTCTCATCTGTTACCACATATCCATCGCCTTGTGCAGGTAAAGCTCCAGCTTGATCTTGATGTTTTTTGAATTCTGCTTGCCAGGTGCGAATGTTGATATCGGGTAAATCGCCATCAATTTTAAATGGGTTACCTTTGCTATCTATGCCTTGTATAGAGTCGGAGTTGTTATTACTACCCCCACCGCAAGCAGTAATGATTAATGCTGTCGAAAGAAGTAACGGTGTGGTGAATTTATTCCGCATAATTATCCCTAAGTATTGATATGATTAATTCTATGTATAACATTGAAATGTTAATGCTTTGTAAAGACTGTCAGATCGTTTGCCAGCATTCTCGGTTGACAAAGGTGTGAAAATTTCGTTAACTGAGGCTATATATTTATTAAGGTATTAAAAAAATGACAGAGCAAAAAGAACAAGTACTTCCTTTATTTTACAAGAATCCCCAAGCAATAACATTTGAGCAACATGGGAATTTGGGATTAACGGGGCGACAGAACTATCTGTTTGCACAAAAAGCAAATTCAATTCCACTAGTGACCAGTGAATATGCGGTTGCAGCTAAACATTATCCTATTGTGTTTATAAAGGATGAAGTAAAAACATCGTTAGTCATCACTGGGTTTCGTGATGGCGAAAACGTATTCGTGAATGACAACGGTGAATGGGCGAAAGATCAGTATATTCCTGGATATGTGAACCGTTATCCGTTTATCTTTTTAGAAGATGAAGCAAACGATCAGTTGGTATTATGTATGGATGTTGATGCAGAGATTGTGAATTCAACTGGGGAAAATCCATTGTTTAAAGACAGTAAGCCCACTGAATTTGCGGAAAATGCATTGAAAACATGCACGGAATATCAAAGCTATTTAAATGCAACGCGTGAGTTTGTTACAGCGTTGATCGATCAAGATTTGTTGGTTGAAAACCAAGCAGAGTTGACGGCGCCAGATGGTAAGGCATTGCGCTTAACAGGGTTTTGCGTTATTGATGAAACTAAATTTAAAGAACTGTCGGATGAAACTATATTAGATTGGCATAAAAAGGGCTGGTTGTATTTAGCCTATGCACATTTTGTTTCAATGTCTAACTGGGCTAAAATTGCGCAATTAACGCAATCAGATGCGCCTGTCTCTACAGAAACTGTTCATTAATCTCGATGGGCTCAGTAATGAGCCCCTTTATTTCACGGAAGCAATTATGAAATCATCCAAGATATCGTTTCTATTTTCAGCCCTATTAATTATCATTAACTTTGTATTTTTATATGCCATTGTTGGGTGCAAAGAATTCGTATCCTATCAAGTGGTGCCGGGCTTGACCGTTGGAATGATTGGATTTGCCGGTGTAATCACGTTTGCGATTGCGTTAACGTGGGGGTATGTCCAAATGATTAACTGTAGAGAAAAGAAATAGGGGATATTATGGCAAGCACAACAACAATTCTGTTCTTTGTCGCAATGATTGCATCGACAATGATTGGATTTGCCGGTGTAATCACGTTTGCGATTGCGTTAACGTGGGGGTATGTCCAAATGATTAACTGTAGAGAAAAGAAATAGGGGATATTATGGCAAGCACAACAACAATTCTGTTCTTTGTCGCAATGATTGCATCGACGTTGGTGTTAACATTTATTGCGGCAAAGCGTACGAAATTAACCGAAGACTTTTATGCTGCAGGGGGTAAAATCTCTGCATTTCAAAATGCATTAGCCTTGGTGGGTGATTTTGTAAGTGCCTCCAGTTTTCTTGGGTTTACAGGCTTAATTGCGATGAATGGGTTTGATGGGTTGATCTATCCCTTGATGGGGTTGATGGGGTGGCCACTGGTCTTGTTTTTAGTGGCAGAAACCTTGCGAAATTTGGGAAAGTATACGTTTGCCGATGCTGTCGCGTTTCGTATGAATCCCGTGCCCGTTCGCATTTCTGCTGCAGTGAGTTCCATGTTGTGCACCTTGTTTTATTTACTGGCGCAAATGGTGGGGGCAGGATACTTAATACAACTTATTTTTGGAATTCCGTATATTACGGCTGAGATCATTGTTGGATCTGTGATGATCGTCTATGTGTTGTTTGGTGGTATGATTGCAACCACGTGGGTTCAGATGACAAAAGCCGTATTGTTGATGATTGGTGCTGTTATTTTATCATATCTGGTGTTAGTTAAAGCTAACTGGAATCCATTAGAGTTGACTCAAAAAGTATCATTAATTTATGGCGATGAATTTTTAGAGCCAGGTAAACTGTATTCCAATTCATGGGATTTAGTATCATTGGGGTTGGCGTTCATGTTTGGAACGGCCGGGTTGCCTCATATATTAATGCGGTTTTATACAGTTCCAGATCGAATTGCTGCGCGAAAGTCTGCGTTGTATGCAACTGGGATGATTGGGTTTATTTACCTGCTGACATTTTTCTTAGGCTTTGGCGCCATGGCGTATGTGGGGCGTGACGTGATTGCCAATTTTGATAAAGGAGGCAACATGGCGGCCTTGTTGTTAGCTCAGACGTTAGGTGGTCCCACGTTATTAGGATACATTTCTGCCGTTGCTTTTGCGACGATATTGGCCGTTGTGGCTGGGCTTACCTTGTCGGGTGCAGCAACGATTTCCCACGATATTTGGCTGGGTGTTATTCGCAAAAACAGTGTGAAAAAAGGTGAAGAGATTCGCGTTGCTAAAATTTCAACGATTGTGTTAGGGCTGATTTCTATTCTATTAGGAATTGCCTTTCAAGGACAGAACGTTGCCGTGTTGGTGGGATTAGCATTTTCAATTGCAGCAAGTAGCAATTTTCCAGCACTTATTTTGGCGACTTATTGGAAACGTGCAACAACATCTGGCGTTGTGGCAAGTATGGTTATTGGAGCGTTATCCAGCGTTATATTGATTGGTCTGTCTCCCACAGTGATGGTGGATATTTTACACTGCGACTATTGTGTTTTTCCATTCAAAAATCCAGGACTCTTTACGATTCCAGGATCGTTTGTTGTTGGGATATTGGTGTCATTGGTAACAAAAGACAGCAAGGCACAACATACCTATGCCGAGTTGTTAAAGAAGATGGCTTCTTAAGTAAAAGATAAAACAGGATCACTAGTGCCTTTCAAAACGCTACACTAAGGGGGTATAATAAGTCTCGTTTAAATTCAGATACGAAAGGTTTAGAAAACACGCACTCGTTACAGCTGAATTAATAAAGATTAATATTTAGTTAACTCGATTTTTTTACCCCCCCGCCCCAGTCACCACAACTGTTGAAAGTGATCATAAAAAGAAGCTATTGTTGAGAAAACAGTAGAAAGGCTAGGATTTTCAATGGAAACGATTGAAGGCATAATGGAGCTCGTAACGAAAGACGACTTAGAAGACTTGGCAACAAGTTACGGGGTGAATCGATATAATACAAAACTAACAGGAGAGTTGATATTTAAAGGATTAATGCGGCTGATATTATTAGGAAAGAAAACAAGCTTGCGAATGTTGGAGACCTTAATCAACGAAGGGATCGATCATTTTGAACCCACTCCGTCCGTTAGCTATAGTGGGATATCAAAACGTTTAAAGGACATAAAGTGGAGTTATTTTGAAGCCATTTACCGGACACTAGTAAATAAGCTGTCATCTGATCTTGGAACCATCAATGAACGAACGTTGCATCGGTTTGACTCAACCATCATTAATTTGTCTGGTCGTTTAATTAAAGATGGCTTAAAAATAGGTGGGAAAGCCTCCGACAGTCAAATTAAAGTCAGTGTAGGATTACGGCAACAACTCCCAACAAGTATTCGCTTTTGTACGTTACAAGAAGAGTCCAGCGAAGATTTGGCTCTTGTTAGAGCCATTAATGAGGCTCGAGTTGATAGTGAAGACATCTTACTCTTCGATCGAGGGATTAGTAAAGCTGGAACGTTTGGAGAGTTTGAAGCCAAAGACTACAAATTTATAACGCGGCTGAATGTCGGAAGACGGTATCACATAGTTAAAACACACTCAGTATCCAGCCCTATTATGGAGGATTTAACCGTTGCCCTATATGCAAAAGGAAACAAAGCCCCACTTCCCACATCTCTTCGCTTAATTAAGATGCTCAATAAAGAAGGAAACGAACTATGGTTTTTAACAAACCTATTCGATATGAGTGCTTTAGAAATTGCGGAGCTCTATCGCAGACGATGGGATATCGAGGTGTTTTTTAAGTTTATTAAACAAAACCTAGGATATAAGCATTTTTTAAGCCACTCGATGAATGGTATGAGAGTTTATATTTATATGGTATTAATTACAGCGCTTGTGTTTTTAGCGTATAAAATAAAAACAAAACTCCAAGGTTTTAAAATCCCTCTGTTTCGTTTTAATCTTGCTCTTGAAAAATCCTTTGTTAAGTCGATGATACTATTATCCGGGGGCAACTTTGATGCTGTTAAACACCTCTTCTGATCACTTTCAACAGTTGTGCCCCAGTCACCCTCAGTGACCTTCGGGTGGGGGGACAAAACCCACTCCTTAAATCGAGACATAGCAGACAAAGCAATCCGTCATTTCTTCTCGAAACGGTGGGCAAAAAGCAACCTGCGGTTGCATCCATTAGATTAGATCCGATGGGTTCTGACACGGATTATAATAAACAACGTTGCGATAGTTCAGGCATTTCAACCTTTAAAACTCTTCACCTAATGGAGCTTGTAATCATCCCTGGCAAACTGAGGTTGCATCTATTAGGTTGAGCTTGAGCCCACCTTTAACCCATTACGAGCTCGGATAAGGGATTTCAGTGAATGATGATGATTTTTGTAGCGCGTGTAATTCCTTGTTAAGTTATAGCATGATTTACATAAAGTGGAGATGTGCCTTCAGTAGATAACCCTGAAATCATAGGATTAATTAACGATTCGACTCGCTAACATATATCCATTTTATTTGCGGTTAGCTATAAAATCCGGGTCTGTGCGAATCGGATCCAACTTAATGGATGCAACGGCACGTTGCCTATTGGGTCCAGTAATCATCCCTGGCAGCGTCACGCTGTATAAATAATTATTAGTTTTTTATTAAAAACTGCTTTACAAGTTCCCTTAAAAGCGATATAAGTAGTCCATCTTAAAGGGGCGATTAGCTCAGCGGTAGAGCGTCTCGTTTACACCGAGAGGGTCGGCGGTTCAATCCCGTCATCGCCCACCACCTTTAAATCGAAATTACATTCACTTCGCCTGGAAACGTCGTTTTTACTACACCTGCCCACATACACATTGTCATACTATCAGCTGTTAAAGCAGGTATTGCACCTAACAATACATTAGGTGCTGTAGGAATCCACGGAGCAACCGTCATGGGTATGCATGGCGCAGGTGTTGGAACCCCCAAAGCTGCAGCCGTCATCGCAATGACCATTGGATTTGCAGGGCTTGTGCACATTGCAAATGGAGCGATATTGACAATGGGAATCATCGCCATAATATTGGCGCCTGGCATAAAATCTGTCAAAGTCATAGAGATGGGAAGAACGATTAATGTAGATGGAGCCATTCCAAAAGAGCACATCGTTAATGCGCCCATTGATACAGTAGGACCTGCCATATTATTATCCTTTTTCTTTTTAGCGTATCGTGGTTACGTCAATTAGATCAAGTGTTATTATGATGTCTATTGTTAATAAAAACCATGAATGATGCTTGTTTTTTTTAGCATAGTAATTGTGAAACAACCTAAAAAGATAAGTGATGTATAAAAGATTAAGCCTAGGTGCAGTGCTATGCCACTTAATGACACTAGTGTTTATTGAAAGTTATGCCAGGGATACCTTTGTTGGGGCAGGACGTGCAGATCCTCAATCAGCAGCAGTCTGCTATCTTTCGAAGATAAGTCAGGCACTTAACGGGGAGAATGAAAATATTGCAACTGGATTTTGGACTGATATTAACGGAACAATAGGGGGGTAGCAGTTCTTGGTACAAACCCAACTTCCATAAGGTTTTTTCAGCACTGTGATGATTAGCTTGGGTGGTTTTTAGGCATAAAAAACTTTTGGAAAGAATATCTTTCCTTAAACAAAAGCTACTTTAGTCATTTGTGGTTTCAATCCCCAGCAGTTCAAGACTGGTTCCGTGAGATTACGAGAGCTGACCCTTACAATTAAGCGCCATATTTCAAGAAAATGTTAATGGTTTAAATGGTATGATGGTTTAGTCTGTATTAGATAATAAAACTTAGGAAATAATAATGTTAAAAAAATTAAGTTTAAGTATAGTCGGATGGTTAGCCATTCAACCATTTGCGTGTGAAACTAAAGCTAATTCTATATTAGAGGGGTTATATGCTATCATGTCGGGTGCCAGTCCACTAACTATGGTACCAGAAGAATTTCATAGAGCCACTGGGTCGATCTTACAAGATGATCCATTTATTGCAGCGGGACGTGCCGATCCTCAATCTGCTGCTGTCTGTAGTGTAATAGGTTTGTGCAAGGATAAGACCCAGGAGGCTGCTACAGGTTCTTTGGTAGAGATTAACAGACGTCCTGTTGTGCTAACAACGGCGCAATTACACAATCCAACGCACGTTGAATTTTTTCGTGCAGATGGTTCTTCTGCTGTTCATAAGGTAACAAATGCAGTATCTAAAGGGACTATAGACTCTGAAAACTTAAAGCCTTCTGATGTGCAGGTATTGTTTTTGGATCAAATTCCAACGGTAACGCCCCTTAGATTAGCTACAAAAACGCCCTTTGATATAGTAAAGGCACTCTGTCGGGAGGGGTCGTTGAAAACAATTGGGTGGGGTAAATATTATACTCAACTGCAAGGTGCTGATGGTTTGGTTAACTCTGGTTTTGCTATGCAGCAGACACCAGTAAGAATTAATCTTAAAAGACCTCAAGATTCTATTTATAATATATTTGATCTAGAATCAAGGGTGGGATATAACCCGTTTGCCTTAGAAACGCATTTAGCAGAGGGATTTGTGGGGGCACCTGTGTTTAACGAACGTGGTGACGTTGAATCATTAATATCTGGTAGCACGAATCCACTAAAAGAAAAACCATCAATGATATATCTTCGATATGGTGCTAATTTTGGGTCGTTGACTGCATTAGGCGTTTGGGTAGCAAAACAGGGAAGACACTTCGATGCGATTGATCGGTTTGCATTTGGAGTATCCTTTGCATGGTGTCTTAATAATCTGAAAAACGCTCCCACTGGGGTTTTTAACGTGGTTGGTCATCAACCGCTATCTTATGCAGAACAAGATTGGTTGCGTAAGGTTGTACCAGAGGCACCTTCGGAATAAGTAACTAATTAAAAGCCTAATACCCTTTAGATTGTGATGGTTTAAAGGGTGCTTTTATACGCTAACTGAGCTTCTAATAACTGGCGTTTTTCACTTGAAACGATAGAGTCATTGTTTTTATTTAATTCAGTCATAATTGATTCTTTATCAATTTTATCCATATCAATTACGCTTTTAACTGTGATGATGCAATGGTTGTCGTGCATGTGGCATGTTCCGCCGTTGATGAACCAGCGCTCGGTTTCATCAGACTGACGGACAATTAACGCACCAGCTTGCAAGGCAATAAAGATGGAGGCGTGGTTGGACAGCAATTCATATGCACCATCGGTCGCGGGTACTTGAACACTGTCCACGTGATCTTGAAATAGTTCAAGGTCTGGAGCCAGAACTTTTAAGAAAAATCTCATGCAGATTCCTTTAGCTGAGCTGCTTTTGCGACGACTTCTTCGATGCTGCCCACCATATAGAATGCGGCTTCGGGAAGGTCATCGTATTCGCCATTGATGATCCCTTTAAAACTGCGAATGGTGTCTTCAAGAGAAACAAATTTTCCGGCCATTCCGGTAAAGACTTCGGCAGCAAAAAACGGTTGAGATAAGAACCGTTGAATTTTTCGTGCGCGTGATACAATCAGCTTATCTTCATCAGATAACTCATCCATTCCCAAGATCGCAATGATGTCTTGTAATGAACGGTATGTTTGTAAAATACGCTGTACTTCACGTGCGATTTCATAGTGTTCTTTGCTGACAATCTCGGGTGATAGCATGCGAGAGCTTGAATCTAATGGATCAACAGCGGGATAGATACCCATTTCAGAAATCTTGCGGCTTAATACAGTCGTTGCATCCAAGTGAGCGAAAGACGTTGCTGGGCTTGGATCTGTAAGGTCGTCGGCTGGAACATAAATCGCTTGAACGCTGGTGATGGATCCATTGCGTGTCGTTGTAATACGTTCTTGCAAGGCACCCATTTCAGCAGCAAGTGTTGGCTGATATCCAACAGCAGAGGGGATGCGTCCCAATAATGCGGAAACTTCTGAACCTGCTTGCGTAAAGCGGAAGATGTTATCGATGAACAGCAAGACGTCTTGTTTTTCTTCGTCTCTGAAATATTCAGCAATACTAAGTCCGGACAACGCAACGCGAGCACGTGCCCCAGGAGGCTCGTTCATTTGTCCATAAACCAGCGCAACTTTGGATTCGTCTTCTTTAATGACGCCGGATGTTTTCATTTCATTGTACAGGTCATTACCTTCACGGGTACGTTCACCTACACCGGCGAATACAGAAAAACCACCATGGGCTTTTGCAATGTTGTTGATTAATTCCATGATTAAAACGGTTTTACCAACGCCCGCACCACCAAACAAACCGATCTTACCACCTTTTGCATAGGGGGCTAATAAATCGATGACTTTAATACCAGTGACCAAAATATTTTTTTCGGTGGATTGATCCGCAAAACTTGGGGGATCTTGATGGATAGCGCGACGTTTTAAATGAGATAGATCAGCGCCATTATCAACGGGGTTACCCACGACATTCAGAATGCGTCCAAGGACTTCGCGTCCCACGGGAACGGTGATGGGAGCGCCAGTGTCGACAACTTCGTCTCCCCGTTTTAATCCGTCAGTGGGTTCCATTGCGATGGTGCGAACAGTGCGTTCACCCAGGTGTTGGGCAACTTCAAACGTTCTAACACCACCGTTCTCACCAGTAATGGTAATAGCATTTAGAATCTGTGGGCTGTGACCATCAGGAAATCTGACGTCAACGATTGCGCCGATAACTTGGGTAATATAACCATTTTTTTTCATGTGCTAGCCTTTCTGTAGCGCTTCGGCGCCTGAAATAATTTCAATTAATTCGTTTGTAATGCGTGCTTGACGACTTTGGTTATATTCTAATTTTAAACCATGTATCATATCGTCACAATTTTTTGTAGCATTATCCATTGCGGTCATGCGTGCTGCAAATTCTCCAACCAGTGTTTGGGTAATAGATGACCATAAAATCCCGTGTAAGTATTGCTGCAAAAATGCATCTAAAAACTTAGTCTCCGAAGCAACAAATTCAGGGATGTGGGTAGGTTCTTCTTCAGGTGATTTAACTGCTTTTAATGCAGTGTTTAAAGGCAGCAGCATAGTGTCACGGGGTGTCTGTTGTAAAGGAGACGAATATTCGTTATGCAGCGTGATGCAGTGTTCAATTCCATCCTGAATAAACGCTGTTTCAATTTTAGAAAACAAAGTATGAACATCAGAATATAAGACGTCATACAGCAGTAACGGGGCGGATTCTTTTAAGCAATGAGCATAGTTAAGTGTAGCAAACTCAAATGCTTTTTTTCCAATGGGCAACAGTGTAAACGGTTTGTTTTCAAGAAACAGTTTAGAACAGACTTCTTTTGCTTTGCGAAACAATTGTCCGTTAAAACTACCGCACAGTCCACGATCTGCTGAAATTAGCACAATTAATGTTTGACCCACTGTGTGTGACTTAATCAATGGATTGTCAGATTCATCAAAAACAGATAGCGGAAGGGCTTTCATAACCTGGGTTAAAGCATCGGCATAGCTTTTTGCCGCATCATATTTTTTTTGTGCTTTTCGAAATTTAGCCGCTGCAACCATATACATTGCCGACGTAATTTTACGTGTGGAATTTACGGCCTGAATTCGGGTTTTTAAAGCTTTTAACGTAGACATTATTGTGCTGACTGCCTTTCAATAAAGTCTTTTGTAAAGTGTTCCAAAAATGCTTTTAATTCTGATTCTTCTTTTTCAGGCAACAAACCACTTTCGATTGTTAACGCTAATTTATTGTGGCGGTCAAACAGCGCTGTATACAATTCTTCTTCGTAAGATGAAATGTGCGCGATTTCTAATTCATCAATATAGCCACGGGTTGCTGCATAAATAAGCACCACTTGTCGTGCAAGGCTTAATGGAACATACTGACCTTGTTTTAAGGCTTCAGTTAATAAGAATCCTTTTTTCAATTGACGTTGAGTCGTCGGATCTAAATCGGATGCGAACTGTGAAAATGATTCAATTTCACGAAACTGCGCCAGTTCAAGTTTAATGCTGCCTGCAACTTTTTTCATAGCTTTTGTTTGAGCGGCTGATCCAACACGACTGACTGAAAGTCCTAAGTTAATTGCAGGGCGAACACCTTTATAAAACAATTCATTTTCTAAAAAGATTTGTCCATCCGTAATAGAAATTACGTTGGTTGGAATGTATGCCGATAAGTCACCCGCTTGGGTTTCAATGATCGGTAATGCCGTCAATGACCCACCACCTTTTTCAGGGGAAAGTTGAGCCGCACGTTCCAGTAATCTTGAGTGCAGATAAAAGATATCGCCTGGGTAGGCTTCGCGTCCAGGAGGGCGACGTAATAATAACGACATCTGTCGATATGCAACGGCTTGCTTTGATAGATCATCATAAATGACAAGTGCATGCATACCATTGTCGCGGAAATATTCGCCCATTGTGCACCCTGAATATGGTGCAATGGTTTGTAGCGGTGCGGGGTCAGAGGCGGATGCAATGACAACAATAGTGTATTGCATTGCGTCTTCTTCCTCTAACCGTTTTACGATTTGAGCAATATATGATTGTTTTTGCCCAATTGCTACATATACAGAATAGACTTTATCTTTGTCATCTTTTAAGGTTTTATTGATTTTTGCTTGATTGATAATCGTATCCAAAATAATCGCTGTTTTTCCGATTTGGCGATCACCAATGATTAATTCACGTTGCCCGCGTCCGATAGGGATTAACGCATCAATCATTTTAATGCCCGTTTGTAACGGGGTCGATACAGATTCACGATCCATAATGCCAGGTGCAGCACGCTCTACAGGTAAATATTCAAAAGCTTCAATAGACCCCTTTTCATCTAATGGATGGCCTAATGCGTTGACGACTCTGCCAAGGAGCTTATTGCCAACGGGAACCTCTAATACACTATGCAAACGTTTAACTGTGCAACCTTCTTTAATAGTTCGATCGTCGCCTAAAATTACAACACCAACGTGGTCTTCTTCTAAGTTTTGAGCAAGTCCTTTTAGCCCGCCCTCAAATTCGACAATTTCATTGGCGGTTACTTTATGTAATCCCCATACCAAAGCAACTCCATCGCGGACAGAGACAACTTGCCCTGTTTCGTTGAGTTCTAAAGGTGTATGATGTGATGCAATTTTTTGCTTTAAAACATCAATAATTTCGGTTGGGTTTAAGCTCATGAGTATAGTTCCTTTAGCGTCGATTTAAGCGAGAATATCGCATTTTTAAGTGATAGATCAAGTTCGTGATGATTATAGTGAATAATAATCCCACCAATTAACGTTGGGTCAATGGTAATAGACAATTCTACAGATTGTTTTGTTTGTGATTCTAATGCCGCTTGCAACGCTTTCTTTGTTGCTGTGTCCAGTGCAAACGCCGATGTGATTCGAATATGTTTCACACCAGATTTATGATTTGCATATTCTATAAACTTATTAAGAATAGGTTCCAGTGAACTGAGTTTTCGGTTCTGTCCCAACAAGGTTAAAAACCCTAGAAATAAAGGCGGAGTTTTAGAAGGAGTAAGTGTTTCTAGAATCGTTATTTTCTCTTCAAATGGAATAAACGATATTTTTAAAAACGATAAAAGATCTGGAGACTCTAAAAGCGCTTTAGCAATAGCTTTTGCAGCTGCAGTGATGTGTTTTAATACATCTTCCTCAACAGCTTGACGATAGAGAGCGACAACATATGGCATAAAGTCTTTATGCAAAAACATAGCAAAACGCCTTTTAATTAACAGCTGACTATACCATAACGCCAAGGATAACCTCAAGTTTTAGATTGAAAAAGTCAGATTATCACCGCTTGCAATCATAAGAATTTTTTATGATACTAAATAAAAAAGGACGTTAGAGTGTTGAGAATAGTATGTCAGGGATTGTTGCTGTTAATAACTAATGTATCTGGGGAAACAATTCAAAGTGATGATATTCCCGCATTTGAAACTTCTGTGATGTGGCAGATTGTTTATGAGCCGTGGCATGTAAAAGCGGTTGAAAGCCATCAACACTTTTTTTCTAAGACTCATGTTAATGAAGGGGAAAGCTATACCGATTTTGTTCCCAACATGACGTTGCCATCAAAAATTAACTGGGTTAGTTCTTTGGAGGTGTTGCCGGATAGTTTTAATGGCCATGGGCGCACAACAGACTTAATGGATGAGTGCGACCCAACTGAGCGGCGTAAAGGTTTGGGTACAATATTGATGATCAATGCGTTAGAGCGTATTCGACAGCGCAATATTCGCTGGGTTGTATTGCAAGCTCAACCGCTAGGAGAGGGGCTCTATCGAACCTTAGGATTTATTCCAATTGGATATATTGCCAAATATTAAATGTAGTTTGTTTATCGTTAAATAATCAGAATAGGAATCAATAATGACGCACACATTTAAATCACTATTAATTACAACAGTATTAACGCTTCCATCAGCTTTTGGAGCAGCTGAGTTACATGTGACCGCCGCAGCAGCTGGTCCACATTCAGCAGAGATCGCTGCAGTAGCTGTTGCGAGGCACCTCGTAGCAACACCAGAAGGTATGCGAAGAAAAGTAGATCAGTTAGTAAGATCTGGACAGAAAGAAAAAGCCGTAGAATTACTTGAAGAATTCGCAAATCATCCTGATGCAACACTAAAGGATATTCGGTCTGCAGGGTGGAGCATATCTATTCTTGGGGGGGGTGATGAAAAAGCTGTCGTATTATTTGAACGGGCTGCCAATCATCCCGATGCAACACCAGAATATATTTTTGATGCAGCAAGCGGTATGTACGATCTTGGACCTAGTTTCTATTTGAGAGTCGCAGAATTACTTGAGAAATCCGCTAATCTTCCCGATGCAGCACCAGTTGATATTCAAAATGCAGCATATGGGCTGTACAGTCTTGGGGTTGATTTTTATGCAAGAGCTGCAGAATTATTTGAGAAATCCGCTACTCATCCCGATGCAACACCAGATGATATTCAAAGTGCAGCGTATGGCAGCTGGCAGCTTGGGCAAAAGGACAAAGCCGCAGAATTATTTGAGAAATCCGCTAATCTTCCCGATGTAACACCAGTTAATATTCAAAATGCAGTACGTGGATTGCGTTCTATTGCTGCTAAATGTAGAGAGGGGAGTGCGGAAAGAGCACGATACAACGCTTTAGCAGATGCTATCGCTGCGAGATAAACATTTCAATACATTGGTTGCTATAGAATATCGCAAAATGTCTTTACAAGAGGGTAGGCTAATTTTTTGTGATAGATCACTTGACTTTGTCAAAAAATGGATTATATCGTTAAGTAATCAAAACAGGAGACAACAATGGCGCATACGTTTAAATCACTGTTAATTACATCAGTATTAACGCTGCCTTCAATTTTTGCAGCAAACGAGTTAGATGTGGTTGCCGCAGCTGGTGCACATTCAGCAGGTGTAGCTGCAGTGCCTGTAGCAGCTCTTCCCGGAACAACACCAGAGGGCCTGCGAAAAGAAGGAAATGAATTATTCAAATCTGGGCAGAGAGACAGAGCTGCAGAATTGTTTGAGAAATCCGCTAATCTTTCCGATGCAACACCAATTGATATTCGACAGGCAGCATTTGGCATGCGCGGTCTTGGATCTGATTTTCATGACAGAACCGCAGCGTTGTATGAAAAGTCTGCAAATCATCCCAGCGCCACACAACTTGATAGGAAAATGGCAGTTGTTGCCCTAATCCATCTTGGGGTTGATTTTTATGCAAGAGCAGTGGTTGTATGTGAACAGATCGCAAATCATCCAGATGCAGAACCACAAGATAGGCAATTAGCAATAGACGAAATACGCACTATTGCGAACCAATATGTAGAAGGAAGTTCGGAAAGAGCAAGGTACCACGCTTTAGCAGATGCTATCTCTGCGAAATAAAAGTTTCAACACACGTGAATCAACTATCGCTTTATGACTTAAGAGTTCTTGAGTTAATGAGCGATAGTTGTCATGTTTTTGACAGCAACACCCCACTACTATTTTCAAAAAACTTTGATTGGATATAGGGAGTCGTCCAATATCTTTACAAGAGGGTGGGTTAAATTTTGTGACAGATTCTTGACTTTGTCAAAAAATGGATTATATCATTTAAGTAATCAGAGCAGGAATCAACAATGACACAGGCATTTAAATCACTATTCATCACGTCAATATTAACACTTCCTTCAGTTTTTGCAGCAGACGAGTTATCAGTATTAACACTCCCTGCAATTTTTCCAGCAGACGAGCTACGGGTGTCCGCCGCAGTAACTGATGCTATTCCAAGAGTAACACCAGCTGAGGTACAAAGACAAGCAGGGCAGTTACGCGGATGGGGACAATCTGAATCCGCCGCCATATTATTTGAACGGTCTACAACTCTTTCTGAAGTAACACCCCGAGACATTCGATATGCAGCAATAGGCATGTACGATCTTGGGGACGGTTTTTATGACAGAGCCGCAGTATTATATGAGCAATCTGCAGGTCATTCTGATGCAACATCAAAGGATAGGAATTTAGCAATAGACGGAATACGCGCTATTGCTGCTAAATGTAGAGAGGGGAGTGCGGAAAGAGCGCGATACAACGCTTTAGCAGATGCTATCGCTGCGAAATAAAGGTTTCCACAGTTGAATCAACTATCGCTTTATGGCTTAAAAGTGTTTGAGTTAATGAGCGATAGTTGTCATTAGATTTTTTCTAAAGAGGATACGGATTGTAATTTTTTCAACCATATTACCTAATGGATCCTGGGATCATCCCTGGTGCAACGGCACGTTGCAAAGATCTTCGTTCTGTTCATAGTTTGTTAAGAAGTATCTGATACTTTGAAGGTGGTAGGCTTTTAGTAAACTCAGATCCCACTTGAATGTGGGTGCATCTGATACGCAATGGCGATTTTGGACATAAAGTAGCACAGCGCTGTGTGAACTATGTTCTAGTCTGAACGGGGATGGTATCCTCTGGACGACGTGTAAATTTTTCAAAACGATTTTTTGAAAAATACCGATTGTATTGCGTCGCGGTGGCGGGGGGTGGACACGCTCTGAGTAATTTTTTGTGGGTGGGCCCCACTTCAGGGGGGCGCGATCCCCAACACGAAAAAGAATAATTTTCTTGACTTTCCGAAAACGTTTTGTATACTAATAGCTAGAATTGCGAAGAGGCTACCCAAAAACCGGGTAGCCTTTTTTCGTTCTACGTCCCAAAAGTATTTCAGCCAAATGATCTGGCAACAGATCCTTGACGAGGTTTGGTTGAAACACTCAAAGACGAAACGCCGAATCGAATCTCCAGTACAGGAACTCAAACTACCCGATCAGTAGTCACAGCCCTGTAAACAACCCCTAGAGCCGACGGGCTCGTAAAACACCGACTTTGTATATTGTACTAAAGTCCGCCTTTCCCCATTCGTGTAAGAAATGGGGTTCTTTTTGCACGTGCGGGTTACTGGGGATTCACTCGGTTTTAAACAACGCCAGCGTGACGCTGGCAACGTGACGTTGCATCCGATAGTTAGATCGGTTGTGATTGGACACGGATTTTATATAACTTAACTTTGAAAGCTACAAACACAGCACTTTCAAACAAAACAAGGAACCAAAACACTACTTTTCAACAAAATATCTCAAATTCATTTTTCACCCTTACCCCTCCTGCGCCGAAGGTGGGTTCAAATTCTTCATCATTCTCTCATATTTCAAACCAAACTCAATCTAACCCAATGGATGCAGCGTCACGCTGCCCTGCGCCGAAGTTAGGTCAAAAATCTCAAAATTTTCTCACACCTCAAACCACACTCCATCAACATTCATCCCCACATTGTATTTTTACACATCTCAAATCTCCCTCAATCAAACCTAACGAGTCCAGCGTCACGCTGGCGGATCCCACATATCGGGTTCAGGGATCATCCCTGGTGCAGCATCATGCTGCCTTACGGTTTTCGTTATTTGAAATCCGTATCCCATTCCCCCAAATCTCAAATCTCCCTCAATCAAACCTAATGAGTCCAGCGTCACGCTGGTGGATGCAAATTACTTTTTTTGCTGTTGTTTAATCATTGTTAACGTTTGGTTGCTAAAGTATGTGAAAACGTATTAATCAAAGGTCACCTAATGTCACAGAATAATGCGCGCCTTATATTGCCAAATGGTAAAGAACATGCGTTGGCAGTATTAAAGGGAGCCTCGGGTCCTGATGTCATTGATATTCGTTCATTGTATGATGAGACGGGATATTTTACATATGATCCTGGGTTTACGTCTACGGCAAGCTGCGAATCAGGCATCACATTTATTGATGGAGATCAAGGCGTATTATCCCATCGGGGGTATTCCATTGAATCATTGGCTGAAAACTGTACTTTTTTAGAAGTTGCGCATTTGTTGTTATATGGCGATGTTCCTAATGATCAAGAGTTACAAGCGTTTCAAGCAGACATTTCACATCATTCATTGTTGCATGAACAAGCGATTAAGTTTTACGAAGGATTCAATCGGGGTGCTCATCCCATGGCGATCATGATGGGTGTGGTTGGTGGATTGGCGGCAGTATATCACGATCATTTAGATGTAAATGATACTGAACAACGAGATTTAATCTGTAAGCGATTAATCGCGAAAATACCGACCATTGCAGCGTATGCGTATAAGTATTCTATTGGGCAACCCTTTATATATCCATCGAACACGCTGTCCTATGCGGGAAATTTTTTGAAGATGATGTTCGGCGTGCCAACGGAAACGTATGAGATAAATCCAATATTGGAACGCGCCTTAGATCGTATTTTTATTTTGCATGCGGATCATGAACAAAATGCATCAACGTCAACAGTTCGACTTGCTGGATCAACGGGCGCGGATCCGATTGCGTGTATTGCGGCGGGTGTTGCCAGTTTGTGGGGACCAGCGCATGGTGGGGCTAATGAGGCCGTGCTAAAGATGTTGGCAGAAATTGGTTCAAAAGAAAATATCCCGGAATACATACGTCGGGCCAAAGATAAAAATGATTCGTTTCGCCTAATGGGTTTTGGACATCGGGTCTATAAAAACTATGATCCACGCGCCAAAGTAATGCAGAAAACATGTTATGAGGTTTTGGATCAATTGCACGTTCAAAACCCGTTGTTAGAGCTCGCAATAGAGTTAGAACAATTTGCGTTGAAGGATGAATACTTTATCGAACGAAAATTATATCCCAACGTCGATTTTTATTCAGGAATTATTTTAAATGCAATGGGGATTCCAACCAACATGTTTACGGTTATGTTTGCCTTAGCAAGAACTGTAGGGTGGGTTGCCCATTGGAAAGAGATGATTGAAACAGCTAGCCTTAAAATTAGTCGACCACGTCAATTGTATACAGGCGAAGTCGGACGAAAGTTACTGTAAATAAAGGGAGATTATAATGAGAAAAATTGCATATAAACAAGAATCTGCTGTATACAATTTTCCGGGATTAATGGAACCAAAACGCGAGCGTGCAGTCAATGACAATCGTATTCCCATGTTGGGTATGATTTTTAAGCATGCAGCATTGATGAGCTTTGCGTTGGGTGCGTTTTATGTAATCCAACTGCTTGTTTAAATGCAGAATGTATTTCGGAATTCATATAATCGTGGAATGCAGGGCGAATCTGTAGCGCTTGCCTTTTTAAATTTGCATGGGTATCATATATTAGCAAAACGATATCGCACGCCCTATGGTGAAATTGATATTATTGCACGGTATGAAACTATGATAGTATGTGTAGAGGTTAAAACTAGAAGTACATTAAACGCTAGTTTACACGCTATACAGGTGCGGCAACAGGAACGGATTATGAACGCCTATTTGCATTTTATTCAATCGTTTCCAGATTATGCAAATGATGCAGTACGGTTTGACGTTATTGTGTGTGCACCAAACTCTAAACCGTTACACATTAAAAATGCATTTGAGGCAAATCATGATTAAATCTATTTTCCAATTGAGATATTTTCTCGGAATAAGTTGTATGCTATGTCTTTCAGCGTGCGAGCATTTGAAACAAGACGCAAAATCAGTTGAGGCCAGTTATCAAAAATCAGCCTCAGATACAGTTATTTACACTAATGTTGTACAAGTATTGCAAAACATTCGAAGGGATTTACCCTCGGAAGCCCGCCTGATTGTTTTACAGGGGCGTGTGTTATTGGTGGGGTATGTTGAAAGTGCACAGGAACATATCGATGTAGTGAACGCCGTGTGGAAAATTAAAGGTGTTCAAGAGGTCATTGATCACTTAGAACATGTGCCAACGAATGAAAAAACGGGATTTGATATCAAGAATACCTTCGTAAAAACTCAGCTGGACACACTGTTCTTAACGAATTCAGCGGTACATTATGGGAATTTTCAATACGTAATTTTTAAAAAGAATCTATATGTGTTGGCGCGAACATCTTCAGAGGCAGAAAAAGAAGCGTTTTATACAATAGTAAAGAAAACGCCGACGATTCAAAAAGTATTCTTTTACAGTACGTATAAACAATAATAATGAGTCGCATTATCTTTTTAAATGGCTGCAGCTCTGCAGGAAAAACGTCCATATCTAAAGCTATTCAAGAGCTTTCTGATACTCCCTGGTTGCACATTGGAATTGATACCTTCATTGGCATGTTGCCATCAAAATTTTTAGAATTTGGGGATCGCGCATCCGAAGGATATTACTCCTTTATACACAGCGAAAATGAACGGGGAACGTGTATTCAAGTAAAGACTGAGCCCAGAGGAGAGGTGTTCTTTCAGGAGCATGTACACAAAGTCGTACAACTTTTGGCGGATTTGGGTCATGATATTATTGTGGATGAGGTGATCTTTGATAAAGTTAGCATGGATCAATATTTTCAGAAACTTAGTAATCATAGGATTTTTCTAGTTCAAGTAATGTGTGATATTAATGTTCTGATAGAGCGTGAACGGTTGCGAGGGGACAGAACTGTTGGGTTAGCAAATGATCAGTTCGATCGATTAAAATCATTTACCTATAACTATGATTTAATTGCGGATACAACAAAGGTTTCGGCTATAGATAATGCTTGCCTAATATTAAGCAACGTACCGTTGCATCCGTTAGGTTAGTGGCCGTGTTTGGTCATTTTAGTTCATGTCACGCTAGGCGGCTCAGGGGGCGCTTGCGCGCGCCAGACGGCAGTTGCCGCCACCAAATCGCATTGAAGTGCGAGTTGCATGATCCGCATAAGCTTATAAAGTTAAGCTGCAGCGAGTGGACACGATTTAAATTGATATGTCAACAATGTCAGGTAGCTATCTTCTATAGGTGTTTTGTTGTTATGAAAATAGTGGGTTATTCCGGTTAAGATGTTATCTGACTTTGAGTTCAACAAAATCGCAGTTAAGAAATCTTTGCGCCCTTGACGCAAGACGTCGCCTGCAGACACTCCAGAAGTGTTATATTGCCATTGATGCTGTAAGTAGCTACACATAAAGCGAGTGAGTGGTTTTGATAAGGAATGTTCTTCGCAGCGAATCGATTCGTCATCATGGGGATCTCGGATACAAGCGCCCGTTAAATCACCTCCAATACAGGTGTCGCTGCTAGGCTTAGACAGCCAAGCGGCCTGCACGTCTTCAGAGACTAAAGATAACGAAGCAAACAAAGCTGTTAGATCGCCAAAGCTTTCATGTAAGGCTCGATGATCCAGTCGACCGGTTCTGAGTAATCCCGGAACCATGGCGTCTAAGCACGCATGCCCAGTTTCATGAGCCACAACATCAAAGGATGAACATGTGTATTTCATTCGCCCGCTATCAAGGAACTGTGGAAACACCAATTCGTGGGTTCTTGGATCATAATAGGCATTCAATGCGCACCCTTCCACACATCCAGCATGTGGGTTAATTGTTAGTAGTGGTTGCTTGTTCCAGTTGGCAGTTGCTACACATATGGGGGTGCAGCCCGTTACAGGACACCATTGTGGAAAGCTATCCAGCGTATTTTTCCATAATTCTTGTACCAAACGAACAGTTCCATAAGTGCCCTGTGCTTGAGTTATCTGTTGACGCGTTGTGGGAGATAAAGGTCTTCCTGACTGTGTTAGTGTACGACTGTCGACGGTTAATACATTACTGGGTAAAGCTCCAAGTTTACCATCGATGACTTGGGTTCTTGGTAAGTCTGTTCTTACTGTTTCGGATAGCAAGGCTTTAGAGGCGTAAAAGCGATCGGGTGAAGTAATAAAGACTTCACTCGCAATCAGTGGGTTAATAATAAGACATAGGGATAGTATAGTGTACATATATTTTTTCATGATAGTTTCCTCTTGATTTGAACAACTTGACCCAGGGATTTTTTTATGATTGTTTGGTAGAGTCACTTTTACATATATAATAATTTTTTATTGGGAATCAAATGAAAAAAAATAGATGGAAACGCTATAAGTTAATTTTGGTATGGGCAGTTTTTCTGTTATCTTGGAATACTACTTTAAATACAATAACAGGGAGCAAAAGCATGACACTTAATGATAATGTACCAAGTTGGAATTTAAGCGATTTATTTCCGGGGTATGACCATCCGGCGGTGCAACGCCATTTACAACAGTTGGATAAAGATGTTGCAACCTTTGTAAGTATGTACAAAGAAAAAGTTGCTTTATTGACTGGGGTTGAGCTTGTAAAGGCGATTCAAGCCTATGAAGCATTGTCCGATCAAATGGGTAAAATAAGTGCATATGCTTTTCTTTTGTATGCTCAAGATCGTTCCGACACTAACACCAGTGTGTTTTATCAAAATATGTATGAACATACGAATCGCTTAAGCACAGATATTTTATTTTTTACCCTTGAGTTGAATCTGTTGAGTGATGAAAAAATAGCAACACTGTACGCACAAGAATCTTTGTTAGTGCGATATAAGCCCTGGATTGCAAATGTTAGGCTGTTCAAAGATCATCAGTTGTCGGATGAGATGGAGCGCTTGATGCAAGAAAAATCCATTCCAGCAGAAGGGTCATGGATTCGGTTGTATGATGAAGTGTGCGCTGATATGCGGTTTGATATGGAGGGTAAGATGTACCCCATTTCCGAAGTTTTAAATCGATTGGGGCATAATGATGAAAAGGTTCGAAACGTTGCAGCAATGGCTTTGTCTAAAGGGTTAAAAGACAATGCTCGCGTCTTTGCAATGATCATGAATACGTTATCTCAAAACTTATCCTTAGATAATAAATGGCGAAAATTTCCAACTGTTGATGGGTCTAGACATTTAGCCAATCAAATTGATTCAGAAGTTGTGACGGCTTTAACGACGGCAGTGAAAAGTTCATACAGCAAGTTATCTCATCGATATTATGCATTAAAAGCAAAACGTTTTGGAAAAACTAAGTTACCGTATTGGGATCGGAACGCTCCGTATCCAACAGCTCCAGAAACAGATATTTCGTGGGATAAAGCAAAGGATATTGTCTTGCGAGCATATTCCGCGTTTTCACCAGAAATGTCAGCCATTGCAGCGCAATTTTTTGAACGCCGTTGGATTGATGGAACGTTACGACCAGGTAAAGATTCTGGTGCGTTTTCGCATCCCGTTGTTCCTTCTGCGCATCCCTACATTTTGCTGAACTATCACGGAAAGCAACGCTGCGTGATGACATTGGCGCATGAACTTGGGCATGGAATCCACCAAGTGCTAGCTAAAGATCAAGGTGCTCTAATGGCTGACACACCCCTCACGTTGGCAGAAACAGCCAGCGTATTTGGTGAAATGTTAACGTTTCAATCATTGTTAAAACAAGCAACGTCTGAACAAAAACAGTATTTGTTGGCGGGGAAAATTGAGGACATGTTAAATACCGTTGTTCGTCAAATTGCTTTTTACGAATTTGAAAAGCGCCTGCATACTGCACGTCAAAAAGGGGAATTATCCGTTGCTGATATTTCAGAAATTTGGATGTCTGTTCAATCTGAAAGTTTAGGCGATGCCATCCAATTGGATGAAACTTATGATATTTATTGGGCGTATATTTCTCATTTTTACCATGCGCCATTCTATGTATATGCCTATGCATTTGGCGATTGCTTGGTTAATTCCCTGTACGCATACTATCAAGAAAATCCCAATGGATTCCAAGATAAATATATGGCATTGCTAAAAGCAGGGGGCAGCAAGCGCTATGATGAAGCCTTAAAACCTTTTGGCTTTGATTTAAAAGATCCAGCCTTTTGGAACAAAGGGTTGAGTATGATCGAAGGTTTCATTCAAGAGTTCGAACAGTTGTCACAATAACCTCGTTATCACTTAACGGCTTGCTGCAAGGCAAGCCGAAGGGTGAACGTTAGCGTAGTACCTATGTATGGAATGCAAAAATGAACGATGATACCTCTTCATTAGGTCGACGTATTGGGAGGGTGGCTCACGTGGCCACAACCTTGAGTGGTGCTGCTATCAAAACCCTAGGCGCTAAGATTACTGGAAACAGCGATGCTTTTCCCCAGGTGTTGACTGAAGCCTTAGGAAAATTAAAAGGACCGATCATGAAAGTGGGGCAGATTCTTGCAATGGTGCCCGGCATGTTGCCTGACGATGTTGCCGAATCGTTAATGCAATTGCAATCTCAAGCTCCATCCATGGGGTGGCCGTTTGTTCGCAGGCGTATGGCGTTTGAATTGGGAGCAGAATGGCCAACCAAATTTACGCACTTTGAAAAAGAGGCTTCTGCTGCCGCGTCATTAGGGCAAGTGCATAAAGCTCAATTATCGTCGGGTGAGATTGTCGCCTGCAAACTGCAATACCCAAATATGCTCAGCAGTATTGAGGGAGACTTAGATCAGCTTCGTCTGCTTCTTGGTTTATATGAGCGGACAGTTCCCATTTTGGATACCGTTAACATTCAACACGAACTAAAAGAGCGGTTAAAAGAAGAATTAGATTATCGGTTAGAGCTTCGAAATATGGAGCGATTTCGAAAACTTTTTGGAAATACGAATCTGCCCGTGATTGTCCCAAAATCATTTGAAAGCTATTCCACTGATCGATTGCTAACCATGGAATGGTGTGACGGGGCTGATTTGATGGTCGTGAAAAACTGGTCAATAACGTTAAAACGCCGCGTGGCAGAAAACTTATTCCAAGCGTGGTATTACCCGCTGTATCAACATGGTGTGTTACATGGAGATCCCCATTTTGGGAATTACCGCATCACCCCCGAGGGGCAGATTATTATGTTGGATTTTGGCTGTGTCAGAGAGTTCCCAGAATCATTTTTAGCAGGGGTGCGTAAACTGTATAGGGCGCTTGAACTGAATAGCGCATCTGAAGCCAATGAAGCCTATGAAATGTGGGGGTTTGAAAACCTAACTTCCGAGTTGGTAGATGCTTTAAATATTTGGGCTAAGTTTCTGTATGGCCCCTTGTTAGATGATCGTATCCGACCGTTAGTGGAGTCTCCGCAAGAAGGAAAAGATGCGGCGAAGGCGGTGATTCAAGCCTTAAAGCAATCAGGAAAAGTACGTCCACCAAAAGAGTTTGTATTTATGGATCGTGCCGCTGTTGGCATTGGATCGGCGATGATTCATTTGGGTGTAGAGTTAAATTGGCATCAGCTATTTCAGAGCCTAGTTGAATCTAAAAAATAATATATAAAATTTACCTGATATTAATCCTTTGTTTGAGACAATTATTATGAATTTATCCGAGTCTTAACAAGATGAAATAAATTTGACAATCGGCAAGTTGTTGTATATCTTCAGGGTGTCAAAATATTATTTGACAGTTATTATTATATTTTAGGGATGATATTATTATGAAATTATTACTTCAAGCGCTTCTTTTAACATCAGTTAGCGTATCAATCACAACTGCAAATGATGCTGAGTTAGTTGCTGGTAGTAGTGAACCTTCAACACCTCGCAATCAAGGTGTTCAAGTGCAGACTCCAAGCGCTCCTGTTAAGACTATTAAGAAAAAAGTTACGGATACTTCAGGTGTAGCTAAAAAATTATTTGATGATTCAGATTCAGATTTAGACGCTTAATAAAGTAGAGAAGGGATCTTCTCTACTTTATTAGCTCATATACTGGCCTCCGTTTAAACTAATGGTGCTGCCAGTGATGTATGCGGCCTCATCAGATGCCAAATATTGAACCATCTTTGCAATTTCATCCACTGTGCCCAAGCGCTGCATTGGAATCAATGAGATGATTTTGTCTAATATAGCCTCTGGAATAGCGCGAACCATATCGGTATCGATATACCCTGGGGCTATGGCATTTACTGTAATGCCTTTTCCTGAAGTTTCTAAGGCTAATGCTTTTGTGAATCCCAAAACACCAGCTTTTGATGCGCAGTAATTAGTCTGACCCGCTTGACCTTTTTGTGCATTCACTGAGCTGATATTGATAATACGCCCAAAGGAAGCCGCACGCATGTCCTCGATAACAAGCCGGCTCATATTGAATACGGAATCCAAGTTTGTTCGAATTACAGCTTGCCATTGATCTGTAGACATTTTGTGAAGGGCTGCGTCTTTTGTTATACCCGCATTATTCACCAAAACTTGTACTGAACCATAGCGATTTTTGATTGTGTTAATCGCCATTTCGCATGAATTAAAATCCGATACATCAAATTTTAAAATATCAATACCAAAGTCGGTGTGTAGCTCTTTTGCAAACGCATCATTGCTTTGGTACGTTGCAATGACGGTATAGCCAGCTTGTTTTAATCCAATTGAAATGCCTCGTCCAATTCCCCTGACTCCACCTGTAACAACTGCAATTTTTGACATGGTTTCTCTCTTATTATTGTTATTATTTTGAGATAAAAAGCCGCCTAACAATAGGCGGCTAGAATATAGATTAAATGTTACGCTTTTTTAACAGGCTTTGTTTCCTCAACTGGGGCTTTGCTAAAACTTAAGCCCTTTAATCCTGGAGAAAACTCTTTTTCTTCTTCTTCCGCTTCTTTCATTTCTTTACCTAAGAAATAAGAAATAACTGTACGGATGACAACGATTGAACCCAAGAAAATAAATGTATCATGTGTGCGCGGTCCTTTGATTGTTTCTAATAAATCGGCAACAATCATAAACTCTAGACCTAATATGATATAAATTCCAACGCTGCGACGTAATTCTTGATATTGAATAAATTTGCCGTCTCTGTGGAAAAATTCAATGTAAATGAAGCGTAAGAATCCCATTAAGAATCCCCACAATATAATTGATACGCTTGCAAAATCTAATATTGATATTAACGGTTCAAGATAGTCGTAAAGTGCGTTTAGTCTTTCAGTAAATGTCATTTTATTATTCCCTTTTTTACATTTAGCTTAGTTTAGTGGGCTGTCCAGCCTCCGTCGATGGAAAAACTGGAGCCCGTCACAGAAGCTGCAGCATCAGATGATAGATAGCGTACCATCTCTGCAACTTCTTGAACTTTTACAAATTGTTTTGTGGGTTGATGGGCGAGTAAAACATCCCGTATTACGGAGTCTTCGCTGATGCCGCGTGCCTTTGCAGTGCTGGCAATTTGACCTTCAACCAACGGTGTTAACACATATCCAGGACACACAGCATTGCAGGTAATCCCAAATTCTGCAGCCTCTAACGCAACGGCTTTTGTTAGCCCCAATACACCATGCTTAGCAGCAACATAGGCTGATTTAAAAGGTGAGGCCACAAGCCCATGCGCAGATGCCATATTAATAATACGTCCCCATTTTTGAGCTTTCATGAATGGCATTACTTCACGTATTCCATAAAATGCAGATGACAAATTAATTTTGATAATAGCTTCATATTTATCAACTGGAAAGTCTTCAATGGGCGACACATGTTGAATGCCTGCATTATTAACAAGGATATCTATGCGACCAAACGTATCAAACACAGTTTTAATCATTTGAGCAATTTGATTGGGTTGTGTCATATCAGCAGGGTGATAGATAACTTTGCAAGAAAACGTAGATTCTAAAGATGTAATTTCATGCTGAATCGTTGCGGGATCCCCAAACCCATTCAAACATAGGTTGGCCTGTTGAGCTGCAAACATGCGTGCAATCTCTAATCCAATTCCACTGGTGGATCCAGTAATGATAACAACTTTTCCACTAAACATCATAGTTTCCTAACACTTGTTAACAGTATGGGGTTATTTTATTAATAAAGAGTAAACATTTCAACATAAGGAAAACTTTTTTAAAGCATACTCAATAACCTTTGATTAATGGGGGGTACTACAACCGTCTGTTCTTCTTTTTGAAGACGTATTTAATGATTTCTGCCACGGCTTTATAGAATTCTTGTGGGATTTCTTTATTCAATGGGATTTTATATAACGCCCGGGCCAGTGGTGGATTCTCAATAATATGCACCCAATTCTTTAGTGCAAGTTCTCGGATATGGAGAGCAATACGATCTTTACCTTTTGCAACGACAACTGGAGCCTTGCTTTCTCCAGGGCTATATTTTAACGCCACAGCATAATGTGTTGGGTTTGTGATAATCACGGTTGCTTCTGCAACGTTGTCCATCATACGGTTTTTAGACGCTTGCCGTTGCAATTGACGTCGTTTGCTTTTAACATGAGGGTCTCCTTCCATCTCTTTATATTCTTCTTTGATTTCTTGCTTGGTCATTTTCAATCGTTTGAAATATTCGAATCGCTGATACATATAATCTGCACCGCCAATAAAGACTTGAAAGATTAAGGCCGTCACAAATAATTTAAAACACAGATTCCAAAATAAGTATAAGCTCGTCATAATCGGTTGCGATGAAATTTCTGGAATTTGTTTTAGCTCATCCTTTAACAAAACATATAATAATGTTGATACGACGATAAGTTTGATTAACGCTTTTAAAAGTTCAACCAATGATTTTACAGAGAATAGACGCTTAAACCCTTTGAGTGGGGAAATCTTTTCAAGCTTTGGTTTTAATGCATCTTTATTGAGTGTTAGCTTTGTTTGAATATACGTACCTGCAATAGCAGCCAATATAAACACAACCATCATCCCCATGAATTCAGGCATTATATCTGCAAGTAACATGAGCGAGATTTTTGAAGTTGATTCTTGGCTAAAGGAAAATATATGAGCTTGTTCAATAATTCCGCGAAGTTTCATGGCAAGCGGACCACCCAGGAGTGGGAAGATTAAAAATAAACTGACCATAGACGCCGCCAGCATTAGAGCCAAAGTCAGATCTTTAGAGATGGGGAAGTCTCCTTTTTCCTGAGACTTTTGAATCCTATGTTCGGTGGCGTCTTCGGTCTTATCGTCTTTATCAGGAGTATTGCCTTCTGCCATGGATTACCCCGTAAGCTTTGTCCAGGCTTGGCTAACGTATTCTAAAAAGGATGTTAAAATAAAGCCAACGCTGAACATTAAAATAATTAGACCGACAAGAATTTGAATCGGCATGGATAAAAAGAACACCTGAATTTGTGGAATCAGCTTATTGAGAATTCCCATTCCGATATAAATGATATTTCCAAAAATGAAAAATGGCATTGAAAACTTTAACGCATAAGCAAAAGCATCATTAACAGTGTGGGTTATCAGCAAGGCTTTATCTTGTAAAATATTTAATGTACCAATAGGGATGAGTTCATAACTGTTGTAAACTCCCCATAAAATTAAATGGTGTAAATCAAACACAAAGATAAAGGTCACCCCGCTTAACGTAAAAAAGCTAGTAAGAATTGAAGTTTGATCATGATCAACAAGGTTTGGAACAAGCGCATTGGATAAACCAATGGATTGCGACATGATCGTTCCAGCAGTTTCAAGGGCGCTTAAAAAGAGTTTTAACGTAAACCCAAGAAAAGTACCCGTTAAATATTCTGAGATTAACATCGCGCTCATATAAAACGAATTGACAGGATAGCTTGGAACTTTGAGTGTTAATGCAAATGCGGTTGCAACACCAACGGCAATCATCATGCGCATGCGAAAAGGGATATGTAGATCGCCAAACCCTGGCATCCAGCTGAACAACCCAATCATTCGAGCAGAAATCACCATGATAGGCCAAAATTCATTCAATAAGATTTGATCTGCCATTTGCGTGAGATTGATTAACACCAAAGTTAATTATTATAAGAAAAGATTAAGAAAAGGTTAACCAGGCAACCTGCGGTTGCATCCATTGGGTTAGATCCGATGTGTTTGGACACGGATTATCGTCGTGGAGAGTGGTGAGGATTATGATTCTTTGAGTTGGATTTTGTGCGATGTGAGATATGGCAACGTGACGTTGCACTAGCGTGACGCTGGACTCGTTAGGTTGGATCTTGTGTGATTTGAGGTGTGAGGATTTTGACCCATTTCGGGCGCAGGATCATTGAGGTTGAAAAATGAATTTGAGATATTTTGGTTGAGTAGTGTTTTAGTTCCTTGTTAAGTTATGAAAGCGCAATATTTGTGTAGCTTTCAAAGTTAAATTATATAGAATCCGTGTCAGACCAGATCGGAGCTAACTTAGCGGATCCAACCGCAGGTTGGCAGCGTCACGCTGTCGTTATTTAGTTTTAAAACCGAGTGAATCCCCAGTAACCCGCACGTGCAGAAAGAACCCCATTTCTTACACGAATGGGGAAAGGCGGACTTTAGTACAATATACAAAGTCGGTGTTTTACGAGCCCGTCGGCTCTAGGGGTTGTTTACAGGGCTGTGTCTACTGATCGGGTAGTTGAGCACCTGTACTGGGGATTCGGTTCGGCATGTCGTCCTTGAGTGGTTCAACCAAAGCTTCGTCGCGGATCTGGTTAGGGATCCTTTGGCTGAAAGTTTCAAAGACGTAGAACGAAAAAAGGCTACCCACCTGTTTAGTGGATAGCCTTTTCGCAATTCTACTTATTAGTATACATAAGGAATTTGGATTGTCAAGAAAATTATTCTTTTTCGTGTTGGGGGGTCGCGCGCCCACAACTGTTGAAAGTGATTAGAAGAAGTGTTTAACGATATTAAAATCACCCACTTAAACACCAAGCTATGAATGTTATAAAAAACTTCATATTGTGTAAAATAGTCGCATATCTATTACTTAATTCATACATATCTGTATGATTGACACAATTAATCGGTTTATCAATGATTTTCCCTGTTCTATTGATTTGTTGTCAAAAATATTCTTTTTCTAATCACTTTCAACAGTTGTGGTGTCTAGGGCGGGGGGTGCGCAAAAATCAGAAAAATTAAAAAAGTGTTAACCTTTATTAACCCCAATTTAACGGCAGTGCTTTTTCTTATAATTCGTGTTTGTGCAAATCGGATCTAATCTAATCTATAGGGTGCAGCGTCACGCTGGCGGCTCAAGGGCGCTTTACGCGCCAGAGCGGCGGTTGCCGCTATCAAATCGCGTTGCGATTTGCTTGAGCCGCATAAAGGCAGAGGTCGACATAAATGAGAGAGTTGATACAGCTGGCAGCATGCTGCTGCACCCGATGAGTTAGATCGGGCATGGTCTGGCACGAGTTATAATTTTTACAAACATCATTACCTAATGGATGTAATCATAGGTTGCCTGAGTCCAAAAAAGTTGTTTTGTGTAATTCGTGTTTGTGCGAACCGGATCTAAGCAACGTGCCGTTGCATCCATTAGGTTAGATTTGGAGCTTTATAATCCGTGTTTGTGCGAATCGGATCTGATCTGATCTGATCTAATCTAATGGGGCCAGGGATCATCCCTGGTGCAACGGCACGTTGCCGGCATGACGCTGCCGATATGGATGCGAAACTTAATCTAACGTTCAAACATCAAAAATAAAATTATGTTCATCTCAACCATTCATAATGAGATCGTGCATATCTATACACAATAGATATCAATGCAGATCAGATTTGAGTTGTCGAAGTTACATATATAGCTAAACGCAAATAATATGGATATATTTTAGCGAGTAGAATCATTAGATAGTCCACAGACTTTAAGGTTGCCTACTTAAGGCACATATAACCACTTTATGTGAATCAGGCTATAGCTGACTTCTTATAATTTGGGTATGCGGCGCTCGGTCGTTAATGTACATTTTAGTACATGTCTCGCCTCGTTCCTGTACCCAAAAAATTAATCTAGCTATAGAATCCTAACTGTGTAGATTATTTGGCTTATTCATTTGCAGTGGTCTGGGTGGTTTCTTCCGCTTTAATGTTTGGAGTAAACGTATCGTAGGGTTCTAACGTTACCTGATACCATAGTTTATCATGCAAATACTCGCATTCTACTGTAGTGTCGGTTATCTTGATGATTTTTAACCATTCTGGGGTTTTCGTGGGAGTAATACGTTGACGGTTGATCCAAATAACCCAGTCCTTATCAGAGATAAATACAATTCCGTTTAAAGTTAATCCCCTTATGTCTTGGCTTTTATTATAGGCCGGATGCATTAATGAAAATGTTTTTCCAAAAATGGGGATGCATACGCACACTAAGATTACAATAAGTTTCATGGCGTTATGCTCAATTGATCGTAAACAAACCGTCCCTTAACAATGGGCGACGTTTCAAAGAGTTGTTCGATTTCAAATTCTCGCAATCGCGTATATCCAAATTTACCAGAGTTCGACAGAATATATTCCATCATATCAAATATTTCATAATCAAAGGATGATTGGAATTTAACGTAAAACGATTGAACGGTGTATAGGGGCTCTAGTTCTTGTTTTCGTATAGTAATGCCAATCTGAGGTTTGTTTTTTTGTAAGAAGCAATTCGCAACGTGAGATAAACAGGCGTCTGCAGTAACAGAGGGGCGATATGCACCAATAGTTTTCATAGATGCTTCGAATTTTGGAATCTGAGCGTGACGTTGATTTACTTCAATACGACGGATAATTTCTGTCGTTTGAGCAGAAAGTTTTTCTGCTGAGGCATCCATACGATTTTTCTGAACGGAGTATAAAATGCAGCTAAAAACTATCGATGCAAGGCTGATCATTAGAATGAGTATCGATATGCGGAATCGCTTGTCATTTAAAAGATGTCGCGTTAACGTAAAGAAATCCGCAATGTGTTGATACATATGCTTAGGGTGTAAGTCGTTGAAGATCATGCATCAATCCTGTCATATTAATTTGTACGGTATGTTTCAAGGGGAGGTCTTCGGATGACCCATTTGCCTGAACAGTTGGAGTATTGACAATGTGTATACGTACTTGAGATCCAAATGTTTTGTGTATTTCCGTGGTTAACAGTTGTAAGTTTTTAGAGTTTTTCAAAGGAACGATTCGCATATGCATCGTAAATTCATCTCGCCCTGGTGCTGCAGTTAACGATGATACTTTGGGTGTAAGGCGAATATAAATCACCTGACCATAATTGGGTAAAATCGTCGACAGTTTTTCTAGAAATGACATCGTTGGAAATGTTTGAGTATTAAATGATTCAACGACTGCCCGTTTTTGAGCATAAGCATCCGAAATAGTTGTTAATGTATCATTGACAGCGTATTTATCTAACAGAGCAAGTTCATCGTTGATCAACGTATCCAATTTTAATTGATGTGTGTTCATTTCAATTAAGTCTGGCACCAGTGCTGCCACTAGCAAAAGGCTGATCGTTGCCATTCCATATGTAAACTGTCTAAACATATGTGCGTATGTGTAATATGTTTTAATATTTAGCCCCTGTTTAAATATAATATTGGGAGCATGTGCTGCTGGTAATTGATTTAAAGCATAGGTAGAAAAAGAGTCGTTAGCTTTACCCAGGGATTTGATTAAACGATCAGCATCAAGGGTTTCTAAGGTCAGTTTGTATTTTGTTCGAACAAATTGAATCCAATCACTGGTATCAATAGTTTGTGTGATTCGGGAAATAGTTGGCATTCCATTAAGGTATAAGACCTGTTGAAAATGATCTTGTATTGGAAAATGTACAATTCCATTTTTTTTGATTTGATGTCCACTTAATAGCACAGTATTTAGAATCCATAAGGCTGGCACAGTAGATTCAATTAAAAAACGTCGTTGGTGTAAGTGGTTTAAAAACGTATGTTCTAATTCAGACAAATTTCCTTTTATAAAAATCAATTGATCGTGTTTTTTCCATAGGGCATACCAATCAGATTCGGATTCTTTTGCAAGTCTGCGTGAAAGCTGATATTGATGCCAATAGTTCATCCCTAACGTATCAAATGATTTAATCACGATGTTGGGTGCATCCAGAATTAAACGAATTTGAACGTGATGGTAGGGCGTTAATTCTTGTACTATTTTATCTAAATTTGAAAGATGAATGTTTGAAAAAAGCAGCTCTGTTTCATGTTCTGCTACATGGGTTGCAGTCACTAAATTATTGCTTAAAAAAATGTGTAAGAATGATTGTTTCATATACTGTGCTTTTTATTATGTGTAGCACGGATTTTTTGGAATTTCTATGAGAAATTTTGGTTGCGCAATATTGCATTTGGCGTATATGATGTTTGAAAAAAGAATAATAAGAAGAAAGGTTGTTCGTTATGATTTCGATGGTTCTGGATGAAAAAATTGCAGATATTTCTGAAGACTATCTTCCCGCTAAAGATGAAGAGTTTATGGGCGCTAAAATGCGAGAGTTTTTTCGTCAAAAATTGCTGGGTTGGAGAAAAGAGTTAACGCAAGAATATACTCAAGCTGTGCTTACTTTACAAGATCAGACGCATAATGAATCTGATCCTAATGATAGGGCCACGTCTGAGGTAGATATGCGTATGACAATGCGCGCAATGGATCGCGCACGTAAATTAATCAATAAAATCGATGAAGCTTTACTGAGAATTAAAAACGGCACCTATGGTTATTGTGAGCAAACAGATGACCCCATCGAAGTTGCTAGGTTAGAAGCAAGACCAGTTGCGACATTATGTTTTAAAGCACAAGAGGCCTTAGAACGTATTGAAAAAGTACATCGCGATTAGGCACCAGCATGATGTTGGACTCATTAGGTTAGATCCGAGCAACGTGCCGTTGCACCCAATAGGTTAGATCGGATGTGGTCTGACACGGATTATAAAAACAACCTTAGCTAAAAGCTAGGCAGGTTCCCTATGTTTGTATGACATTGTTCAGCTGGCTTACTCAGTAGACCGTCTAAGCGCAGGTTTGCCCCTGCTTGCCCCCTTTCGGGGCATTGTGGGGCGAATGGCGCTGTAGATGGAAATGTCATCAATGACTAACACTATAGCTAGACTAATTTAATTTGGGTACAGGTACGAGGCGAGACATGTACTAAAATGTACATTAGCGACCGAGTGACGCATACCCAGATTATAAGAAGTCAGCTATATAAGTAATTACTCTTGAAATACTCATTGTTGTCCCTATAATTAGCGAAGAAATTATTGTCTTGAGAGCGTTATGAATTATTTTATAGGTATCGTTTTGTGTATTACCACTGTAAATGCAGAGGCGATGCCAGATGTTTTAACCCTGGATTCAGTTCAAGATTTTTTTTATCAAGCGGCATGTAAAAACTCTGTTGCTTTAAGAATTGTATACCCAGAGTTAAAAGTTACACCAACGCCAGTATCAACTGTAAAACCGGCTCCGACAGTGGCGCCTGCAGCACCAGCACTAGCCTCAACAGGGTCTGATAGCACTTCTCCTGCAGCTCTTCCGGCACCATCAACACCAATACCAACGGTAAAGCCGGATCCAGTAGTAACACCTCAAGCTGTTGCTCCAGCTCCGACAGGGGCGCCGGCTATAAAACCAACACTGGCTGTTGCCCCGGCAGTAACTGCAGCCAAAGCTAGGGCAATAGAGCTATATGGTAAAGAGCCAGGATTTGTGGGTGTTACCGATAGAATTGTGAAAACTAGAGATGGGAAACGGTTTCTATATATCAATATAAAAGGTGATGGCAATTGTGGGTTTTACGCGATGGGGGTAGATCGTGCAAGATTTGTTAATACGATTGAATCCTTGGTGAAAGATCAACACGATGGATATCAAGCTTTCGTAAAGAAACGATCTGATTTAGTTCGTGATATTGCAGTGTTGATGTTTGATGATGATAAGGCTGACGTTGTGGCTAGAGTTCAAGCCATTGATGATCGTGGAGACGTAGCCCCCGCTTTAAACCTATTAACTGACTTTGAATCAGAAAAGAAAAAATATTATACAGAGCTTTTTCAAGATGAACGAAATCGATTAATAAAAAACCTTCAGGAATTAGAAGGTGTGTCTAAAGTTAAATCAAATCCAGAACTTAGTATTCAAGTAACAAATTTTATAAATGTAATAACGTCTGCCGGGAGTGAAGACGTTAAGGGTATAGAGGTGACTGAAACTTACAATGCCTTAAGTGCGACATTAGCTTTAATAGCTGTTTCCACGGATAAAATTCAATCAGCGTTCAAAGACTTGGTGATTATTTGTGGCTATGGCGATGGAGAATTGTTTGAGAAAGGCAAGAGACGATTAATGAATAAAATAGAAAATTTAACAACTCCATCGTCGTATGAGGCTTTTTTGACTGCGTTTCGACTAGAGCTACTTGCAGGCGGAATTAAAGCAGATGACCTGACTACTAAAGAAAAAGTATTAGCTGGGGTCAAGAGTGTGTTCTCTAAAAACCGTGGGTCGGCTACGTGGTTTCCTGGGGGCTTGTTTGCTGCGGTTAAAGATAGCTTAGGCGTAGACTATAATATCTGGGCCATGGATTCTGGAGATGTTATTAAGTTGTGTTCTAGTAGTGGAGATAGTAGGGGTGTGGCAGCAGAAGGATCGCGGGTTAGGCATGTGTTCTTTATGGTTGGGCACTACGACATGTTAATACCCATAGATGAATAAATTAAAACCGTCGTTCAGATGATTCGTCATAACCCACAGGATCTTGGTGGACGATCATTTCTGAGTGGGGGTAAACAGCCTCAACAGCATCTTTTAAATCATGGGCGATGTTGTGAGCCTCAACCAGTGTTAGTTTGGGATCCATTTCGATATGCGCTTCAATAAAAATGCGTTTCCCAGAACTGCGTGTTCTAAAATTATGGAATCCTTTGACCGAAGGGTGGTTGTTCAAAATGGCTTTGATGTTAGATTGATCTTTGACATTAATTTCTTTGTCCAGCAATACTTCCAGGCTTTCAACAACAATGTGTCGGGTTGCCCACATGACATACCCACAAATGCCAATACAAGCGATTGTATCAATGTTATTGTAATATGTGTTTAAAAACAGGGAAATCAGTACGACGATATTGACGGCTGTGTCCGTTTTATAGTGTAACATATCGGCCTTGATAGCTAATGATTGAGTGCGTTGGATGGTATATCGTTGAAACGCAGTTAACCCAAGAGTCATAACGATCGATAGCGCCATGACCCAAATACCCGTGGTTGAATGCGTTACAGTTATGTCGTTAGAGAAAAAACGTTGTAAGGCCTCTGATACTAAAAATAATAGCGATGCCCCTATAAGTATGGATTGAATCAAAGCGGCGACGGCCTCTAGCTTTCCATAACCAAATTGATACTTATGATCGGCAGGTCGGGCAGCGATAGTGACCGCAATCAGATTTCCGATAGAGGCGATCATGTCCACGGATGAATCAAATAGGCTGCTTAGAATCCCTAATGAATGTGTTGTATAAACGGCATATAATTTTGCTATGATAAGCATGAATGCAGCGGCGACAGAGGCTTTGGATGTCAGTTGAACTAAACGATCATTTGTCATTAAGACGTCCTTTCCATGATAAATATAATGTTGCCCCAACAATTGTTAGAATGCCAATGATTTCTTGTTGCCCTGGAAAAGCATCTCCTAACGCAAGACCGATGGGAACAGCAATAACAAGTCGACTGTACTCAAACGGTCCTAAAAACCCGGGTGATGCATAGCGTAACGCCGTGATATATGCAACCTGAGAAAAGGCACCTAAAAATCCCATCCCCATTAATAGCAGGGTGTCTGTTGTATTGGGTAATTGCCACGTGAGGTTGACTAACGAATTATGATATGCGTGGATGACCCAATGGAACAGTGACCATGTGCCTGATGTAATAATCACGCCGATATTGCCGACAATGACGATGGTATTGCGAGAGTCTATGGCTGTTAATTTTCGGGCATAAATTAAATTAAGACCCGTGACGATATTTGCAACAATGGCGACGTAAATTGTGCTGTTGATTTCTCCCGTTGGGTTAACGATCAGTAAGACACCTATATATCCTGTGAAAATTGCGAGCCATTGCCCAAGTTTTAAACGATCCCTAAGAATAAAATATGATAAAACAGCAGTAAAGATGGGGCCCGTAAACCCGATAGAGGTTGCAACCGTAAAGGGCAGATTTGCATAGGTGAAATAGGTACCCCCCATGGCCAAAGACATATAAAAGATTCGAACCAGGTGCAGTGTGTAATTGGTAGATTTAAAAATAGCTAGCCCTTCTTTAATGAAAAGTGGGCTAAAGAAAGCCAAGCCAAAACATGCCCGCAAGAATACTTTTAAGGCTGTTGGAATATCTGGATTGACCATTTTGTGAATGCTCATACTGCACGTGAACGTTACGCAATACAGCAATACCCAAGCGGCGCCTTTTAAATTGGTGTTCAGTTGTCGGATTCCTATAGTTAACAATCGCCACCCAGTATAACGTATTATCCATAAAAAAGAAAAGGTGCTGTGTCAAATACATGTAAGCTGCTGTAAAATCTATTTGAAAACGTTCAGGTAACTATGACACCATAGATAAAAATAAACAGGAAAAACACATGTGCGATTCAAAGATAATACTAAGTATTATATCGTTAATTACAACGAATTTTTTATTTGCTAGTAATAACCAAGTCAAGACAGGAGACGGTAATAGAATTCACCTTGCCTCAGCAAAGCTTATTAATAGTGAGAATGACATTTGCTGGAAACCTGTCCAATGTAACTTGCCGTTACCAGCATCTGCAGTTTTGTTAGAACGTGCTGGATTAATTGAACGGTTAAAGGGATATTTTAAATCCAATGCTGATATTACAACAGTTGCACTAGTTGGTGTTGTTGGAATGGGGGGCGTTGGAAAAACGACACTTGCTCGGTTGTGGGCAGCGAAACGTATTGCTGAGTCTCCGACCCTGACTGTATGGGAATTTAATGCCGAAACAGAAGCAACTTTACTGCAATCTTTGAAAGAGTTTTCTACACGATTAGCTCAAACACCGGATCAGAAAGCTATTTTACAAAGTATTGAAGATATCAAAGATTCTACAGATCGTGAAGCCAAGCGATTGGTCTTTGTACAAGATGTATTAAGAGCTTCGGAAGGATGGGTATTGGTCTATGACAACGTGGAACGTTTGGGAGACATCTTCAAGTATTTACCGCAAGCATCAACGGTGTGGGGAAAGGGGCAAGTTATCCTGACCACACGAAATGCTCAGCTGAAAAATGTGGGAGAACAGATCTTAACCTTAGAAGATCTAACCCCCGATGAAGAACTAACATTGTATTCACGTATCCGCCATCAGAAAGAACCCCAACAGCTAACATCAAAAGAAACCGAAGATGCACAGCTAGTTTTAAAGAAACTTCCTCCATTCCCATTGGATATTTCGATTGCGGCTAAATATATAGGAAATTATAAGTTATCACCTGCCGAATATTTGGCAGCCTTAGACAAGCAAGACGCATCTTTTTTAGAGGTGCAGCAAGAACTCCTAAAAGACGGTGGGGAGTATAATAAGACACGTTATGAGATTATCACGTTATCGATTAAAAAGATTATAGAAAGTGATACAGAAAACCTTCAGAAGTTATTAATGCTTAGTATGATGGACTCACAAGATGTTCCCAAAGAAATGTTAAGTAACACATCTGAAGGGATTAAGGTATCAGGGAAAGCCGATAAATTTATACGGGAAATGATGAAGCATTCGTTGGTCACTATGGGGACAGCATCGGGTGATATTGGGACAATCTCAATGCATCGCAGCACATGGGAAATCATGTATGCGTACTTGGTGAGCACCTTAAAGCTTAGCCAATCACATCCAGTAGTCCGCAATGTTATCCGAAGTATGGCGGATTATGTTTACAGTGCCATTGATGAAGCAAAACGCAGTGTGTTACTGTTACTAGAATCCCATGGAAAACGTATATCTACTAGTGAGTTATTGACGACAGACGAACAGATGAAAGTCACGGGGATGTTAGGCTGTATTTATTTTTACACCAGCAAGGGTAAAGACGCTCAAGAGCTCCTTGAAAAAAGCATAAAATACATTGAGTTGAATATATCTCGCGATCAACAAAGATTGGCGCGGCTATATCTTCATTTAGGATTAACGTATCGTCTTAATTGTAAATATTCATTAGCAGAAGAGTATTTGTCTAAAGCGATAAAGGCATATACATATTCAAATAACACCCCGGGACGCATTGAGGCGCTTTGCTTGTTAGCACACATGTATGTTGTAAAAGGTGATTTTTTAAAAACCAAAGAACAACTTGAAAAGGTTAAGGCGCTAGATAGCAAGGATACATCAACCAAAGATATCATTCTACGCGTCACCAGTTTGGTAGAGCGAGAACTAGGAAATATGTCGATTGCATTAGAGTCTATTAATCAAAGCATTGTTCAACGAGAGGTCGCGAAGAAATGCGATCAGATACAGGCGTGGAATTTGGTGTATAAAAGCCTTGTTTACAAAGACATGGGTGATTATGCTTCTGCTGCGGAATGGGCAAAAAAAGGAGATATGTTGCATGCCGAATATGATGCTACGTCAAAAATGTACGCTGGTTTAATAATGCACAGAGGTAGTATAAACAGACTTTTAGGTAATTATGATATCTCTGAAAAAGAAATAAAAATAGCCTTAGCGATCTGCGAAAAAGAAGCAGAAGAAAGCCCTATGGAAGTTGGTCGGGGAAAGATTTTTTTAGCGAAAGTGTATCGCAATACAGGACATTTGGACAAAGCCTTCACAGAAGCAAAAGCTGCTGAAAGACTATACATTGATTTATTTGGAGAAAAGAATTTACGAACATCGTGGATTCGAATGACGATCGGTCAGATTTATAACGATCAAGGTAAGTACTGTGAAGCCAGAGATGTCTTTCAAGAATGCTTGGATGTTCACAGAACGATGTTAAGTGATGCCCATCCAAAGATTGGAAAGATCTTAAGTGAATTGGGGTATGCCCAGGTTAAGCTTGGAGATATCAAACAAGGTCACGCGAACTTGGAGCTTGGGCTAAAGAACTATGAAGCACATTATGGGAAAGACCATCTGCGTACGGCCTATGTGTTGCGTTTAATCAGTGACAGCCTTCAACTTCAAGGTGATTTGAAAGGCGCTGAAGCAGCTGCATTAAGAGCATATACAATCTGCCAAAAAGCAAACCATCCTGATCAGATTTTAAGCTTAGAACGATTGGGTGATGTTCGGTTAAAGTCTGGAAATACTCAAGGGAGCGATGACTTGAAAAAAGCTTTAAATATGGCAGAAATAACTTTCGGTGCAGACTCACCCCATGTTACACGCATAAAAGCAAAGCTGTAATATCTATAGCTAAACACACATAAAAACGATTGCGCAGCGCCCTTTGCTCCACAATGCCCTAACGGGCAAGCAGGAGCAAACCTGCGCCTATTGAGCCGCATAGCTGCGGTAGTGGAGTTGTAATCCGTGTTTGTGCGAATCGGATCTAATCTATGGGGTCAGGGATCATCCCTGGTGCCAAAAATCTTTGGTTTGTTCATGAATTGTTAATTTTTGCGCGGTATAGTACATTTAGTGTGCACATACATTGTTATTTTAACCCCCAGTTTCGTGAAGAAATGACGGAAAACTTCGTCTATTTCTTCTCCGATCTCTAAGATGGGTGTTGTCCCCCCACCCGAAGTTCACTGAGGGTGACAGGGTGGGGGGTGGTGCGAAAAAAAATTTAAAAAATTATTAACCTTTATTAATATAGGAACTCAATCCAAGCAAAATGATCCCCCTGCTTGCCCTTTGCTCCACAATGCCCTAACGGGCAAGCAAGAGCAAACCTGCACTATTGAGCCGCATAGCTGCGGTAGTGGAGTTGTAATCCGTGTCTGAACGAATCGGATCTAAGCAACGTGCCGCCAGGGAGATTCCTGGACTCAATGGGTAATAGGGTTTGTGAAAATTATAATCCATGTCTGAACGAATCGGATGTGACTTAATGAGTGCAGCATCATGCTGCCAACGGCACGTTGCCAGCGTCACACTGGTTACTCCTGGTGCACTTCATTTAAATGTCCATTCTTTAATTCAAAGAATCGATTCATTTTACGTAATGTTGTTTGGCGGTGAGTGATCATAATAACGGTTGGGACGGTTTGCAAGATTGCATAGATGAATTGATCCACGGATTTGCGATCTAGCGCGTTTGTTGTTTCATCTAAAATAATAATTTGAGGTTTTTTTTCTAAGGCTCTATTGATTAAATAGCGTTGGTGCTCCCCACCACTAAATGCTTTTTTCTTTAATTCCAAGCCATGTTCATGTTCGTGGGTTTCAAGCTCTCTGTGGGTATGATCTTGAGGTATATAGCACAGAACTTGTCCTAATGATTCGGATTGAATCTGATACAGGTCTGTCTGTCCGTAGGTGGCCGTTCCTGCAGTGGGTGAGATGAGGCCCGTCAAGATATGACACAGTGTTGATTTTCCAACTCCAGATGGACCAAAAATTCCTATTCTGTCGCCAGGATTAATTGTTAAGTTAATATTATGTAATAACGGTTTTTTCTCAGGATACCCAAACGACACGTTATCCAGTTGAATCGGTTGAGGGTGAATGTTCTGTAATTGAATGTGTTTGTTTTCTGAGGGAAGATTTAAAATGTCCAATGTCTTGTTTAGATCGATAATTCCCCCGAAAAAGCGCGTCATATTTCGTGTTATTTCTAATAAAGGAGAATACATCGATGAAATTAATCCGTAGATTAACACCAGCTTATCTAGCTTGATTATTCCATGGGCATAGTCAATCATTACGATAGAAAAGACAATACCAGACCCGATGTAAAAAATAAAATCTTGGGCTAAATGTAATGTATACAGTGCAACGTTATGTTTTTCCCATGCGGTGGCTTCCAAATCAAACAAGTGACTAAGGTGTTTAGTTTCAGCAGAAAGGTTAAACCGTGCAGATGATGTGGTGTGTAAACTATGAGCTACGGCAACAGTGACGTTATCAGTTAAATGCCACGCTTTGATTTTTGCCTGCGAATAATACCTCAAGCAAAAGGCAGAGACAATTAAACTGCAGTATGCAGCGCTGATGATTCCAAAGCATATCGCATCTGTTAATGCTAATGCAATCGAAAGGCTGATGACTTTGCTGATGCTTGGAAAAATCGAAATAAATGAAACGCGCATAAACTGTCGGATGCTTTGAGAGACTCGCGTTGTTGCACTTATGATTTCTTGTACATTATATTTTTCTAAATTCAGAAAACTGATCGTATGGCTTTTTAAGATTGTTCTAAGACGAATACTTTTTATGGCTTGGTTTGTAACGGTAAAAAAGACAATCTCTCGAAAGTGAGGGGCTGTTTTCTTGATTGTCCAACATACAAATAATAATAGAGTCATTCCTAGAAACCATGAAGCCGTCGTGGGTTTAATATCAGCGGCGATTATGTTTTTCCAAATGTATGGAAAAAAAGTTGCTGCAACAATGTCAATTCCAATTAAAAATAGTGTTAGAAGGGTTGCAATTCTAACTTTAAAAGAGCCCCATAAATAGGGAAGCAATAGCGTAAAAATGCGAATAATTTTATTCATGGAAATCCTGATAACTTTTTTACAGTATTAAGCTTTTTTTCTTTGTAAATAAAGGTTTTTTTTTATATGATGTTCTTAATTTTCTAACCTAAGCTAGGGTCTTTTCCAATGAATGCAGTATTAACTTTTTTTGTATGTGGGTTTTTAATATCCCTATGTGCGGGATATCCCTATATTCGATTGCTTAAACGCATTCAATCTGCGGGTCAACCCATTCGTGGTGATGGACCTAAACAGCATCTGTCAAAGTCAGGAACCTCAACTATGGGGGGCGTGCTGATACTATTGCCCGTGATATTAAGCTTATTATTTGCACCCTCTTTATGGAGTGGGGCGAATCTTGGGGTCTTGCTCGTGTTTATTGGATACGCTGCAATTGGGGCAATCGATGACTTAAAAAAAGTGATGAAACGTAACGCTTATGGCGGAATGACACCTCGGCAAAAGTTAATCTCTCAAATTGGTATAGCATTTATTGGATGGATGGTGGTTCATTTCAACATGCCCGAATCTCAACAATTTACAGTGTATTTGCCATTGATTGATGTTCACTTAAACCTATGGTATGCATATATTCCTTTTGCATTGTTTGTGATTGTTGGGGCATCAAATGCAGTGAACTTGACAGATGGATTGGATGGTTTGGTAACCGTTCCCGTCGTCATTACATTAAGTTTTTTTCTGTTGTTAATTCTCTGGATACAGCCGTCGTTTATGGTGAAATTACCAAGCGATCAACTGAATAATTTAGCCAACTTAATTGTATTAATCATTGGCAGTTGCTTAGGATTTTTATATTTCAACTTGTTTCCGGCTAAAATTTTTATGGGGGACGTTGGATCTTTGGCGTTGGGCGGATTGTTGGGGGTATTAAGCATCGTCCTTAAAGTCGAAATTTTCTTAGCCATTGCGGGGTTGGTCTTTGTGATAGAGACTGTGTCGGTGATGATCCAGGTTGTTTACTTTAGACGTACTGGGGGTAAGCGTTTTTTTAAAATGGCTCCCCTTCATCATCACTTTGAACATGTGGGATGGTCTGAAATTCAGGTGGTTAAGCTGTTCTGGGCGATCGCGGCATTCTCAGCCTATATCGCATTAGGGATGGCAGCCCTTGGACATCGTTTATGAAATACATCATTGGTCTTGGTAAAACGGGGGTATCGGTTGTTCGATATTTTTTAGAGCACCAAATTCCATTTATTGCCTGGGATGATACACCCGTACTGCAAGAAAAAGTTCAATTAATGGGGGGGGCAATTGTTGCGCCCAGCCAAGCTCCTTGGCATGCAGTTGAAGAACTTATTTTAAGTCCGGGGATTCCAACCACATTTCCAACCCCCCACGTGGCTGTGCAACTTGCGAAAAAATATCACATTCCCTATGTTGGTGATGTTGAGTATTGGTATAAGCGTACTCAATATTCCGGGTATCGATATGTGGGGGTGACGGGAACTAACGGAAAGTCTACTACCCATGCAATTATCGACTATGTTTTAAATGCGTTGAATCTTCCCCATTTTTCAGGTGGAAATAGCGGTGTGCCTGTGTTGGATGCGCCAAAGCTTGCATCTGGCGCCGTTATCAATCTGGAAATGTCGTCGTATCAATTAGATATTCTGGATCAAATGACCTTTGATGCGGGGGTAATCTTGAACATTACGCCAGATCATTTGGATCGTCATGGAAACATGGAAAACTATATTTTATCCAAGATAACTCAAATTACCCGTGTTAAGCCCGGAGGGTTAAAGGTTGTTGGTGTTGATTGTCCAGGGGGTAAAGAAGCTTACGATAGTCTTACTGCATCTGGGCAGACAGACATTATTCCCATTAGTGCAACCCAAGTTGTCGAAAAAGGCATATATACTGTGGGTAATCAAGTCATTTCAACGGAAAATGATGGCAATACCGTTTTGGGGTTAATACCAGATAGTTTACCTGGGGCGCATAATGCGCAAAATGTTATGGCTGCTATGTTAGTATGCAGGCATTTGGAAATTGATGTTTCAGAGTTTTTCAGGGTTTTGCCATCGTATCCAGGGCTAGCGCATCGACAAGAGCGGGTATTAGATACACCAAAGGCATTGTTTATTAACGACAGCAAAGCCACTAACGCAGATGCAACGTTGCCGGCGCTTAAAACATATCTCAATGTTTATTGGATTGTGGGTGGCATTGCGAAAGATGAGGGCGTTGTTCCGTTGTTGCCCTATTTAGAGTATGTTGAAAAGATTTTTTTAATCGGTGAATCTGCGGAGCGTTTTCAAGCAGAGCTAAAGAGTGTATCTCCTTTAGTGTTAAAAATGGATACGTTAGATAATGCGATGAATTTTATTGCAAAAGAATTAGATCAGGCGGATCATAAGGTGACCGTGTTATTATCGCCAGCATGTGCAAGTCAGGATCAATTCCAGAATTTTGAACATCGTGGACGGGTCTTTACAGAAATAGTTCAGCAACAGTTTGGATCAAAATAAATGGTATTGTTTTCTAGAACGGATAAAAGTTTATTGGGTCGATGGTGGTGGTCTGTGGATCGACCGTTATTGGTATGTTTTTTGATCTTAATGTTTTTTGGTGTGATGTTAACGATGGCGGGCAGCCCACCCGTGGCTGAACGGTTGGGGCTAGACTCATTTCACTTTGTGAAACGCCATGTTGTGATGTTACTACCCACCATTGCACTCATGATCTTTTTTTCGTTTTTAAACCTGAAGAACATGCGGCTTATTTCTCTTGTAACATTTCTAGGTGTTGTTCTGTTGCTGCTTATCACCCCATTTTTTGGAACAGAAATCAAGGGGGCCAGGCGTTGGTTAAACATTGGTGGATTTTCATTGCAAGCCTCAGAGTTTTTGAAACCTGTTTTTTGTATTATGAATGCGTGGGTATTTAGCCACTTAGCAAAACAATTTAATATTAAACGCCCATGGATAATCAGCATGGGATTGTTTGGATTTATGGCGTTGTTATTGTTATTACAGCCAGATCTTGGAATGACGGTTGTGATTACGGCGATTTGGGCGATTCAGTTTTTTATGACAGGATTATCGTTCCAAGTGATCGCTGTTATTGGGGCATCCGGTATAGCTGGTCTAGTGGGTGCGTATTTCTTATTTCCCCATGTGTCCGATCGTATGAATAAGTTCTTGTTTGTGACGGATGATAAATTCGGGGCATCCTATCAAATTGAAAAATCATTAAATGCTTTCCGAAATGGTGGGCTATGGGGGCAGGGACCGGGTGAGGGTGTTTATAAAAAACACTTACCCGATGCTCATGCTGATTTTATCTTTTCCGTTGCCGGCGAAGAATTCGGTTTAATTGTATGTGCAATCCTGGTTGGGGTGTTCGCAGTGATTTTTTTCAGAGCCTTGGTTCAACTTAACCGAGAGCGCAATTTTTTCGTAATTATAGCAGGCGTTGGATTGGTTGTATCATTTACGTTTCAATCTGTGATTAATATGGCGTCTGCCTTAAATTTAATTCCAACAAAGGGAATGACGTTGCCATTTGTGAGTTATGGTGGATCCTCATTGTTGGCATTGGGCATTCACACAGGTTTGATTTTGGGGTTAACACGTCATCGTATGGAGTATAAGTAATGGCATCCACAATTATATTAGCAGCAGGCGGCACGGGTGGGCATATTTTCCCAGCAGAGGCGATTGCAACAGCATTGACGTTAAAAGGACACAAGGTCATTTTCATTACGGATCGGGCAGGGCGTAAGTTTGATCGGTTGCCTCCTTCTGTACAAATCATGGTGCTGCCGATGTGTCGTCGCAAAAATAGTTTTATTGGAATGGCCAAATTTGGTTGGGGATTGTTAAGATCTATGTACCATGTTTACCGCGGGTATAAAATGATGAAGCCTTCGATAGTTATTGGTTTTGGCGGATATCCTGCTTTTCCCCCTGTGGTGGTTGCTCAAGGGTTAAAAATACCGACTATTTTGCATGAACAAAATGCAGTTCTAGGTCAAGTGAACCGTATCTTATGCAAGGGGGTAAAACACTTAGCATTATCCTTTGACAACACACAAAAAGTTGAAACCAAAGCCTCAGTTACGGTTACGGGAACGCCTGTTCGTGATGTGTTTTATGAATTCCGTGAAACAGACTATGCAGTGTTTGATTCTAATGAAAAGATCCATGTGTTAGTGACCGGTGGAAGCCAAGGTGCTAAAGTCTTTTCAACGGTGATACCCAAAGCTATCGCCAAGTTACCAGAAGCGCTTAAACATCGTTTGTCGATCATTCATCAATGTCCCAAAGGTGATGTGGATAGCTTAAGTATGGCGTATAAAGATGCCGGGGTTCAGGCAGAAGTTGTTGATTTTATTGAAAACATGTCAGAGCAAATCTCAACAGCGCATCTTGTCATTGCAAGGGCTGGAGCCTCAACATTGGCAGAATTGGAAATCATTGGGCGACCTGTAATTTTGGTTCCATTTCCAGGTGCAAAGGATGATCATCAATGGGTCAATGCCCAGCATATTCAGCAAGCAAAAGCTGGATGGTGTGTGCGTCAGCATGAATTCACGTCTGACTATTTAGCCAATCAATTAGAGTGCTTGATTAACGACCCTAAACTCTTATATGATGCAGCAATAAAAATGAAGGCTTTGGGGCGAACAACATCAACCGAAGACATCATTAACTTAATCGAAACAGAACTTAATAAGGACAGATAAACAATGCGTACTCCTCCCTTTTCAATAGAACGAATTCACTTGGTTGGTATTGGTGGTATTGGAATGAGTGGAATTGCAGAGATTTTGCATCATTTGGGATATAAAGTTCAGGGCAGTGATTTGTCAGACAATTATAATGTAACACGCTTAAAGCGTTTGGGGATTAATGTCATCGTTGGACACCAGGCTGAGAACGTGTCTGAAATTGACGTTGTTGTGGTGTCATCGGCCGTGAATGAATCGAATCCAGAAATTCAACAGGCGCGCAAGTTACAAATACCCGTTGTTAAGCGTGCTGAAATGCTTGCAGAATTAATGCGTTTAAAGTGGACAATCTCTGTGGGTGGAAGCCATGGAAAAACCACTACCACATCCTTAGTTGCAATGTTATTAAAACAAGCCGAATGTGATCCAACGGTGATTAGTGGTGGGATCTTAAATAGTTTTGGTACGAATGCAAGGTTAGGTAAAGGCGATATGATGGTCGTTGAGGCGGATGAATCCGATGGATCATTTCAATACTTACCCTCAACCATGATTGTTGCAACCAACATCGATCCAGAGCATATGAATTATTATGGAACGCTTGATAAGTTAAAAGAAGCCTTCGTAAACTTTATAGAACAAATACCATTTTATGGATTGGGAGCGGTATGTGGTGATGATGAAAATGTTCAGTCCATCCTTCCTCAATTAACGAATAAACGGATTGTAACCTATGGTTTTAAAGAATCGAATAACGTTCAGGCTAAAAACGTACGTTTAACATCCGAGGGTGCCTATTTTGATGTAGAGTTTCATACACCCTTTAAATGGTCCAGTGTGCAAAATCATCAAGAAATTAAAGATTTAAAGCTATCGATGGTGGGGGCTCATAACGTATTAAATGCCTTGGTTGTTGTGTGCATTGCCCAAGAAATGGGCATTTCAGATGATGTGTTACGTAAAACATTTGAAGAGTTTGAAGGTGTAAAGCGACGCTTTACGGTGACAGGTATTGTAAATGATGTAACGTTTGTGGACGATTATGCCCACCACCCAACAGAAATTCGTGCTGTCATTAAAGGTGCTGTTTCCATTAAAAAAGGACGCTTGTTTGTCATCGTGCAACCTCATCGGTATTCGCGGTTAAAAGATCATTTTCTTGATTTTATTGATGTGTTTAATGAAGAACGCGGAGTCGACAAAATCTACGTAACGCCCGTATATGCGGCAGGGGAAGCCCCTCTTGAGGGTTATAATAGTGAAACATTAGTGAATGAGGCTTTGACGAAGGGTGTGAGTGCAGTGCACATTCCATCCGAAGAAGCATTAAAAATGACGCTGTTAAAAACAGTGCAACCCAATGATATGGTCATTTTTATGGGGGCTGGAAATATTACTCAGTGGGCTTACGATATGCCAGATCTATATAAAGCAGTCGTCGTATAACAAAAAGGTTAAACATATGCGTATAGTTTCTGTAGCCATGATGATTATATCATTGGGATCATTCTTATGTAACGTGAATGCCAGTAACACGAAGCGATCTGAAAAATCTCCTAAATATCGCGTAATTATTGCAAACCTACCCGAGGATTTTTTTGGTGAGGTTCAAGCGATTCATCGTATCGCAAAAGCTGCACGCAATTTAGGTTGGGATTGTAAAATTGTGGATGAATATAGTAAGCATCCTGAATGTGTGGCAGACTATCAACCGAACTTTGTGATCTCTTTGCATCAAGAAGTAAAACCGTTCAGAAACACAGTGCCTCATTTTTTATATGTGCATCATGCATTGAATGTCTATCTGGATAAGCAAGGTAAGTTGGATACAAAGCGTTTTCCAAATATTTTATCATATGATGGGTTTATTGAGGTTACCCCCAATATTGATCCCATAAAACAAGCATTTGTAGCAAAGTATCATCAACCTTTTTATTCAACTAAATCAGTATTCAGTGTTCCAAAGCGGGACTTTAACGACTCCCCCAAACTGCGCCTTATCTATTGGGGCAGTACGTGGGACAAAGCTCGCAGAGAGTATTACAAACCATTTTATGATTTGTTAGATCAGACGGGGTATTTGGATATATATGGTCCTGCATGGTCGTGGGAGAAAATGGGGTTACAGTCATATCGTGGGTTACTGCCAATGGATGACCATACCGTTGTTGATAAAATTTCAGAATCGGGAATTGCGTTAATTTTACACAGCCATGTTCATTTAAATGGCGGCGTTCCAACATCACGTATTTTTGAAGCCGCAGCAGCGTCTGCAGTGATTATTTGTGATCATCACCCGTTTGTGGAAAAAGAATTTGGGGATGCTGTTTTATATATTGATCCCAATCAAGATCCAGAAAAAGTATTTGCACAAATTGATGCCCACGTGAAATGGGTGCATGAAAATCCAGATAAAGCTATTGGATTGGCCAAGCGTTCACATACCATTTTTATGGAACGATTTACATTGGAAAACGAATTATTAAAGATAGGTCAAATGTATGAACGAATGTCACAAAAAAAGAAATAAGATCTATCAGGCATGTCTTGTATCCTTGTGTATGTTTGGAACACTATCTAATGTTATCGGTGAAGCATCTAAAAATTTAAAGTTAGAGGTTAAGCTATCCCCCAATTTGTGTGGCGAACAAAAAGCAAACTATCGCATCATGATTACAAACCATCCTGCCGCCTTTGGAGAAGTTCAAGCCGTGCAACGCTTAACAAAAGCGGCCAGTAATTTGGGGTGGGAGTGGGCAATTATTGAATGTTTAGACAAACAACCAGACTATGTCAGCCAGATAAAGCCAAATTTTGTAGTATCCTTAAGGGCAGAAATTGCACCTGTGCCTGGGGCGATACATTTATTATACCTGCATGTTCCTATGTTTATGTATGTAAATAAAGAGGGAGTCTTTCGAAATAAAGATTACCCAAACGTTTTAAACTACGATGGGTTTCTTTCAGTTGTTCCTGATGCAGAACCGATTCGATTGGCCTATGAAGCGCAAAACCATAAGAAATTCTATAATGTTCATACCGTGTTCAGTGTTCAAACCACTGATTTTAAAGATACCCCCAAAACACGGTTATGTCATTGGGGATGTATTTGGGACAAAGCCAGGGGAAGTGATCATTACCAACGGTTTTATCAGTTGTTAGATCAGACGGGATATTTTGATTTATATGGGCATCCAAGCTCGTGGGTTAAAATGAATCTGACATCTTACCGAGGATTGCTTCCTGTTGATGACCATACAGTGGTTGATACGATAGCAAACTGTGGTATAGCACTTGTCTTACACAGTCATGAGCATATTAAGGGGCGTGTGCCCACATCACGTATTTTTGAAGCAGCAGCAGCGTCTGCAGTGATTATTTGTGATCATCATCCGTTTGTGGAAAAAGAGTTTGGAGATTCGGTGTTATACGTTGATCCCAATCAAGATCCAGAAAAAGTATTTGCACAAATTGATGCCCACGTAAAATGGGTGCATGAAAATCCAGATAAAGCTATTCAGCTTGCTAAGCGTTCTCATACCATTTTTATGGAACGATTTACATTGGAAAACGAATTATTAAAAATAGCAAAACTATACGAATCGATGTCTGAAAAGTAACAGCCCTGAATCCTTTAGAGTCTATCCGAACAGCTACAGCGCCCTGCGCGCATTAAGTTTGTTTATCGGGTGCGCAACGGGAGGTTGGCAGCATGATGCTGCACTCAATAAGTTAGATCTGATTCGCACAGACACGGATTAGAAACAACAACGTTGCAACAATTCAGAAATTTATTCGTATAACTCTAGTGGGTCCAGCGTCACGCTGGTGCAACGGCCCGTTGCTAAGGTTTTTCTGCAATCAGAACCACAGTCTCACGACCGTCCAATTCCCAAGATTCTGATTTATAGCTTAAAGGTTTGAATGTGCATTCCAATACTTTAAATCCTGCACTTTTAGCTAGATTTGATAATGTTATATCATCCAAAAACATAAAGTGCCCATCAGTAATATTATTAATTTGGTTTTGAATCTTGCCATCATTGTTTGCATAGTGTCGAATATTTTTTACAAATCCAGGATTTGGTGCACCGTCTTTTATACGTTGGTGATATTCAGGAATAAACGATTTATAGCGATTAACATAGGGAGTCATTGCAATAATAAATATTCTGCCGCCAGACTTAAGCGATGTAAACAAATTTGAAAATGCTTGATCTATTTGATTCGGCGTTAAAAAACGCATTACATTTGCCATTAGAATGGCGTCATAGGGTTCTTTAACTTTCCAGGAAGATTGAGTAATATCACCATAAATAAACTGTACATTTCCCAAGCCGGCCATGCATATTTTTCGTTGATCTATCTTTTCTTGTAATCGAAATGCAGCAATACCTAAATGGCGTTCATCCAAATCATTTAAGTGATAAATAGTTGATCCGCTTTGATGTAGCGCTTCTAACATTACATTTCCGTAGGCTCCACCGACCTCTAGGATCCGTTTGTTTTTTCCAAATTCTAAAAAGGAAAGGGTTCCATAATCAAGAGTTGGAGAAATTGCTCCTTTTTGGTTGAGTGTAGGTGTGCGTCCATCGCTTTCTGCTGCTGGCATAGAAGGCTTTGCTTTTTTATAAAAAGTTTCTAATGCTTGATGATATGTAAATGTTGCAGCAAAATCACATGATATAGTTAAGGCTAATATCCAGGAAAACATTACTATGGTTTTTTTAGACATCAATACTCTCTGTTATTCTTCTTAGGTTTGCACACATTAATATTATACTTAGCAATTAGCAATCTACTGCCCAAATTATCTAGCATTGTTTAGTATAGCATTCTGTACGTGTTGGATCAAATGCAAATGTATAAAGTTCATCTGGTTTGAGACCCATTAGGCAACCAGCGTGACGTTGCACCAGGGATGATCCCTGGACCCTATAGATAGATCCGATGCGCTCTGACACGGATTATAAAAACAACCTAATACTTTGGAGATCTCAATTTTCAGAAACCGTATTACCCATTGAGTCCAGGGATCATCCCTGGTGCAAAAAAATGTTCGTTTTATTCATAATTTGTTAAGAAGTATCTGATAGTTTGAAGATGGACGGATTATAGTAAACTCAGATCCCACATGAGTGTGGGTGCATCTGATACGCAATGGCGATTTTGGACATAGAGTAGCACAGCGCTGTGTGAAATATGTCCTAGTTTGAAAAGGGATGGTATCCCTGGGATGACGCGTAAATTTTTCAAAAACACTGTTTTGAAAGATACCAATTGTATTGCGTTGTGGTGGCGGGGGGAGGACACGCTCTGAGTAATGATGATGGGAGGGCCCCATCGGGGGCGCGAGGCAGCAGTTAGAAAACTTCAAACTTTTTCGAATTTTTTCAGAAATTTATCGGGCATGCTGGCAATCTGAGGTTGCACCCACCAGCACTCACCAGCACAATAGGTTAATACGTTTGGAAAAATTACCATCCGTGTCAGACCGCATCGGATCTAATCTATTGGATGCAACGGCACGTTGCTTTTTTCTTGACTTTCCAAATCAACTGTGTATACTAATAACTAGAATTGCGAAGAGGCTACCCAAAAACCTGGGTAGCCTTTTTTCGTTCTACGTCCCAAAAGTATTTCAGCCAAATGATCCCTAAAAAGATCCATGACGAAGCTTTGGTTGCAACACTCAAAGACGAAACGCTGAACTGAATCCCCAGTACAGGAACTCAAACTACCCGATCAGTAGACACAGCCCTGTAAACAACCCCTAGAGCCGACGGGCTCGTAAAACACCGACTTTATTAAGATGAGTTTGAAAACGGTGTATGACGTCTTCAATTGTAACGTGAGGTGCCCACATTTTACCAATCGTACCCATCCATAGTGTTGCTAGAGTTGGGATATGTTGGTGGTGATGTTTTAAGTAATCAATCGTAATCATAACTAATTCCCTCACATTGGCATACATCTTGCAGATTAAGTTTTAGCGAATAAAAAAGAATCTGTAAATGAATATGAAAATAATAACAAAAATACATATCACCACACAGCAGCTGTTCATACTGATGTTTGGATTTTTTTTGTTCGTTGCTCCCATTGAAGCTGTGCACGTCGCGCCTAGGGTAACAAACAATCAAGTTTCGACTCGAATAAAAGACGTAGCTTTTTTTGATGGGGTAAGAGAAAACCAACTTATCGGATATGGCATCGTCGTCGGTTTGAATGGCACGGGAGATTCTTTATCAAGCTCACCATTCACAAAAGAAAGCCTGATTAGCATGTTAGAGCGATTGGGCATTAATACACGCAATATCAATATGGATGCAAAAAATGTTGCTGCCGTGATGGTGACTGCAAATTTGCCTCCATTTGGGCGACAGGGAGCTACAATTGATGTTAACGCATCGTCATTAGGGAGTGCGAAAAGTTTATTGGGTGGAACGTTATTGGTTACACCATTATACGGTGCAGATGGGCAGGTTTATGCTGTGGCGCAGGGCGCAGTTGCTGCAATTGGATATACAGTAGGGGGGCAAGGTGCTACTCAAACTAAAGGTGTGCCAACAAACGCACGTATAGCTAACGGTGCGATTATTGAACGTGAAATGGACTTTCAATTTGGGGATCAAAACTTTTTACGCCTAAGTTTGCGCAATCCAGATTTTACAACGATAAAGCGTGTTAGCGAAGTCATCAATGCTCAATTAGGCACGAATACTCATCCAATCGACGTGGGTACGCTGCACATTGATATTCCAGTGGGATATAAAGATAATCTGGTGGCACTGATTACTCAAATTGAACAATTAGAAGTTGCACCAGATCAACGTGCCCGTGTTTTGATGGATGCGGCATCGGGTATCGTGGTTATAGGGGAAAACGTCAAGATTAGCAAAGTTGCTGTTGCACACGGAAGCTTGACGATTCAGGTAAAGGATAATCAAGATGTTTCGCAACCCAATTCATTTGGTGGCGGAAATACTCAGACAACCACCAATACGGAGATTTCAGTAAATGAAGGTAGTACGGGCAATATGGTTATGTTGGAATCTGGTGCAACATTACAAAACCTTATTGATTCGTTAAACGCCATAGGTGTAACTCCCCGTGATTTGATAGCAATTCTGCAGGTCATTAAAGCTGCAGGGGCGCTACACGCAGACTTAGAAATGTTATAAGGAGATTAAAATGAGAATTCAGATTAACAACGGTGTGATAGCAGGTCTTTCAAAAGTATCTGATGATCAAAGGCTTCAAGACGTTGCTAATGAAAGCGGACTGTTAATGTTACAGGATGCGTTTACTCAAAAATTACAGGCGTTACATGACGAAGAAGGGGACGAAGATAATGCTGGTGGATATTATCGTGAATTAATTCCGTACATGGTTGAAGCAGTGTTTAAAGGATCGCCTGAGTATGGTTTTGGTAAAGAAATTTATAAAGAATTAAGTCAAAAGTTAGGGACAGCATAAAATGGAAAAAAGATTTCAAGAAATTAAAACAGCGCTAACTGGATCATTTAAAATAAATCATTTCTTACAATTAACGGATTTTTTAACAGAGTTGGTCACTAAAGAGATGGGGTGTTTAAAGTTAGTGAAAATTCAGGATATTGAAGCACTGCAACCCATTAAGCAAGAGGCATGCGGATTATATGCTCAGATGATTGTTCTATTAAAAGAAAAAGGAGACTATTTAGATGACCTTCCGGTTCAAGAGCGACGAGTTTTAAAAGAAGTAACGGAAAATTTATCACGTTTGCTAGACCGTAACGAACGGATGATAAAGTCATTTAATGAAGCTAATAAACGTGTGATGGAAATTTTTCATGAAGTTGTCCAGTCTAGATTAAAGACAAATTATGGTCCAGAGGGTAAGCGACGTCCTCCATTAAATGGGTATACCAATTTTAGTCAAAGTGGATAAATAAAATGGCAAACTTATTAGATTCCTTACGACTTAGTTATGATGCTGCTGGAAGTGCTCGCTTTGCAGCACAGCTAGCAACTGAAAATTTAGCTGGCGCACGAGACCCCGGATATGCAAAAAGAACATCGTCTATAGCCGTTGAGATTACTGCAGGGCGTGTCGCGGGCCTTCGACCTGGAATCCCCCAGCGAGTTGTTGATTTAAAAGTGGTTGCGGCTAAACGAGATCAACATAGTGTTGTTGAATTTGACAAACTAAAGACAAGTTTATTAGAAACTTTAGACGATTTAAATGGAGATTTAGATAAAGACGAATCTATCGATAAAAAGCTTATAGATCTTGCCCGTAAAGCGGCTACTTTAACGAGTGAAGTTGGATCGTCAATTTCAAGACGTACTACCATAGACGCGATGAAAGGATTTGTAACAACCGTTAATCGATTTGCTGATGGGATTAGCACTCAACGTTTATCGGCAGAAAAAGGTGTAATAGCAAGCGTTAAGAGTATAGAGGAATTGTCCAAGAGATTGTTTTCTCTTAATAGTCAATTATCACAAATTAGTACGTCAGCTGAAGGGCTTGACTTATCTACGTTAGATAACGAGAGAGAGAAAATAGTTGAGTCGATGGCTCAGTTAATGAATATACAAGTAGTGTATGCAGACAATAGCATATATGTATATACTCCGTCAGGGATGCCTATTGTTGAAAATAAAGTATATCCAATTGTATATAACTCTTCGGGAATTATTGATTATTCAGCCGAATACCCAAAGAACATTAACCCTATTCATATAACTGATGATAGGGGAATTGAGGTTGATATTACGGCGCAAATAACCGGCGGACAATTAGGGGCGTACCTTGATATGCGGGATCGTGTATATCCATCATATCAAAAATCTCTAGATAAGTTTGTTGAGGTATTTGAAGCAAACGTAAACCATATTCATAATCAAGGTTCGGGATTTCCACCAGCACAAGCATTAAATGGAAAACGTTTTGTTGATAATGTTGATAAGGATGCTGCAATTTCATGGAAGGCGGATAGTATTGTTAGGATTGCGTTTGTAAATGATCAAGGAAAATTTGTTGATTCAGACGGCCAGTTTTATACAGATATAAATTTGAATCTAGGAGGAATAAATCCATTAACTCCATCTGAAATTAGAGATCAGATCAATATGAATTTAGGCGCAGGAGTGGCTTCTTTTTCTGAGAGTGATACATATGGATACTTAAATCTACAGGCGCCACCTGGCCTCAGAATCGCAATAGGTTCAGTAGATGGGCAGCCAGTGGGTGAAACAGATACTGGTATTGGATTTAGCGAATATTTTAAATTGAATGATTTATTCGGATCAGCCCCTGATGCGCAGGGTAGAGGGTATTCCAATACATTTCAGCTTAGCAATAGAGTTTCCACAAGCCCAAGTTTGTTTTCGGCAGGCAAATTGAATTCATCATCAACGATTGCGTTAACAGGATCAGTTGAAGATATAACAGCCGTTGCTTCTGGAGATGGAAATATCTTGTCTGAGTTTCGTGATATTTTAACCGATCCAAATATTGCATTTTCTGCGGCTGGGGTTATGGCGGCTCAATCAAAATCATTTGTTGAATACTTAAGTGGTGTCGTACAAATTTTGAACTTAGATACTGCTGCGTCTATAGACCAGCGTGATTTTTCAAAAAATGTTTTGGATGGGTTGGAGCAACGACATTCAATGATTTCTGGTGTAACCGCAGATGAAGAAAATGCTGAAATAGTGATGCAGCATATGTTCTATCGTGGGGTACTAAATACCTCGCAGCATCTAATAGATATGCTTCGTGAGATGTTAGATGTGTTTGGCAAAGTATAAGGAGATATAAATGGCTGGTGGTGTAATAGGTGATGCATATGTATATAGAAAAAACGTAAGTGATATTTTTGAACGAAAAGCCTATATGCAGAAAGCTAAAGATCAGGGCAGCTCTGGTCTAAAGTATACAAAGGCACGAGAATTAGGTGAGAAAGTTGTCATTACAAAAGCACTTCAAAATGAACAGCAAGTTTTAGATGGGTTTGTAGCGCACAATAAGACAGCTGTAAAAAATAGATTGGGTGCTGAAGAAGCAGTGATAAGAAATATGCAAAAAATAGCAGAAGATATTAAAGAAACTCTAGTTTTGTTTAGCGATGGAACGGCTAAGGATGCGGCTTCATTTTTAACGGGGTTTAAGCAGCATATGAAAGCCATAGAACGTGAGGGCAATACTAAAGTTGGAGATAGTTATATCTTTGGTGGGACAATTACCGATGTTCCTCCCTTTGATCTTTCTAAAGTGGAAAATGGATTAGATCATGCTGCTGGAGTAACCTTAGATTATTATAACGGAAACAGTTCAACGGTTCTAATTGCCATAGATACACACGATAATTTGGAATGCGATCTTTTAGGTAAGCATCCTGCGTTTGAAAAGTTAATTCGCGCTTTGAAAATAGCGACTGACCCGTCCATTGTTTCAGGAGACGCTCGCACAAGGACAGCACAAAAATTAACGGATGAAGCTTTAAATGAATTGGCAAGTCTCGTATCTCAGGTTGGATCTAAAGATGCGGGAATAGATACCTTAATAGAAGCGCAGAATGATAGAGTTTTATATTTGTCGGATGCATATAACACGATTGTGGAGGCAGATGAAATAGAAGCGGCAACCAGATTTATGACAGAACAACGTATTTTATCTACGAACTATGCAATGATGGCTCGGTTGAATGAAATGTCGCTAGCAGATCATTTGAAATAAATATTAATCGCTTGATTTTGCAATTTGATAAGCAGTTTTGATTGCGTAAGCAAAGGATTCAGCATCGGCACTGCCATGGCTTTTTATTACATTGCTGTTTAGGCCCATGAATAAAGCGCCATTGTATTTTTTAGGATTATATAATTCTCCAAATGTATTTCTTAACTGAGGCCCTAAAAATAAAGCTCCGATTTTGGATCGCAGAGAATGATACATATTGGTTTTTAGAAGGTTATAAAAAGCTTTAATCGTACCTTCCATTGTTTTAAGAGCAATGTTTCCATGAAAACCATCGCATATGATGATGTGTGCTTTTCCGCATAATAGATCGTCTCCTTCAAGAAATCCTATAAAGTCAATATCGGTGTGTTGAGAAAGTACACTAAATGTTTTTTGCAAGATTTCAGTGCCTTTACCAGCTTCAGAACCGATATTTAATATTCCGACTTTTGGATTCATTACCTGTTGCGTTTGAGCAAGGTAGTCTTTTGCAATATTAGCAAAGCTTACCAATGTTTCTGACGTACAGTTCACATTTGCTCCCAGATCTAACAATAGGGTGTGTTTGCAAATAGATGATTCATATAAACAAGGAATCATTTTTCCAATGGCGGGACGTTTAACATTTTGACTTAACCCAATTTTTTTTAGACTTAATGCCATATAAGCACCGGTATTTGCAGACGAAACTATAATATTAGCCGTTTTGTCAGCGACTAATTCCAAAGCTTTGTGAAGGCTTGTGATGTCTTTCATTCGAAGCGCTGACGAAGGTTTTAAGTCGGGTAATATTACATGATCTGTAGAATAAACGGTAATACGGTGAGTAAGGGAGCTTGGAACTCCAGATAGAATATCTGTTTTAGATCCACAAAGGTGAAGATGGACATCAGGGGTTTGCTGTAAGACAGCAGTAATTCCTTGTAAATTGCTGTGGGAACCGTAGTCCCCACTCATGCAATCAACGGCAATGTGTACTGTTGATGTCATTCAACTCTTATGCAGTTTTCTCAACTTCTGGACGTTGAAATACTTGACGACCGTCGTATACTCCGCAAGATGCGCAGATATGATGCGGAAGTTTTTTAGACCCACAATTGTTGCATTCAGCCAAATTAATCGGCTTTAAACGATCGTGAGCACGACGCATGTTGCGGCGTGATCGGGATACTTTTCGCTTTGGAACAGCCATTTTTTCACTCTTGGTTCATTCAAATTAGACTGTGCAACATTAGCTAAAAAAATACAAAAAGGCAAGTAAAAACTGTTGTCGAAATTCACTTATATATTTTGTGATTTAATCATAATAAATGATGCGTTGGTCATATATGGCAAGTCACGGGTAAAATGAACTTGCGAAAGTTGGAATAATTCCGCTATTTGCTGCATATAATCCGTCTCAGGTCACATCGGATCTAACCTATTGGATGTAACGGCACGTTGCTAGCGTCACTCTAGTAATTATTCCTGAGCTGGATCTACCATGCGATAACCCACACCTGATTCGGTTAATAAGTATCGAGGGCAGTGGGGTTCACTTTCTATTTTTTGTCGCAGCGACCCAATATAAACACGCAAATACTGATGTTCTTTTGTGTACGATGGTCCCCAAACTTCTTTTAGAAGTTGAGCATGCGTAATTACACTGCCTATATTTTTCATAAAAAACGAAAGCAGATAATATTCCTTTGGTGAAAGACTTAAACGTTTTTCGCGTAGAGTTACAACTCTTTTTGTTAAATCAAATTTAAGGTCGCCAACTTCCAGGACTGTATTGGGGGTATCCGTATGAATTCGATCTCGCAATGCGCTGCGCATTCTGGCCATGAGTTCGCGAATATTAAACGGTTTGGTAACATAATCATTAGCGCCAAGATCTAAAGCTTGAATTTTGTCTTTTTCATCGGATCGCACGGACAAAACGATGATAGGGCATTTAGAAAATTCTCTAATTTCTTTTATTACAGCCAATCCATCAATATCAGGTAATCCAAGGTCTAGTATTATAATGCCTGGGTTTCGAATCGCTGCAAGTCGAATGGCTTCATTTCCATTGTACGCTTCGATGATCTCGTAATATTCTGATACAAGGCTAATCGTTAATATCTTTCTGATTTGTGGTTCATCATCCACAATTAAGACTTTAGTTTTAAAATCATGGCTCATTTTAGAATCCTTGTTTTGACGTCTTGGATGCTTCGTTGGGGGAACGCACAAGGAAGTTCAATATTAAATTGAGCACCTTTTTGTCCATCATCTCTATCTGAAGCCCAAATTTTACCGTTGTAAGCTTCAATAATTTGTTTGCAGATAGATAGACCTAACCCAGTTCCTGCTTTTTGTTGATCTGAGTGTTGAAAGCGGTAAAATTTATCAAAAATAAGATTGCGTTTTGATTCGATTATGCCAGGACCATTGTCATATATTCGCACAAAAACTTTATCCATAATATTTGTGATAAAAATAGAAATTTTTCCCCCTATCGGAATATACTTTGTAGCATTTTCTATTATATTATAAAATACTTGTTGTATGAGGGTAAAGTCTCCATAGATTGCAGCCTCTTCAGAATTAGTAACCGTGACAGACACATCAAATAAGCGAATTGTCTTTTTTGAACGATGTAAAATTACATTTATTACGTCGTCTAGATATACCAATGATGTTTGTTGTAAGATATTCTCGGTCGCTAAGCGACTGCTATCTAGAATATTAGATATAAATTGATTTAGCTGATCAGAGGCTTCGTGAATCGCGTGTATCAAGATCATTTTATTTTTATTTGATAAATTCTCAAGCTCTTCTAAAGCTGTGCAGCTTCCAATTATTGTGGTTAAAGGTGTTTTTAAATCATGAGAGATGCTTGATAAAATAACCGACCTTAATTGTTCTTTTTCGCTGTTTAACACAGCAGACTGATAAGATTGAGATAAATGATAGCGTTGCAAAGCAATGGTAATCTGCAACACAGAAGAATTTAATAATATGGGATCTAAAGACTGTTCAGGCGTAATTATTTTTGTCCCCAGCCACCCTAATTCAACAGAATCTGAGATTAAAGGTCTAAAATCATACGCCTCATATTGATCCATCTTAAATTGTTTTGTTGATATGTCATCGGTTGACTCATCAATAATCGTATTGGATGTTGATGTAATAACCCTTTGCGTTTTTAGCGTATAAGGATTTTGCAAAATTAAAATAATATCTATGTTAAACGTTGCTTTAAAATATTTCTCTGATATGCGAAAAATCTCATCAATGCTGGTTGCGGTTGCAAGGGTTTCAGTATATTTATACAGCAGATTAAAGCGAGACTCTTTGTTAGAGAGTTCGTCTTTTTGTTGAAAGATAATTTTTTTATTTTGGATCATTATGTAAAATAAAAAAATCCCAATAAATAGGCCGATATTTTTCAATAAAACGTCTGAATCTGATTTAATAAATTCTGGTGCATAGAGAGTAAGACTAACACCAAAAAGAATGCTTATTATAGTCGGCAGTAAAGAATATACGATTAGGTTAAGCATAATGGCACTAGTGAGGAAAACCATTAATATTTTATCGTAATCAGCATCAACGGTGGTAAAGAGCATGGTGCAGAAAAAAGCAATTAGAATATTCATAAGGCTTGCGAATATATTGAATATTTTTATTTTCAAAGTAGATATAACGTTAGTCATTTTTTTACGTATTTGTAAAGCTCGATTTATTAAAGAAGTTAAAGTTGTGGATGTTAAATGCGTATAGCGCCTGTGTTCTTCGGCGGCCAACCTATATCGACTGTGATAATTAATATGTGTAGCTAATATAAATGCCATATTTGCTAAGCGTCCGCGTATGTTTAGATCTGTGTTTGTTTCTAAAAAATCTTTGATAGGACAATTTGTGTTTTCTGGAGATGATGAGTCATCAAAGTTATTTATTAGAATGACGCGTGAAATATACTTAAAAAAAGAGCTTGGAATTATGCTGGTGTTGTTTTCAATATTAAAGCTATCTTTAAGTTCTTTGCTGCATAAAGCAAAGTATCTTAAAGATGCTGGAACAAACACGTCAATGCCAGCATTAAGGAGTTGTATGATTAATTTTAGTCTGAACTTTTGATGGTGATGATCAAGTATATTATTAAAAACCACGGCTTTTGTAGCTGAGCTAAAAATTAACTGAAGAGTCTCTTTTTTCGTGTCAAGTCGTCCGCTAAAGAAGTTGTCTTTGTAGATAGGGGGTAAATCATTCTGGATCTCTGCTTGTAGGGCTTCAGAAAATCCAACAAATAAGATATTATCTTTTTTCTTTTTAATCGTAGCAATAGCATCTTTCACAGCTCTTTTTTGAGGTTCTGCGCCATCTGTTATACTGAGATAGAGTGTTAATTTACCTGATGTCACTTTTTTGTACCTTAAAGGTTCTTAAATAGCCATTTAAAACAACATGGGTTTGTTTATAAAAAATTATAGATTTTTGTATAAAGTCTTTCAAGAAATTTGGTACTTCCGAGTTTTCAATATTATTTTTTAACTGAGTAAACATATCGCATAATAAATTGATGACTGAGAATATTTCAGCGAGTGCATTGGAGGTCGAAATAAACGAAGGGAATGAGAAAAATAGATTTTTTATAAGAGGAACATCGTAGTTTTTTAATAACGATGCTTGCACTACAATCTCGTCGAATGTCAGCATAAAAAATCGTAGTCTATTTGCAGATTCATCTAAAAACATTTTCAAAGAAATAGATAATTTTTTTTCTGGAAGGGTTAATGTTGAGGATAGCAATTTATATAAGATAGATTGACGAGATCCTATTCTTTCCAATAAGTTGGCTACCGTATGCGGTAACTCTTGTGATGGAAATAATGTGAATTTATTTAGTGGGGTATCTTTTGTTTGAGCAAGCATTTTCATAGTTCCAAATCTCCTGCTATAGTTTTATGCCATTTTTGGATAAAAAATCTATCTATTTTTTGACATTTTTTGTAAAAAAAATATTAAAATTAGCATGTGAGTTTTATTGACGTTAAAACTATTATTTAAGATAGAGCCTTCTTGTTTTAAGTTCTTCCAAGTTGTTAAGATGTGATTCTATCCTTGTTGAAGATTTTTGAAGCAATCCATGTAACGTATCAGAAACTGAGTCAAATCTAGCAGTATTTTGAGGGATCTGCATGACGTCCAGCGTGGATATTTTTTCAATATCTTTTTGCACCTCGTGCAGCATGGTTTCCAACGTGTGTATAGAATGCCCTGATGCCCCATCTTTTTCCGTTGAAATAAGTGTTGAAATTTTGTGAATTTTTTTGCGTGCAATGGATAAAATTTCGCCAATAGCTGGAGTGTTTTGATTCGAAGGAGATTTTAATAAATCTAAATGATACTCGGGATCGTTAGCAAAAAGAGAGGCTTGTATGACAGAAGCTGCCATTGCCTCATCTTTTTCAGCAACAACAGTTGACTGATTAATTAATTCTAACACAGACTGAAGTGCTTGATAGCATTCGTTGATGATAGCGTGAGAGTTTTCTAGTAACTCGCTTAGTTCTTTCAAGGTAGTCTCGAAAGAATCCTCAATTAATAGAGGCGTTTGACTAGACTCCGCTGGAGCTTTAGAAAAAGTATCGACCGAAGACTCTAATTCCTTTTGAGATGTGCCAATAGCCAAATCAAATAATAATAAATTTCTAATAGCGCGATTTAAATCACGGTATTTTTTATATCGCCACCAATGTTTTTTATGAGCTTCGCCACTTAAATAGCTAATAATAAGTTGATATAGTTTTATATACTCACCGGTTGTAACGCCTTGATCCGCATATTTTTTGCGAATATGATGAGACTCATCAATAAAACGGTGATCGATACCGCCAGTTAAAAGCGTTGCAATGTGTGTAAGGTGTTTATCACGGATGTCATGAAGCGTGTGGTGTTCACCCAGGGCTCTGTAGATTGAGCTGTCATATATAGGCCCCATCTTTGGTTGAATATAGATGAAAAAATTAGCAGCATCATGCTTTAGTTTTTCAGTGATTCCAAAGTAATTCTGTGCTTTTTCAGCGGATGGGTGTTTGTGTAACATTTAAATCCTCAATGCGTCTTTATTAATAATACGCAAACATTATTAATAAATTCTTTCTAAATTGAAGATCGATACGTTTTTTTTTATTTTTGTTGTTTTAAATTTTCCAAAGCTTGTTTCCAAGATGGAACCACCGCCGCAGTTTCATGATCACCAACGTCAGAAAGTTCTGTTTGAAGTTTAGGGTGAACAGGGTTTAACGGAATTTGTAACGCTAGATATTGAAGCGCAAGATCACCAATATCAACTTTAGCATCAGTGATGATTTCAACATCAAGGGTATCGTCATCAATGTCAGTATGGGATAAGATTACATTAAATGGACTTTGAAAGCCGGCATCAAAAAGCTCTGTAGATTTCACACACTTAAGTTGAACGTTTGCCACAACATTTCCGGATAATTCCCAAAAGTGCTTTTCTGTCTTAATCTCCATTTCAATCTCTATGTCATAAACAGTTGGGATCTTAAATCGATCGGCAGTGTCTTTGCAGAGTTGCTGACTTAGATTAAGTGTGTACGTTTCGTGTTCTGGCAAGGTGCTGAGATCAATTTCGTATATAGCTGACATGGTTCTTCCGTTTGTTTCAATTCATTGACATTTGTTCAATTAAAAGGCAATATCCAAATATCAAACAGATGAGGAATAACACAGAATGAATCTGAAAAAAACATCAAATTTTATGTTGGTTGTTTTGACCTTTGCGTTGCTAGGGTGCGCAGCTGATCCATACAATCGGGGAAATTATGTTGATATCTCTGAAATCAAAGGCAAAGAAGGTTCTTGGACCAGAAAAGATGTGGAGCAAACCGTTGGTAGCCCATCATTTGCTGATCCTCAAAATTCCAATGTTGTATATTATGTTGGGGCTCAAGGACATAAGTATCCATTTGTGTCACCCACCATTCATAAGGCCGCAACCCTTCAATTAGAATATGATGCCCAAGGCAAGTTAAAAAAAATAACTGCAATAGAATAGGCAACCTGAGGTTGCATCCATTAAGTTGGATCCGATGTGTTTGGACACGGATTGTATGAATGTTATTGAGGATAAAGAAGGTAACCTGAGGTTGTTATCCATTGGGTTAGATTGAGTGTGATTGGAAGATGTCGGGGAATGGGGCGGATTTTAAACCCACCTTCGGCGCAGGAGGGGTAAGGGTGAAAAATGAATTTGAGATGTTTTTGAGTTTGGTAGTGTTTTAGTTCCCTTGTTGTTGTTTGAAAGTGCTGTGTTTGCAGCTTTCAAAGTTAAGTTATATAAAATCCGTGTCAGACCACATCGGATCTAAGCAACGTGACGTTGCATTCATTAGCGTGATGCGGTTTGTAAAGTTACAATCCGTGTCAGACCAGATGTTTAAAACCGAGAGAATCCCCAGTAACCCGCACGTGCAAAAAGAACCCCATTTCTTACACGAATGGGGAAAGGCGGACTTTAGTATAGTATACAAAGTCGGTGTTTTACGAGCCCGTCGGCTCTAGGGGTTGTTTACAGGGCTGTGACCTACTGATCGGGTAGTTGAGCACCTGTACTGGGGATTCGATTCGGCTTGTCTGTGTCTTTCAATAAAAGTTTAGATACTTTTTCTGAAAGTTTCAAAGACGTAGAACGAAAAAAGGCTACCCAGGTTTTTGGGTAGCCTCTTCGCAATTCTATCTATTAGTATACATATTATTGGAGCGCTGTCAATATAATATTTAACGTTGTTCAGTTAGGCCGTGTTTCTTCCATAAATCATCTGCCATAGAGATGTATCGTAATCTTTCCGGGCTGTTCTCGGGATGTTGAGCCCCAAGCACTTTCAACGCATGTGCGGCCGAGCTAATATCCCTTGGTGTTTTCGTGAGATGATTTGTGAGTAGCTCGTATAATGTGGCAGCTCTGTCATGGTATTGAGTCCCAAGATCACGCAATCCCTCGGCTGCATCAAAAATATCCAGTGGTGTTGTATCGGGATGATTTGTGGATAGCTCATATAATGTGGCAGCTCTGTCATGGTATGGAGCCCCAAGATCACGCAATCCCTTGGCTGCAATTAGAATATACTCTAGAGTTGTCATTGGATGATTTGTGGATAGCTCTATAATGTGGCAGCTCTGTCATGGTATGGAGCCCCCAAATAAGAACGCAAGCTATGTGCTGCAAATAGAATATTCTTTGGTGTTGAATCTGGACGATTTGCGGATAGCTCAAATAATGTGGCAGCTCTGTCATGGTATGGAGCCCCAAGAGTAGACAATCCCACGGCTGCATCAAAAATATCCAGTGGTGTTGAATTTGGTAAAATGCTTATCAATATTTTCTTTTGAATATCAGTAAACGTAGCAGTGTTGTTAATTTTATTGATTAATTCGGAGCCTGTTTCTGCTGATACTTTGTGCATTAGAAATCTGCGATCAAGAGCTAGATTAAGTACGTTATCAAAGGTTGAATCAAGAGAAACCCTAAATAGCGTTAACATTGTTTCATTCTGAGGGTCAGTTGTTTGAAGCAGTATTCGTGGGACAAGAAAAGATCGCCACTTTATAGCATTTAAAACAGGTTGAGCAAGTGTGTTGAATTTTTTTGATATTAAAGCTAGATCTGCAACATCTTGTCCGTTCAACCAGCCCATGTCAAATGTCGTATGTATCTGTCCAACAATAAGGTGGATAGGCGCTACAGCTAACCGAAGTAGGGTTGATTGAGAGGGAGCAACTGTTGCGACGGTGGTTGTAACCGTCGGGTTACCATCAGATTCAGTTTCCAAAAGAGTGTCGGATGTTGCAAAAACTGAAGGTAGAGTTAACATTGAAGTAATTAATAATGATTTAAGTGTGTGTGTCATGGGAGTCTCCTATCCCAGAGATATAGTGGGTGTTTTTGACAAAGTCAATCGTGGTGAGGAAAAAATAAAGAGATGAATGTAAAAAATGTTCCAAGCTTAATGTCAGACTGATATAGCCTGTGTTGAGTGTGCACCATAAGTTGCTGATAATAATGCAGCATTAATCAATAATTTTTTTCACAGAGTCTATTGACCTGAATGTTTGAATTATGTATAGTGCAGGAAATGAATTATTAATTGATTATAGGATTTTTTAGATGGCTAATCATAAATCAGCTGAAAAGCGATTTCGTCGTGATGAGAAACGTCGCGAATTGAATCATCAACGCATTGCGCGCATTCGTACGTTTATTAAAAAAGTTGAAAAAGCAATTGTTACTGGCGTTAAAGTTGATGCTCAGGCGGCTTTCAAGGCAGCAATGCCAGAAGCAATGAAGGGTATTACTAAAGGGTTACTGCACAAGAATACAGTTTCTCGTAAATTATCACGCTTGTCAGATCGTATTAAAGCGCTTGCTTAATTTTAAGTTTTTGTTGTTCCTTATATAATTACAGGCGCCATTAGTGGTGCCTTTTATTTTGTCTAAAGTTTTTGGGAGCTCCT